>VGDH01000021.1 GCA_016869835.1 Alphaproteobacteria bacterium
GAAGGTGGAAATGCGCAAGACAACCGTGTTGTCCACAAGGCGCGGCCTTACCGCCACCATCTTGATCGTGTCGCGGATGATCGAAACGTCAAAAGGCTCGGCCACGCCTTCACGCACCACGGTGATGATGATCTCTGACCCGACCGGGCCGCGCATCTTGTCCACCGCATCATCCAGTGTCAGGCCCAGAACCGATTCCGAATTCACATGGGTAATGAAATCGCCCGCCTTGATCCCGGCCTTGTCGGCAGGCGTGCCATCCATCGGCGCCACCACCTTCACAAAACCGTCCTCTTGCGTCACCTCGATGCCAAGGCCCCCGAACTCGCCGCGGGTCTGCTCCTGCATCTCGTCGAAATCCTTGGCCGAGAGATAGCTGGAATGAGGATCAAGCGAGGTAAGCATGCCGTTGATCGCCGCCTCGACCAGCTTTTCGGTATCCACTTCCTCGACATATTCCGCGCGGATGCGCTCGAAGATGTCGCCAAAGAGGTCAAGCTGTTCATAGACCGAAACGGTCTTTTCCGCCTCTTGGGCGATCAGCGGGCCCGCAACCTGGGTTGTCAGGATCGTGCCTGCAAGCGTGCCCCCCAGGGCCGCCAGTGCAATCTTCTTCATCAGAGCGTCATTCCCTTGCTTCGGCCAATCCGGTGAACCACTCGGTCGGGTCTACCGGCTCGGCACCTTGCCTAAGTTCCATATAAAGCGTTTCCGTGCCCTGGACACCACCACCTTCTGCAGCATCGGCCAGAAAGTCCGCATCCACCTGATCCCGCCCCCCCATGAGACCCAAGGCCGCACCCCGCGCCACCACGTCTCCAACGCCACCATAGACCTGATCCAGCCCGCCAAGCACCAGAAGATAGCCGCCTCCGGGCTCAAGGATCATCACGTTTCCGTAGTCCAGAAGCGGCCCGGTATAGCGGATCGTCGCAGCCCAGGGGCTAATGACCAGGGCGCCGGGCCGTGTGGCCAGGGTCAAGCCGGGGCGGGTGACACCGCGCGCATCGGTTTCGCCGGGGGACAGCAGCACATTGCCCAGCATCGGCAAGGCAAGCCGGCCCTTGGCATCGGCAAAGGCCGTGCTGCCAGTATCGTCCAGCGCAAGACCAGCCGCAAAGGCATCCAGCGTATCGGCGCTTTCCAGAAGATCGCGCAGCACCTCGGGGTCCTCGGTGAACCGGCGCGGCAGTTCGGTGCGGTCCGAAATCGCCTGGCTAAGCGCCGAACGCGCATCCTGCGCGGCGGCAAGCCCATCCGACAGGGTCTTTCCCGCTGCCTGTTGCAGCGCTCTCAGGTCCTTGAGCTCGGTCAGATCGGCCCGCAGCCGTTCGGCCTCGGCCTGCAGCGCCGGGGTGACATCGGCCAGCATCATGCCCGAACGCACCGTGCCCAAAGGCCCGGTCGGATGCAGCAAAAGCAAGGGCCCCGGTTCGGCCTCAAGCGTGGACAGCACCCCGAGCAGCTGGGCGATCCGGTCACGTTCAGTCTGAAACCGCAGTTCCAACGCCTCTTGCCGCAATTCAGCCTGCCGCAGCGCCTCGCGCAGCGCGGCCATCCCTTCTTCATAGGCGCGGATTGTGGCGGTCAGCGCCGCAACCCGATCCTTGCCACTTTCCGCCTCTTGCAAAGCCTGCACCGAGGCTTGCAGCGCCGCTGCCGCCGCTGCCGCATCCTCGGCCACGCCCGCATGGGCCGCAGGGGCAGCAAGGCAAAGGCAAAGGGCGGCGGCGCGGATCATGCGATCAGGCTTTCCCCGGTCATCTCGGGCGGCTGGGGCAGGCCCATCAACTGCAACACCGTCGGCGCCAGATCGGCCAGCCTCCCGCCCGGCCGCAGGGTCGCACCGTCCGGCCCGCCCACCAGAATCACCGGCACCGGATTGACCGTATGCGCCGTATGCGGCCCGCCCGTCACCGGATCGAGCATCATTTCGCAATTGCCATGATCCGCCGTCACGATCATCGCCCCGCCCTTGGCCTGCAAGGCCCCCAGCGCGCGGCCAAGCCCCTGATCCACCGCCTCGCAGGCCTTGATGGCGGCAGGCAAGCTGCCGGTATGGCCCACCATATCGGGGTTGGCAAAGTTCACGACGATCAGATCAAACCCGCGTTCGATGGCCGACACCAGATGATCGGCCACTTCCGCCGCGCTCATCTCGGGCTGCAAGTCATAGGTCGCCACCTTGGGCGAGGCCGGCATCGCACGTTCTTCCCCCTCAAACGGCACCTCGCGCCCGCCGTTCAGGAAAAACGTCACATGCGGATATTTCTCGGTCTCGGCCAGCCGAAACTGGGTAAGCCCCTGTTTAGAAACCCATTCTCCAAGGAAATTCACGATCACCCGCTTCGGGAAGGCCGTCGCCATATAGGCGTTATGCCCGGTGGAATACTCCACCATACCCAGCAAGGCCGACCACTGGGGTCGCGTGCCGGTTTCAAAACCATTGAAATCAGGCTGGCCCAAGGCCGCCAGAATCTCACGCGCCCGGTCGGCGCGGAAATTCAGGCAGAAAAACCCGTCGCCATCCCTGGCCCCCGCGTATTCGCCGATCACCCTGGGGGCAAGGAACTCATCGGTTTCCTCTTTTGCATAAGACAGCCGCACGGCCTCGGACGCCGTCGCCGCATGGGTTTCCGAACGGGCATTCACCATCGCCTCATAGGCTCGTGAAACCCGCTCCCAACGGTTGTCACGGTCCATCGCCCAATAGCGGCCGATAACGGTCGCGACCTTTGCCCCCGCAGGCAAAGCCGCCTCCAGATCGGTGACAAAGGTCACGGCAGATGACGGTGCCACATCCCGACCATCGGTAATGGCATGAAGTGCAACCGGCAGACCGAGCGCCGTCAGCGCGCGACACGCCGCAATCACATGCGCGATATGCCCATGCACCCCGCCATCCGAGACAACCCCCATCAGATGCGCCGTGCCACCCGCCGCCTTGACCCGCGCCGCAAAGTCCAGAAGCGCCGGGTTCCGGGCGAAAGAGCCATCCTCGACCGCCAGATCAATCGCCCCCAGATCCATCGCCACCACGCGGCCCGCGCCAATATTGGTATGGCCAACCTCGGAATTGCCCATCTGCCCGGTGGGCAAGCCGACATCAGGGCCAAAGGTGGTCAGCGTCGCATGCGGACAGGTTTGCCACAGCCGGTTGAAGTGCGGAACATGCGCCTGCGCCGGGGCGGATGTGGCCGGATCGGGGCCGATCCCCCAGCCATCCAGAATACACAGAACAACCGGTTTTCGCGCGCCCATCAACCCCGCCCTTCCATCAATGCCCCGCTTCTAACGCCCAACGCGCCAAGGGGCAACGTCAGCCGCGCGTGACCAGCCAATCCAGCGCCCGCGTCGGCAGCAAGCGGCGCGCGATGCCCGCGATATAGGTCGGCACCGTCACATAATACCGCGCCCGTGGTCGTGCCGATTCAAGCGCGTGGATCAGCTTTTTCGTCACCGCCTCAGGCGGCAGTTCGAAGGCGTCGGGTTTGGTTTTCACCCCGTAAAGCCGCCCGCGCAGCGCGCCATATTCCTCGCGCCGGGCCGAGTTCTCCCAGTCGATCCACTTCTCGAAATGCGGAATGGCCTTGGCGCGGATCTCGGTCCCGATAGGGCCGGGCTCGATCAGGATGACATCAATCCCCGTCCCCGCCATTTCAAAGCGCAAGACATCGGTCAAACCTTCCAGCGCGAACTTGGTCGAGACATAGGCCCCCCGCCACTTGGCACCGACAAGCCCCAACACCGACGAACAATTGACAATCCGCCCATGGCCCTGCGCACGCATCACGGGAATGACCCGCCGCGTCAGGTCGTGATAGCCAAAAAGGTTGGTCTCGAAGATCTCGCGCAGGGCGCCGCGCGGCAAATCCTCAACCGCGCCGGGGCAGGCAAAGGCACCATTGTTGTAAAGCGCATCCAGCCACCCGCCGGTGCGCGAAAGCGTCTCGGCCACCGCAGCTTCGATGCTGGCCTCATCGGCATAATCCAGAACGAAACTCTCCAGACCCTCGGCCCGCAGGCGCGCGCAATCGGCCTCTTGGCGGCAGGTGGCAAAGACCCGCCATCCGCGTTTGGCAAGGGTGCGGGCGGCATCAAGGCCAATGCCCGAAGAACAGCCGGTCATCAGAACGGAACGCTGCATCATGCCTCCAACTGGGGTTTGCAGCATGGTTTAGGCGGGATTGGCCCGCAGGGAAAGCCGGGGATCGCACCACGCGCCAAGGTTGGAGCTTCTACTCGCTCAACAGGCGCGATGCGACATAGCCCTCGATACCATCCCCTTCGACCCGCACCAGCGACCAGCCTTCCGGCCCTTCGCCTTCCACCAGCACCAGAACCGCCTCGCCCTGCGGCAGGCGGTCGATCACGGCATGATCCTTGCCGGGGCCCTCGCGCACATTCACGCTGGAGGCGTTCACATAAAACACCCGACCCGGCACCTCTTCCACAATAGGCTCGCTCACATCCAGCGCCACCGGCACGGTCGCATCCGGGGCGGGGATCACCATCAGGGGCCTTTCCGGGGCAAATGAGGCCGCGACAACCTGTAGATCCGCAGCGTCCGTCTGGGCAGGCCGGGCCTGGACAGGGGAAGCGGCCCCTTGAACGACCATGAAGGCATCCTGCGTATCGGCCTCTTGCGGCATCAGACCAAATCTGACCTGACCGCGATCCTCACCCCCGATCAGCATCGCGAGGTAAAGCCCCACACACAAGACCGCCAACCACCGAAACATGAAAACCCCATTCATCAAATTACCGGTGCGATACCATGATTCGCGGCTCGGTTGAGGGGAAAGATAACCTATTCTTCCACCCTGCCGCATTATCGCCACATTTTTCATGCTGGACCCGCGCCGCTGGCCCGAATACACAACATCCATGTCCACGCTTGATGATGACGACAATATAGAGCCCATGACGGTCTCGGAACCGCTTAGCCGCGCCATTGGCGAGCGGTATCTGACCTATGCCTTGTCAACCATCATGCACCGCGCGCTTCCTGATGCCCGCGACGGGCTGAAACCGGTGCATCGCCGCATCCTTTACGCCATGCGCGAGCTTAGGCTTTCGGCGACAAGTGCCTTCCGCAAGTCGGCCAAGATCTCGGGCGATGTGATGGGCAACTATCACCCCCATGGCGATGCTGCGATCTATGACGCGATGGCGCGCCTGGCGCAGGATTTCAACGTGCGCTACCCGCTGGTGGACGGGCAGGGCAACTTTGGCAACATCGACGGCGATAACCCCGCCGCCAGCCGCTATACCGAGGCGCGGCTGACCGCGATTGCCGAAACCCTGATGGAGGGTCTCGCCGAAAACGCCGTCGACTTCCGCCCGAACTATGACGGCACGCTGGAAGAGCCGGTGGTGATGCCCGCCGCCTTCCCGAACCTCTTGGCCAATGGCTCGTCGGGCATCGCCGTCGGCATGGCGACGAACATCCCGCCGCATAATCTGGATGAGCTGATCCAGGGCTGCCACGCGCTCCTGAAAGACCCAGACACCACCGATGAGGCGCTGGTTCACCTGATCCCCGGCCCCGATTTCCCGACCGGCGGCGTCATCATCGAAAGCCGTGACGCCATTCTGGACGCCTATCGCACCGGGCGCGGTTCCTTCCGCACGCGGGCGAAATGGGAGGTTGAGGATCTTGGCCGCGGCACATGGCAGATCATCGTCACCGAAATCCCCTATCAAGTGCAGAAGTCCAAGTTGATCGAAAAGCTGGCGGAATTGGTGAACCTGAAAAAGGTCCCGCTTTTGGCCGATGTCCGCGACGAATCCGCCGATGACATCCGCATCGTTCTGGAACCCCGGTCCCGCACCGTCGATCCCGAAGTGCTGATGGCCGCGCTCCTCCGCAATTCCGATCTGGAAAGCCGGTTCAGCCTGAACATGAACGTGCTGATCGACGGCAAGGTGCCGAAGGTCTGCTCGCTGAAAGAAGTTCTCCGCGCCTTCCTCGACCACCGCCGCGACGTCCTGCGCCGCCGGTCTGAACACCGGGTTGAAAAGATCGACGCGCGGCTTGAGGTGCTGGAAGGCTTTATCATCACCTTCCTCAACCTTGATCGCGTCATCGACATCATCCGCTATGACGCCGATCCCAAACGCGCCCTTATGGCCGAGGATTGGGGCAAAACCCACCTCCGCGCCACCTCGGAAAAGGATTACGTCTCGCCCCCCCCGGGTGAGGGTGAGCTGTCCGACGTCCAGGCCGAAGCCATCCTCAACATGCGCCTGCGGTCCTTGCGCAAGCTTGAGGAAATGGAACTCATCGCCGAACGCGACGCCCTTATGAAGGAACGCGCCGATCTGGCCGACCTTCTGGAATCCGACCGCCGCCAGTGGAAACAGATCGGCGTGGAACTGGAAGCCATCCGCAAGCAATTTGGCAAAGACACCCGTCTGGGCGACCGCCGCACCGCCTTTGCCGAGGCGGGCGATGTGGAAGAGGTGAGTTACGAGGCGATGATCGAGCGCGAGCCGATCACCGTCATCTGTTCGCAGATGGGCTGGATCCGCGCCATGAAGGGCCATTTGGACCTTGCCGCCGAACAGAAATTCAAGGACGGCGACGGCCCCCGTTTCGCCTTCCATGCCGAGACGACCGACAAGATCATCCTTGTCGCCGCCAATGGCCGCTTCTTCACGCTTCTTGGCGCCAACCTGCCCGGCGGGCGCGGCATGGGCGAACCGGTGCGGCTGATGGTCGACCTGCCCAACGATACCGAAATCGTCGATCTGGTGATCCACCGCGCGGGCGAAAAATGGCTGATCGCGTCCACCGCAGGCGACGGGTTCATCCTGCCCTCTGATGAGGTCGTGGCGCAGACCAAGGCCGGCAAACAGGTGCAAACCCTTGGCGCGGGTGTGAAAACCGTGCTTTGCCGCCGTGTGCAGGGCGACGCCGTGGCCGTGGTGGGCGACAACCGCAAGATGCTGGTGTTTCCTCTGGATGAATTGCCGGAAATGGCCAAGGGCAAGGGCGTTCGGCTGCAGAAATACAAGGATGGCGGCCTGTCGGATGCCACCACCTTCACGCTGGCATCCGGCCTGTCGTGGAAAGACCCCGCAGGCCGCACCCGGACTGAGACCGAGCTTTCCGAATGGCAAGGCGCGCGTGCCAGCGCTGGGCGCATGGCCCCGCGCGGCTTCCCGCGAGACAACCGGTTTACCTGATCGTCAGGCCAACCGCGCGCTACCGCGCCATGTGGCGGCCAGCGTGAAATCCTCGGTCAGATGCACCAGATCAGCCCGAGCGCCGGGCCGCAAATGCCCGAGATCCGGCCTGCCAATCACCCCCGCCGGGATGGATGTGGCCATGGCCAGCGCCCGTTCCGGCGCAAGACCGACATGGCGCACCATGTTTCCCACCGCCTGCGGCAAGGTCAGATCGGCCCCGGCCAAGGTTCCATCTTCCAGCGTCAACCGCCCCGCGCGCCGCAAGATCCGACGCCCGCCCAGATGAAACTCGGTCAGATCGCTGCCCGCCACCGCCATGCAATCGCTGACCAGATACAGCCCCTCTCGCCGCGCCGCACAAGCGACTTTCAGACTGTCCCAGGCCACATGCAGCCCGTCGGCAATCATCCCCGCCGCGATGTCCGAGGCCAGAACCGCCCCCACCAACCCCGGCTCGCGCCCCTGTAGCGGGCTCATGGCGTTGAACAGATGCGTGGCACTTTGTGCCCCCGCCGTGATCAGCGCCTGCGCTTCGACCGCTGTCGCCTCGGCATGGCCAAGGCTGACAATCACCCCGGCCGCTACCAGAGCGGCCACCTGATCGGGCGTCGCGCTGGCCGGGGCCAGCGTGATCATCAGCGCGGGCAATTCCTGCGCCGCTTGCACATAAAGCGCCAGATCGGCAGCCGTCATCGGCCGGATCAGCGCAGCATCATGCGCACCCTTCCGCCGGGGATCAAGATGCGGCCCTTCCAGATGCAGCCCCAGAAACCCCGGACTTCCCACCGCCTGCACACCCGCCGCCACGACACGGGCGGTCACCTCTGGCCTATCGGTGATCAGCGTCGGCAATATCCCGGTTGCCCCCAGCCCGCCATGCAGCGCGCACAGCCGGGCAATCTGATCGGCATCGGTCCCGGCGCCAAAAAGCGCGCCGCCGCCGCCATTGACCTGAAGATCCAGAAATCCGGGCGCCAGAATACCACCGGCAAGCCGAATCTCGGCAGCGCCCGCCGGCACCTCGGCAGCCAGGGCAACCACATGCCCCTCTTGCACTAGCAGGACCGCATCGGCGTGAAACCCCGTCCCGTCAAACAGCCGCGCACCGGTGAAGGCCTGCATCATTCCACGATCTCCCGCGCCAGCCACAAGGCCCCATCCAGCGCCGATCCCAAAGCCGGGCGCTGCCGCCAGTCAAGAACATGGGCCGCAAAGCCGGGGCCAAGCCCGCCGATGAAGGTCACCGGCAAGGGGGAGGCTCCCTGCAGGGCGGCAATCGACCGGCGCACATCCTTTACCGCCTGCGCCATGATCTGAACCGCCGCCGGATCGGTCGAGCCGATGACGCGCGGCGCGAAGGTGGCATAGTCACCCCCCTTGGCCACAAGCGAAAAGGCCACCACCGCCTCGGCCGTGCCAAACTCGTCCAGCACCGACTGCAAAAGCGGCGTCATCGGCTCAACCCCGTCACGGGCGCGTAAGGCCCGCGCCAAAAGCGCACGGCCCAGAACGGCGCCGCTGCCCTCATCGCCCAAGGCAAGCCCCCAGCCGCCGATCTGGCGCATCACGCCCGCCCGCTGCTCGGCAAAGACCGATCCGGTGCCCATGGCCGCAACAATCCCGTCGGCGTCCCCCAGCGCCCCTTTCACCGCCGTCACCGCATCGGTCACGATGCGCACCCGGCCAAAGGGAAGCCGCGCGCCCAGCCATTCCGCTGCGCCAGCGGCGTTGGCCCCGGCAAGCCCCAGACCGGCGCAAAGCCGGGACCCCAGCCCTTGCGCCCCGATCTGCGCCAAAGCGGCCTCACTGGCAGCAAGGATATTGCCCAGCGCAGCCTCTGGTGACGAAGCGATATTGGCATGCCCCGCCTCGGCCCGCGCAAGAATCCGGCCCTGCGCATCGCAGATCGCCACACGACATCCGGTGCCGCCGCCATCCACGCCAAGGAAAAGTGGTTCCATACCCATGCCCCGATCTTTCCGATTGAATGCCGTGTTGCGCCGGGCTTTGCAAATCATCTGTGCGCAGGGCATGGTGCCACCATGATCCTTGCCCCCATCCGCACCGAAAACCCCTTTGGCGACCCCCATCTTGCATGGTGCGATGTCGGCTTTGCAGTCAGCGACATGCAGATGCTGCAGCATGACGGCCCGCTTGGCCCCGTCACCCTGCACCTGCCCAAAGACCTCGCGCAGGCCGTGGCGAAACGGCGGTCTGAATACCTTGCCGGGCGGCTGGTGGCAGCGCTTGCCCTGCGCCAGTCGGGCCTGCCCGAAACGGTAGGCCGCAATGGCTGCGCCCCGGTCTGGCCCGAAGGCGTGGCCGGCTCGATCACCCACAGCAAGGACAGGGCAATCGCGGCTGTCTCGACACGGTATCGCAGCCTTGGTCTGGACTGCGAGGCGCTGGTCAGCACCGACCGCGCCATGCAACTGGCCGCGACGATCTTTTCGGAAACCGAAGCGCGCCTGCGCCCCGACGCGCTTTCATTCGGAACGTTCTTCACACTTGTCTTTTCGGCCAAAGAGGCCCTTTACAAGGCACTTTCGCCCCAGCTGACCAGCATCCCCGGCTTTCACGAGGCGGCACTGACCGCCCTTGATCCCGGTGTAATGGCCATCACGATGCATGGCCAGACCCACCGGATCCGCTTTCGGCTTTCGGCGCAGGATTGCGTGACGCTGGCAATCCTTGAGAGCTGAGCCTCAGGGCTTGTAAAGGTCCAGCCGCTGCAATTCGTCCAGCAGGTCCAAGAGCTGTTCCAGCTTGTCATGGCCGAAATCCCGCTCCAGCCGGGCAAAGATCGCATTGCTTTCCGCCATATGCGCCACGATCAGGGCGCGCCCGGCTTCGGTGATGGTTGTGATCGACTTGCGGCGATCATCCGGGTCGGTCGCCCGTGTCGCCAGCTCCTCGTCTTCCATCGCGCGAATGATGCGGGTCAGGCTTGGCAGCAAAAGACAGGCATCCTTGGCCACCTGCGTCAGCTCGGTCGGCCCACGCTCTTCCAGCACCCGCAAGACACGCCATTTCTGCTCGTTAATGTCGGACTGCGACAGCATCTCGCGGATCGGCCCCATCACGGTTTCGCGGGCGCGCAACAGCGCGATGGGCAATGACCGCCTCGTGCGGCGCAAGGGTTGGCTTGGGTTCGACATGACCTTTCTTGCCCGGTTTTGCCCCGGCAAACAAGGGTTCGCGCCTTGGCTCAGCCCGCGAAATGCCGTTCGCCGCGCGCCTCGGCCAGATCCATCTGGCGCTGGCGCTCGCGGAAACGGGCGCGGTCGGCCTCGGAATACTCGGCGACGCAATGGTGGCACTGGCAGCCGCGTTCATATTCCGGGCGCGCCATATCCTCGGGCGAAAGCGGGCGGCGGCAGGCGTGGCAACTGTCATACTGCCCAGGCACCAGACCATGTCCCACCGACACCCGGCCATCGAAGACATAACATTCGCCATCCCAAAGCGACTGCTCGGCTGGAATCTCTTCCAGGTATTTCAGGATACCGCCCTTCAGGTGGTAGACCTCGTTTTCACCCAGCCCCAACAGGTAATTGGTGGACTTCTCACAACGAATTCCCCCGGTGCAGAACATGGCAATCCGCTTGCCCTGAAACCGCGCGCGGTTGTCCTGCCACCAACGCGGAAAGTCGCGGAAGGTGCGGATGTCGGGATCAATCGCGCCCTTGAGGGTGCCAATCGCCACCTCATAGTCGTTGCGCGTGTCAATCAGCGCCACATCACCCGCGGCGATCAACGCGTTCCACTCGGCCGGCGAGAGATAGCTGCCCACACGCGCCGTCGGGTCCACATCCGGCTGGCCCATGGTGACGATCTCGCGCTTCAGCTTCACCTTCATGCGGCCGAAGGGCATGGTTTCGGACCAGCTTTCCTTATGCTCCAGCCCCGCACAGCCCGGCAGGGCGCGCAAATGGGCCAGCACCGCGTCAATTCCCGCACGCGGCCCCGCGATGGTGCCATTCACCCCCTCGCGCGCCAAAAGGAGCGAACCCTTGACACCCTCGGCCATGCACAAAGCCAAAAGCGGCCCCCGCAGGGCGACCGGATCGTCAAACCGGGTAAAGTGGTAAAGTGCGGCGATGGTCAGCATGGTCGGGGCATAGGCCAAGTGCGTCGGGCGGGCAAGAGGCGGCAAGGCCGCAGCTTGACCGTTGCCAAGCGGGCCCTTGCCGCTTTAGCTTGAACCATCAGCCAAGGGAGGCCCCGATGCGCGGCACAGACGAAGCCCTGATCGTGATCGACGTGCAGAACGACTTCTGCCCCGGCGGTGCCCTGGCCGTGGCCGGCGGCGATGCGATCATTCCCCGCATCAACGCTCTCATGGCCGAGTTTTCCTGCGTGGTCCTGACCCAGGATTGGCACCCGGCCGATCATGCCTCATTCGCCGCCAATCACCCCGGCGCTGCCCCCTTCAGCCTGACCGAAATGCCCTATGGTCCGCAGGTCCTCTGGCCCACCCATTGCGTGCAAAGCACCGCAGGGGCCGCATTCCACAGCGCCCTGCACACCGATCCGGCGCATCTGGTCATCCGCAAGGGGTTCCACGCCGGGATCGACAGCTATTCGGCGTTTTTTGAAAACGACAAGACCACCGCCACCGGCCTGCATGGCTATCTGGCAGAACGGGGGGTGAAAACGCTGACGCTTGTCGGGCTGGCCACCGACTACTGCGTCGCCTATTCGGCGCTGGATGCAGCAAAGCTGGGCTATAGGGTCACGCTTGTCGAAGGCGCCTGCCGCGCGATTGACCTGAACGGGTCACTGGCCGAAGCGCGGAAAAGCACCCTTGCCGCGGGCGTGGTCTGGCAAGCCTAAGGCTTTGACCCCGCCCGGCAATCTGGCTTAAGACGGGCCAAAGGGAGATCTTCCATGGTCGATATCGCCACACGGGTGCACAACCACAATTGGAGGATTGATCCGATTGTGCGCTCTCTCATCGACACAGACTTTTACAAGCTGTTGATGTGCCAATCCATTTTCCGCAACAAGCCGGATACCCATGTCACCTTCAGCCTGATCAACCGCAGCACGAAGGTCCGCCTTGCCGACCTGGTCGACGAGGGCGAACTGCGCGAGCAACTTGACCATGTGCGCTCGCTTTCGCTGACGCGCGGCGAAAGCACATGGCTACGCGGCAACATGTTCTACGGCAAGCGCCAGATGTTCCGCCCCAATTTCATGGAGTGGTTCGAGGGCCTTCGCCTGCCCGATTACCATCTGGAAAAGCGCAACGGCCAGTTTGAGCTGACCTTCGAAGGCCGCTGGGCCGATGTGATGCTGTGGGAGATCCCCGCGCTGGCCGTTCTGATGGAACTGCGCAGCCGCGCGGTGCTGAAAACCATGGGAAAATTCGAATTGCAGGTGCTTTACGCCCGCGCCATGACCCAACTTTGGGAGAAGATCGAACATCTGCGCGGGATCGACGGGCTGAAGATCGCCGATTTCGGCACCCGCCGCCGCCACAGCCATCTGTGGCAGGATTGGTGCGTGCAGGCCATGCAAGAGGGGCTGGGGACGAAATTCATCGGCACGTCGAACTGCAAGATCGCCATGCGCCGCGACATCGAGGCGATCGGCACCAATGCCCATGAACTGCCCATGGTCTATGCAGCCTTGGCCGATACCGACGCCGAACTCGCCCAGGCGCCCTATCAGGTTCTCGCCGACTGGCACGAAGAACATGACGGCAATCTGCGGATCATCCTGCCCGACACCTATGGCACCGAAGGTTTTCTCAAGAACGCGCCTGACTGGCTGGCCTCATGGACCGGGATCCGCATCGACAGCGGCGATGCCGCCGCCGGGGCCGAGACCGCCATCCGCTGGTGGCAAGAGCGCGGCGAGGACCCCAAGACCAAGCTGGTGATCTTTTCCGACGGCCTTGACGTGGCCGAGATCGAGCGTCTCTTTGCCCGCTTCCAGGGCCGGGTGAAGGTCTCGTTCGGCTGGGGCACCAACCTCACCAATGATTTCCGCGGTCTGGTTCCAGAAGATCGGCTCGCGCCCTTCTCTCTGGTGTGCAAGGCGGTTTCCGCCAATGGCCGCCCGACGGTCAAGCTTTCGGACAACCCAGCCAAGGCCATGGGCCCGGCCGATCAGATTGCCCGCTACAAGCGCGTCTTTGGCGTGGGAAATCAGGTGGCCCAGGCGGTCGAGGTCTGACCCCGCGCTTCAGAACGCCGCGTTCAGCACCAAGAACAAGAGCGCCGACAGAAGCGCCGTTACCGGCACAGTGATGACCCAGGCCGCCCCGATGCTTAGAACATGGGCGCGGCGAACCAGCTTGCGGCGGCTGCGCTCTTCCGGGGGCACCGGATTACCCTTCAGGATCTGCAAGGCACGCGCCTTCCGCTCGGCCTCCCATTCCCGGTAAAAGCCGACACCAAAGACCGCGCCCACCGCGATATGGGTGGACGACACCGGCAGGCCCAGCGCCGAGGCCACGATCACCGTGATCGCCGCCGACAGCGCGACACAATAGGCGCGGATCGGGTTCAGCTTGGTGATCTCGGACCCGACCATCCGAATAAGCTTGGGGCCTAACAGCATCAGACCGAACGAGATGCCAAAGGCCCCGATCAGCATCACCCACAGCGGAATCGTCACCTTTTCGGCCGTTCCCATGTCCTGCACCGCATGGACAATCGCGGCCAGGGGCCCAATGGCATTGGCCACGTCATTGGCGCCATGGGCAAAAGACAACAGCGCGGCCGAGATGATCAGCGGCACGGCGAACAGCTTTTTCAGCGACTTCTTGCGGTTCTCCATCCCTTCCGACTGCCGCCGGATCACCGGCCGCATTCCAAGCGTGGTCACAAGCCCCACCGCCAGCCCCAACAGCAGCGCATCGCTCAGGCTGACGTCGATCAGCCGGCGCAAGCCCTTGGCCGCGAGATAGGCCGCAAAGGCCCCCGCCATGATGCCGATCAGCAGCGGAACCCAGCGGCGGGCAGCGGTGATCTTGTCCTCGACATCGTTCACCGTGGCCTTGATGAAGGCCAGAAACAGCGCCGCGATCACCCCACCCAGCACCGGCGAAATCACCCATGAGGCGGCGATCTGGCTCATCTTGCCCCAGTCAACCGCCCCAAATCCCGCAGCGGCAATGCCTGCCCCCATCACCCCGCCCACAATGGAATGGGTGGTCGACACCGGCGCGCCGAACCAGGTGGCCAGGTTCAGCCACAGCGCGCTGGCGATCAAGGCCCCCATCATCGCCCAGACAAAGGTATTCGGGTCGGCCACCGCCTCGGGCGCGACAATCCCGCCCGAGATGGTGGAGACCACATCCCCACCCGCAATCAGCGCGCCTGCGGTTTCAAAAATCGCTGCAATGACCAGAGCCCCGCCCATGGTCAGCGCATTGGCGCCCACCGCCGGGCCCATATTGTTGGCCACGTCATTGGCACCGATGTTCAAGGCCATATAGGCCCCGAAAGCCGCCGCCACCACCAGCGTCGCCGTGCCGGGCGTACCGCCCATCAGCACATAGGCCGCACAGGCGCAGACAATGATGAAACACAGCGCGATGCCAAAAGCGAACGATGGTTTGGAAAGCGTCGCCGTCGCCCGCTCCAACTGGCTCAGCCGACCCAGATCCTTGTCCAGAGTCTTCCATCTGTTCTGCATCGGGTCTGGAGTCATGGTCATGGCAGGGCCTGTCACAGATCTGTTACAAACGGCTCCCTATCTTTCCGCCATTGGCCCGGCAACAGGATTCAACGCGTCAGGCGTAAAGCGAAAACATCTTCTCGGCCCACATGCAGGCCCGGGCCAGATGGCGCGGGTGAACCGGATCACCGGGGGCCAGTCGCGGCATGGTCCAGCCAACCGAGGCGCATGTGCGGGCAAGCGTGAAGATCTCCACCATCTCGCGATCATGGGTGCCGTAACCTTCCATCAACGCATCGCGGATTTGGGGGTAATGCGGCTCATAGAGGTTCTGCGACAAGACGGTGCCCAGATCATAAAGCGCAAAGCCCCAGCCGGAATCATCAAAGTCGATCAGCGAAAGCGAACGATCGTTCACCAATACATTCTCGCGCAGCACATCGGCATGGATGGGCACAATGGGCGCGGTCTTTCCGTGCGCCTCCAGCCGCGCGTGCAGAAAGGCGTGGGCGCGGATCAGCGTCGCGCACTGGTCGGGTGTCGCCTCGGGATGCTCCCAGAACCGGCCCCAGAACGGCGCCTCGCCCACAAGGCCCGGAATATCCCAACGCGGGCGCGAGAAGGTCTCGGGCAGGCTCAGCCGGGCGGTTGCGGCGTGGAAATCGGCCACCAGACGTCCCAGCGCGCGGTGACGCTCCAAAAGAAGCGGCAAAGGCATGTCATAGGGTTCGCCCGCGATCCCCAGCGCCTCGCCCGGCACCCATTCGATCACGCTTGCCTTTCGGCCATTGGAAAGCGTCACCAGCAGGTCGCCTGACAGGCTGGGCAGGGCGGCCGGAACCGCCACGCCCTCGGCCGCCAGCGCGGCACACCACCACAGCTCCGACCAGATCGCCGCGTCCGACTGATACCCCATCCGATGCAGCCGCAGCGCGGCCGGACCCGAGGGCAGGGCAATCTCGAAAACCGCGTTCTCGCGGTTACGGATCAGGCGGGGCGAGTGGCCGCCCCAGTATCGCGCCGCTTCAAGGGCAAGCGTCTCGATCATGCCGCCACCCTGGTTTCCCGCAGGGCGATCTCCAGGCGGTCCATCAAATAGTCAGCGTTTTCAATCGAGAACGGCATCGGCGGGCGGATCTTCAGAATGTTCCGCCCGGCCCCGATCACGTTCATCAAGACCCCCCGCGCCACCATCGCTTCCACCAGATCGGCGCAGAACCGCGTCGCGGGCTGCCCATCGTCAAGACTGAACTCGGCGCCAAAGAACAGCCCGTTCGACCGGGTGTCGCGCAACAGCGGGTGGCTCAACACCGCCATCCGCTGGGCAACATGGGCCGAGACGCGGGCGGCATTTTCCTGCAACCCCTCATCGCGGATCACCTCCAAGACCGCCAGCGCCGCCGCCGCCGAAACGGGATTGCCGCCGAAGGTGTTGAAATAGGAAAAAGCGTTGCGAAAGGCCGCCATGACATCGGGCCGTGTCGCTACCGCGCCCACCGGGTGGCCATTGGCAATAGGCTTGCCCATCACCACCACTTCCGGCGCAAAGCCCAGCCTGTCATGCCCCCAGAAATGGCTGCCCGCCCGGCCAAATCCGGGCTGCACCTCATCGGCAATCACAATGCCCCCGGCGGCCCGAATGGCCGCCACGGCCTTGTCCAGCCACCCCGGCGGCAGGCTGGGCAGCCCCTCGTTGGCAAACATCGGGCACAACAGGATGCCCGAACAGCCAAATCCCGCCGCCTCCAACTCTTGCACCGCCCGCGCCACATGCCCGGTAAAGATCGTCCCATCCGGATCGGGACGCTTGAGACTGTCCGGCGCAGGCACCAGCCGCACATTCGGCCAGCACCCGCCAATCGGCGGCTTGCGGGTGGAAAGCTGGCTCACCGCCATGGTGTTGCCGTGATAGGTGGCATCAGTGGCGATGATCCCGGTCTTGCCCGTCGCCGCCTGCGCCATACGCAGCGCTATGTCATTCGCCTCAGACCCGGTGCAGGTCATGATCACCTGCGAAATGCCATGGCCAAAGGTCGCCGTCAGCCGCTCGATATAGTCCAGCACACCGTCATGCAAATAGCGGGTATGGGTGTTCAATCTGCCCGCCTGATCGCAGATCGCCCGCACCACGCGCGGGTGGCAATGGCCGACATGGGGCACATTGTTATAGCAATCCAGATAGCGGTTTCCGGCGGCATCCCACAGCCAGACACCTTCACCCTTCACAATATGAACAGGTGTTCGGTAAAAGGTCGGCACGTTCGGCCCCATCAGCCGGGCCCGGCGTTCAACCAGCGTTTCGGTCATTCCTCATCCCCCACCTTGCCGCGCAAGGACTTCACCTCACCCCGCTGAACCTTGGCCGCCAGACGCCGTCGCTGACTGCCCAGCGTCGGCTTGGTGGCAATCCGGCGTTTCGGTGCCACCAGCGCCGCGCGGATCATCTCGGCCAACCGCTCCCGCGCGATCTCGCGGTTGCGCGCCTGACTGCGGGTGTCCTCCACCTGCAAGACAATCGCCCCTTCCAGCGTCCATTTCCGCCCGGCAATCCGTTTAAGCCGCGCCTTCACCGGCACAGTCAAATGCGGCGAACGTTCCGCCTCGAATCGCAGTTCAACCGCGGTGGACACCTTGTTCACATTCTGCCCACCCGGCCCCGAAGAGCGCACAAAGCTTTCCGACAACTCCCAGTCGGCAATGTGAAGGGTTTCCGTGATCCACAGCATGAGAAAAGTTCTAGGACCAATTCGTCTTATCTGCAACGAACCTTGCAGACCGCCGAAAGAGAAAAGGCCGCCGATTTGCGGCGACCTTTTCCGAGATCCAAGGAGATGAGCCAGTTAGGAGCATCATCCAATCTTGTGGTTTGTATCCCAAGGGGTTGCCCTTAGAAAACACCCCCCATGACTGTCCCGACACGTCTCTCCAATATCACTCTAGACACTGGATCACCTCCTTTCAAATGGTTGCCGATATAAGGAGCGTGACACAGATTTTGTGTTCGTCAACAGTTTTTACGCAACCCGTGCCGTCAGCTTGGCCACGATGATGCGAAACGGAATCAGCGCTGCCAAAGCAATGAGCAGTTTCACAAGCCAATCGGCCAGCGCAAGCGAGACCCACAGCGGCACCACCGGGCCAAGGCCCAGAAGCGGCAGCATCTCACCGGCCCAGGACACATCATTGGCCGGTTCCAGCACGCTCAGCGCCGCCGAGAAGGCGATGGTAAAAAAGATCGCCGTATCCAGTGACGACGAGATCAGCGTCGACACCAGCGGCGCCTTCCACCACGCCCCCGCGCGCAGCCGGTTGAAGATCGCCACATCGGTCAGCTGCGCGGCCAGAAACGCCACACCTGACCCGATGGCCACACGCAGGCTCACCAGCGGGCCGAACTCGCCCATGATTTGCGAGCCGATCAGCGAACAGATCACGCCAACGCCAAAGCCCACCAGCACCACCCGCCGCGCGGCTGCGGGGCCTTGCAGGCGATTGGTCAGATCGGTGACAAGAAAGGCGAATGGATAGGTAAAGGCCCCCCAGGTCAGCCAGGGACCGGCCAGGAATTGCACAAGGATATTCGAGGCCACAACGATGGCGGCCATGGCAAGAATGCCGGGCAGAAGCTGTTTCATGTCTTTTCCGTTTTTTACAAGGTCGCGGAGACTTGGCGCCCAAAGGGGCGACGCGGCGGCTTAGCGCCAATCAGGGGGGAAGGTCAATCGGGCAGAAGATAATCGACGATCTGGGTTTGCTGCACGAAGATGAAATTGTCGTCCGAAATCATCGTCGCCCCCAGCCGCCCCTGATCGTCGCGCCAAACCGACAGCCCCTCAAGGTTGTCATGCAGCGCGAAAGGTGTGACGAAAAGCGTGACCTCGCCACCAACCTCTCCGGTCTGCGTGATGTCAAACCGGCGCAAGCGGCTGGCAAAACCGCCCAAGGGTCGGAAATCGCGCTCAAAAAGGTAAAACCGCCCATCCGGTCCGAAATCGGCGGCCACGGCCAGAAACCGGTTCCGGCGGGGCAGGGTCGCGGCAACCGACCAGACCCCATCCGCCCAACGGTACACCGGAAAGCCCCCCATGGGCGCATCTTCGGTCGGATCTTCGGGCACCGCGAACAGCGCGCCATCCGGTGCAATGGCCAAGGCCTCAAGCGACCCGTTGCGCGGCAGGCGGGCAAAATCGGGATGCCCTTCAAGATCACGGGTCAGCCCGGTTTCAAGATCAAGCCGGGCCACCCGCGTTCTGTTTTCAAACGAGACAAAGGCCAACCCGTCCGGGCCAATCGCCAGCCCCTCGCTATCTGACCGCCGCCCGGCAAGCGGCTGATCGTTTGTCTCGGCTCGCAGGGGCCGGATCGGCCCGGCCGCGAGGCGCGTCACCTTGCCGTCCGCATCACGCTGCACCGTGGCGCGCAGAAACATGCCCTTGTCACCCAAGGCCACGAAACTCTGCCCATCCTCGGCCAGTTCGATCCCCGAAAGCCCGCCGAATTCGACATCCGACATGCGCCAGACGAAACGGCCCAGAAACCCCTCAGGCGGCTGTGGCTCGGCGCTGCCCTGAAACCCGGTCAGCAGCAAAAGCCCAAAGGTTATGGCGAAGCGAGAACGTCGCGGCATTGGCGCGGCAGGTCGGCCATGGTGAACTGGCGCGGATGCTTCTTCTTCGGCTCGTCCCCGGCCTTGGGTTTCTTCTTCTTGGTGTCCTTGGGCGGGTTCAGATAATCGGTCACCCACCACATCAGCGTATCATCACAGCCCATGCCGCCCTTGGACAATTCAGCCACTGTGGGCTTTTGCGTCTCGCACAGCCGCGCCCCCTTGGGGCATTTCAGCCGCACATGGAAATGCGCGTCATGGCCCGCCACCGGGCGGATCTTCTGCAACCATCCCTTGTCGCCATTCGTCGCGGTCTTGCAGATCTCGATCTTGATCGCCGCCGCCACGAAAATCCGGTCCACCCGCGGATCACTCGCGGCCGCGCGCAACAGCGTATGCGCCTTCGGCTCCCAACTGTCGGTCACCGTCCGCTGATCGGCCGACCGCATGGGAATAGACGACAGGCTCTCCCGTTCAGCCCGGCTCAGGTTCAGCCGTTTGGGTGCCAACCACCAGATATCGGCATCCAGCCCGATCTGATGGCTGGCATGACCGCTGGTCATCGGCCCGCCGCGCGGCTGGCTGATATCGCCGATATACAGACCCTTGCCCCAGCCCAAGGCCGCCGCTTCCTGCGACAGGTCCATCAGATACTGGATCATCATCGGATGCCCGAAGTTGCGCTCACGCGACAGGCGCATCGCCTGCCATGTCGGCCCAGTCTCGGGCAATTCGACAGACCCCGCCGAACAGCCCTTGGCATAAGATCCGATGGGCATCGGCTCTTGCTGGCTTGGCACGGCCTTGGCGCCGAACAGCTGGTTCGCCAGGCCCTCGGCCCCGGCAGGCAGCGGAGCAAGCAAAAGCCCCATCAACACGAAACGACCAATCATCCATTCTCACCTTTTGGGTTAACCCAAAGTAGCAGAATCAAAGCAATCAGGAAAAGCAGGATGACCGGCGCAATGCCCATTCTTGCCGATTGGCTGAAATGGGTAAACAGGCCAACCAACAGCGGAGTCAGGAAACTCGCCACCTTGCCCGACAGGGCAAACATGCCAAAGGCCTCGGTCGCGCGGTCGGGCGTCGTGTGGCGCAACAGCATCGTGCGGCTGGCCGATTGCAAAGGCCCCCCGGCCCCGCCGATCAGCGCGCCACAGATGAAAAAGATGATGTCCGGCGTGGACGAGGCCGACTCCAGCGGCACGCCCCAGATCTGATCGCGGTCCATGCCGACGATCAGGGTGCAGACGACAATCAGAACCACGATCGACCAGACAATCACCGGCTTTGGCCCGCGACGACTGTCCATCTTGCCGGCCAGCCAGCTTGTCAACACCGCTGTCGCCCCGCCGACAATGCCGAAAATGCCGATCTGCGTCACCTCCCAGCCCAGGACGTTTGAGGCATAGATCCCGCCAAAGGCATAAAGCCCGTTCAGCGCGTCGCGGTAAAACAGCGACGATCCCAGATAAGAGGCCAGGCTCCGCCGATGCACAAGGCCGCGAATGAAGTCCAGAACGCTGCCCAGAACACCGGTCAGATTGACGCGGCCAAAGCTGATCTTCGGCTCTTTCACCCACAGGAAGAACGGGATCATGAACACCAGATACCAGACCGCCGAAAACGGCCCCACGGCCCGCGTGCCTTCGCGCACCTCGGCATTGAGGCCCAGAACCGGATCAAGCCCGATCAGCGTGCGGCCCGAAGTCGCGCCCTCGGCGAACAGCAACAGCATGATGAACAACGCAATCAGCCCGCCCAGATAGCCAAAGGCAAAGCCATTGCCCGAGAGCCGCCCCATCTCGTCGCCGTCCACCAGCGTTGGCATCAGGGCGTTGGTGAAAATGGTGGCAAACTCCATCGACAGGAAGGCCAGGCCGAAAAAGAACAAGGCCCAATACAGCGTGCCAATCTCGCCCCCCGGTGCCACATACCAAAGCGCCCAGGATGAAACCACATAAAGCGCCGAAAACAGCCAGACCCAGACCAGCCGCCGCCCCGTGCTGTCGGCAATCGCCCCAAGGATCGGCGCCAGCACCATGACAAAAAGCGAGGTGACCGTCAGCCCAAAGGCCCAATAGCTTTGCGCCGCCGCCTTGGCTGCCTCTTCCTCCATTCCTGCGCCCATGAAATAGCCACGGGCGGTTTCGGCGAAAAACGGGCCAAAGATGAAAGTCAGAAGCAGCGTGTTGACCGGCTGGCTGGCCCAGTCAAAGAACCACCAACCCCAGATGCGCTTTTGTGGCGATATCATTCCGTTCCCCCCCAAGCGGCCTTGTTCCGGCCTTTCAGGGGATAAGGCCCGAAACCGGCCAAGCTGGCAAGCGAAAGACTTATGACAGGGCTGACCGGGCAGATTGAGGCAGCTCGGGTGGCCAGGGGCGCCCGGCGTCGCCGGCAATCCAGGCTTGCACCCAATCGGGCAATTCGGGGCTTTCGACAGGCTGGCCCAGCGCCGCCAGCACCTCTTGCGGCGGCACCACGCCCCCCTTGCGGATGAAGGCCGACCGCACCAGCATCGAGGCGGTGCACTCCCCCTCGCGCCAGAAGCTTTGTTCCAGATAGACAAAGCGCGCATCCCAGCCCAGCACCCGGCTCACCTGCGTCAGCTTCTGAAACACCGTCACCCGGCGGCGATAGCGGGTCGAATTGCCTGCCACCGTGATGCCCCAGCCCTTGGCCTTGGCCACGGTTTCAAACCCCATCCGCACCGACATCGGGATGCGACCCAGATCGAACAGCGTCAATGTGCGGCCATTGTTCAACTCGCGCCAGGGGTCCAGATCCCAGGGCCAGACCCGATGCGTGCTGACATGGGGCTCAAGGATCGACAGGCGCGGCGCGCGGCGGAAGATCCACAGCTCCTTGGCCATGCGGATATAGGGATACATGCGGCACCTCTCTGCGCTTGGCCCGATTGTCGCCGTGCCTGCCCGCCGCCAGCGCAAAGGTCAAGCGCGACGCGGCGGCACGTTCCCTTGACAATCCCTTGCCCTTTTTGGGGTCTGACGTTACCTCTGACACAACAGATAGTAGGTGACGTGCATGACTTCCCTTCTCGAAATCATCCTGATGCTGATCCATGTCGCCAAATGGATCGTTCTGGCCCATGTCATCATGAGCTGGCTCATCAATTTCAACGTGCTGAACCTGCGCCAACCCTTGGTCTGGCAAATCTGGAACGGGCTGAACCGTGTGCTTGAACCGGTCTATTCCCGCGTCCGCCGCTTTGTGCCGGGCATGGGCGGCATCGACTTTGCCCCGCTTATCGCGCTGCTGGCGATCCTCGCGCTGGAAATCGTGGTGTCAAACAACCTTTACGCCTTCGGCTAGAGTCCAGGCCTGGTTAACCGCTCCTTAACCCGCCCTGCCTATCCCCAAGGGATGTGTTCACCCCCCATGGCCGCCGATCCTACCGCGCTTTTGCATTCGGTCTTTGGCTTTCCGGGCTTTCGCCCCGGACAAGAAGAGATCGTCAATGCCGTGCTGGCAGGGCGCAACACGCTGGCCATCATGCCCACGGGCGGCGGGAAATCCCTGTGCTTTCAGCTTCCCGCACTTTGCCGCGACGGCGTGACGGTTGTTATCTCTCCCCTGATTGCCCTGATGCGCGATCAGGTGCGCGCCTTGCGCGCCGCGAGGGTCGAGGCGGGGGCGCTTACCTCGGGTAATACCGACGAAGAAACCGAAGAGGTGTTCACCGCGCTGGATGAGGGGCGGCTCAAACTCCTCTACATGGCGCCCGAGCGGCTGGCCTCTGGCGCCACCCTGCCCATGCTGCGCCGCATCGGCTGCACGCTGATCGCCGTGGACGAGGCGCATTGCGTCTCGCAATGGGGCCATGATTTCCGCCCCGACTACCTACGCATCGGCGAGTTGCGCCGCGCCCTGGGCGTGCCTTTGGCCGCCTTCACCGCCACCGCCGACGAGGAAACCCGGGCCGAGATTGTCACCCGCCTGTTTGATGGCGTCGCCCCCGACAGCTTCTTGCGCGGCTTTGACCGGCCCAACATCCACCTGGCCTTCGCCGTCAAGGACAGCCCGCGCGACCAGCTTCTGGCCTTTGCCGCCGCCCGGCGCGGCCAATCCGGCATCGTCTATTGCGCCACGCGGGCCAAGACCGAAACGCTTGCCGCCGCCCTGCGCGCCGAAGGCCATGCCACCGCCTTCTATCACGGCGGGATGGAGGCCGAGGCCCGCCGCCATGTCGAAATCCGCTTTCAGCAAGAGGACGGGCTGATCGTGGTGGCCACCATCGCCTTTGGCATGGGCATCGACAAACCCGACATCCGCTGGGTCGCCCATGCCGATCTGCCGAAATCCATCGAAGGCTATTATCAGGAAATCGGCCGCACCGGCCGCGATGGCGCGCCGGCCGAAACGCTCACCCTTTATGGTCCCGACGACATCCGCCTGCGCCGCACCCAGATTGACGAGGGCCTTGCGCCCCCCCGACCGCAAGGATGCCGATCACGCCCGGCTGAACGCGCTTTTAGGTCTGGCCGAGGCGACGGCCTGCCGCCGTCAGGTGCTTTTGGGTTACTTCGGCGAAACCGCCACGCCCTGCGGCAATTGCGACCTCTGCGACCGCCCCGCCGTTCTGTTCGACGCAACCGACGCCGTGCGCAAGGCGCTTTCGGCGATCCTGCGCACCGGCGAATGGTTCGGCGCTGGCCATCTCATTGATATCCTGACCGGTAACGCCACCGCCAAGGTGCGCGAAAAGGGCCATGACGGGCTGCCCACCTTTGGCGTGGGCCGCGATCTGTCAAAGCCCGCCTGGGGTGCGGTGTTTCGCCAGATGATGGGCCGCGATCTGGTGCGCCCCGACGGCGAGCGGTTTGGCGCCCTGCGGATGACCGATGCCGCCCGCCCCATCCTGCGCGGCGAGGAAAACATCACCCTGCGCCGCGACACGGTGGACAAGGCCCGGCCCGGCTATGCGGTGAAAACCCTTGTCTCCGACGAGGATGCCAGCCTCCTCTCCGCGCTCAAGGCCAGACGCCGCGCCCTGGCCGAAGAGGCGGGCGTTCCCGCCTATGTGATCTTCCCCGACCGCACGCTGAGTGAAATGGCCGAAAAGCGCCCCATGACGCTGGATGACATGATGGGCATCACCGGGGTCGGCGCGAAAAAGCTGGAAAGCTATGGCGCGCTTTTCCTTTCGGTCATCACCGGGGCCGAACCCTCACTGCTGCACCCCGCGCGCAAGGCGCTGGTCGGGCGTGATGCGGGGGCGCTGTTTGACCGTCTGGCCGAGGTGCAGGTGACACTGGCGCGCGGCGATGATGGCACCGGCAAGCATCTGTCCTGCACCCACTCCACACTGCGCCAGATCGCCGAACACCGCCCCTCGACCTTGGGCGAATTGCAGGCGATCCAAGGGATGGGCGAACTCAAGACCGACCGTTTCGGCCCCGCCTTCCTTGAGGTCTTGCGCCAGGGCTGATCCGGGCTAAATCTCTGCCCGACAGGAGTTGAATGATGCTGACCGTGATCTCTCCCGCCAAGCGGATGAACGAAAAACCCCATGCGTTGCCCGCCGGACTGGCCCTGACGCAGCCGGAATTTGCCGCCGATGCTGCCGCCCTTGCCGATCTGGCACGCGGCCTTTCGGCCGAGGATCTGTGCGGTCTGATGGATATCTCGCCGAAACTGGGCAGCCTGAACCACGACCGCTTTGCGCGCTTTGATCCCAAGGCCGCGGGCCAGGCGGCGGCCTTCCTCTTTGACGGCGACACCTATGCCGGGCTTGAGGCCCGGACCATGGACCCAGACGCCCTGTGCTGGGCCCAAGGCCACTTGCGAATTCTCTCGGGGCTTTACGGGCTCTTGCGGCCCTTGGACGGCATCCAGCCTTACCGCCTTGAAATGGGCGTGCGGCTGGCCAATCCGCGCGGGGCGGACCTTTACGGCTGGTGGGGGGCAAAACCGGCGCTGGCGCTGAAATCGCTGGCGGCTGAGGTCGGGGCCAAGGCGCTTATCAACTGCGCTTCGACCGAATATTTCGGGGCGGTGGATGTCAAGGCGCTGGGCCTGTCCGTCATCACCCCGGTCTTTCTGGAAGAAAAGACGGGCGAGGCCAAGATCGTCTCGTTCTGGGCCAAGAAGGCGCGCGGCGCCATGGCCCGTTTCATCGCCGACAACCACCTGACAGACCCGGCCGATCTGCGGGGCTTTTCTATGGGCGGCTATGCCTTCCGTGCCGATCAATCCGATGCGGCGCGGCTGGTGTTCAGCCGTCAAGCGCCCGAGGCAGCGGCAGCCTGACCCGCCCTTACGCCGCGGTTTCGGTGGCCACCGCAATCGGCAGCGCCTCGGCCGGGCAGAAATCAGCCAGGGTGGCGGTGATCGCCTGCTTGCGCAGCGGCTTGGTCATGTAACGGTCAATCCCGGCGGCCAGGATACCTTCGGCATCACCCTCCGTCGCATGGGCGGTCAAGGCGACAATCGGCACATGCGCGGCCCCTTCGGCCGCGCGAATGGCGCGCGCCGCATCGCGCTCGTCCATTTCGGGCATCGAGATATCCATAAAGATCATGTCCGGCTGAAAACTCTGCCACAGCGCCACGGCCTTTACCCCATCATCGGCAAAGACCAGATCAATCTCGATGTCGCGCACCATCTTCTGAAACACCAACTGGTTGGTGCGATTGTCTTCGGCGACCAGAACCCGCATCTTGCGCCGCTCTCCCGGCGGCGGCGGGGCGACAACCACCTCGGCCACCACATCACCGCTGATGGCCTGCAGGTTGCGGTAAAGCTCGGCCCGCAGGATCGGCTTTTGCAGGATGCTCGCCAGATGCTCGACCCCCGCGCCTTCGCGCGCATTGGCCGGGCTTGAAGACAACAGGATCAGGGGCAGGCCATACCCCGCCGCACGGATCCAGGTGGCCAGTTGCAACCCATCCATCTCGGGCATGTCATGGTCGGTGATGACCACATCGAAACCGCCCGCCTCCAACGCCATCATCGCTTCGGCCCCCGACCGCGTCCGCGCCGCCGATCCCACCGCGCAAACCCACCGCCTGACGCTGGACCGCACCCTGCAATCCGCCCTTGAAACTCTCGCCGCCGAGGTCGTGGCAGATCAGGGCGACAGGCTACAAATCGCCCTTGTCGTCGCCGATCACCGTTCGGGCGAAATCCTTGCCTCGGTCGGCTCCTCTGCCTTCACCGATGACGCCCGCGCAGGCTTTGTCGACATGACCCAAGCGCTCCGCAGCCCCGGCTCTACCCTGAAACCCTTGGTCTATGGGCTGGCCTTTGACGAATGGCTGGCCCATCCCGAAACCCTGCTGGAAGACCGGCCCACTGACTTTTCCGGCTATCGCCCGCAGAACTATGACCGGCAGTATCGCGGCACAATCCGCGCGCGCGACGCCTTGCAAAAATCGCTGAACATCCCTGTCGTGGCCCTGACCGAAGCACTCGGCCCCGCACGCCTGCTGACCGCTTTGGACAAGGCCGGGGTGCGCCATGAGATGCCCGAAGGTGAGCCGGGTCTGGCCATTGCGCTTGGCGGCATTGGCGTGAACCTGCAAGACATGGTGCAGCTTTACGCCGCCATCGCGCGCGGCGGTGTGGCGCTGCCACTTTGCTGGCGGAAAGTCGCCCCCCACGAGGAGGGCCAGCGCCTGCTGGCTACGACGAGCGCATGGTTTCTGGGTGACATTCTCGCTGGTCTCGCCCCGCCGCCCGGCGCGCCGCAGAACCGGCTGGCCTACAAGACCGGCACCTCCTACGGCCACCGCGATGCCTGGGCCATCGGCTATGATGGGCGCCATGTCATTGGCGTCTGGCTCGGCCGCGCCGACGGCACGCCGGTGCCGGGTGTGTTCGGCGCCGATCTGGCCGCGCCCGTGCTGTTTCAGGCCTTTTCGCGGCTGAAACCCCGGCTTGACCCCCAGCCGCTCGCGCACCCGGCGACCCTTCTGGTCGCCAATGCCCAGCTTCCCCAGCCCCTGCAACGTTTCCGCAGCCGCTCGGCGGCGTTTGAGGCCACCGCCGACGCCCCTGCCATCGCCTTTCCCCCCGATGGCGCCGAAGTGGAACTGTTGCCCGATGGCCTTTTGGCCAAGGTTCAGGGCGGCACCGCTCCCTTCACCTGGCTGGCCAATGGCGCGCCCGTGGCGCTGTCGCTGCGCGACCGGGCGGTGATGCTGCCGGGGCTCGGCACGGGCTTTATCACCCTGTCGGTGATCGACGCCACAGGCCGCTCCGCCCGCGCCACGGTGCGGCTGCGCTGATCCTCACACCCGCTCGATCGCCAGGGCAATCCCTTGCCCACCGCCGATGCACATCGTGACAAGCGCGGTCTTTCCGCCTGTCCGCTCCAGCTCATACAGCGCCTTGACGGCAAGGATCGCCCCCGTCGCCCCCACCGGATGGCCCAGCGCCACCGCCCCGCCATTGGGGTTCACCCGCGCCGGGTCCAGCCCGAGGCCACGATTGACCGCAATCGCCTGCGCGGCAAAGGCCTCATTCGACTCCACCACATCGAAGTCGGCAGGCTTGATTCCCAGCTTGGCACACAGTTGTTGCACCGCCGGGATCGGCCCCAGCCCCATCACGCGCGGCGCGACCCCGGCCACCGCATAGCCCATGATCCGCGCCCTTGGGCGCAACCCGCCCAGCGCATCGCCCCGCGCCAGAACCAAGGCCGCCGCCCCGTCATTGATCCCGCTGGCATTGCCTGCGGTCACCGTGCCGTCCTTCTGGAAGGCCGGGCGCAACCCCGCCAAAGCCTCGGCGGTGGTGGCCTTCGGATGCTCATCAACGGCAAAGGTCACCGGCCCCTTGCGGCTGGCAATCTCGATCGGCGCGATCTGGTCGGCAA
The DNA here is from genome assembly GCA_016869835.1 of Alphaproteobacteria bacterium. GTDB lineage: Bacteria > Pseudomonadota > Alphaproteobacteria > Rhodobacterales > Rhodobacteraceae > Tabrizicola_A. The sequence continues at coordinate 28,275 of VGDH01000021.1, forward strand.
ACCGCCCCTCGCCAATCGCCCGGGCGGCGCGGCTCTGACTTTCCAAGGCAAAGGCGTCCTGATCAGCGCGGGAAATCCCGCCCTCAGCCGCCACATTCTCGGCCGTGATCCCCATATGCCCCGTGCCAAAAGGACAGGTCAGCGCCCCGGTCATCATGTCAAGCGCCCGCGTATCCCCCATCTTCTGCCCGAACCGGGCCGCTTGCAGGATATAGGGCGCCCGGCTCATGCACTCCGCGCCCCCGGCCAGCGCCATGTCAGCATCGCCTAGCATCAGCATCTGCGACGCCGAGACAATCGCCTGCGCGCCCGATCCGCACAGCCGGTTGACGTTCATCGCCACAGCCTCTTCAGCCATGCCCGCATTCATCGCCGCAACCCGGCTCAGATACATGTCGCGCGGCTCGGCGTTCAGAACATGGCCAAAGACCGAACTGCCAATCCGCCCCGGATCAACCCCCGCGCGGTCAATCGCGGCCTTGGCCGCATGGGTCGCCAGATCAATCGGCAACAGGGCGGCAAGACTGCCGCCAAAGCCGCCAATCGCGGTGCGGGCGGCCGAGAGGATATAGACATCGGTCATGGCTTCACCTTTTCAGGATGGGCGGCGGCAATCGCCGGGATCGCCTCCAACTCTGCCACAATCCGCGAGATACGCGAAAAGGACGTCACGTCCACCTCCCAGCGCCGCGCGTTATAGACCTGCGGCACAAGGCACAGATCGGCCATCGTCACCCGGTCGCCATGGCAGAACCGCGCGGTGGCGGGATGGTCCAGCATCACCTCAACCGCCGCCAACCCCTCGCCGATGAACTTCTGCTGCCAGCCCTTCATGGTCACCGCCCCGCCCGATGCGGCTTCGACATAGCGACCAACCCGCAGGTTGCAGATCGGATGAATCTCCATCGCCACCGCATAGGACAGCGCACGCACCCGCGCGCGCCCCCCGGCATCGTCGGGCAAGAACCCGCCGCGCGTGTCGTTCAGATACTCGATGATCGCCAGCGATTGCGTCAGCGTCAGCCCGTCAATCTCGACCGTCGGCACCAGACCTTGCGGATTGCGCACCATGTTCGCAGCACCCACCTGCTCGGCCTGCAACAGATCGACCGGAACAATCTCGAACCCCTCGCCCAAAAGGTTCAGCGCCATGCGCACGCGATACGAGGCGGAGGACCGCCAATAGTCATAAAGCCGGGTCATTTGTCCTCATAAAGCTTTTGCAATCCGCTTCGAAACCCCTCGGCATGAGGGCCGATAAGCGCCAGAAGCTCGCCCTGATAGGCATCCGCAATCGGCACGATGCGGGCAATCAGATCGCGGCCCTTCGCCGTCAGCCGCATATCCAGCAAGCGCCGATCCTCGGGGTTTTCGCGCTTTTCGATCAACCCCGCCGCCTCCAGCCGCGCCGCCGCCCGGCTGACCTTGGACTTGTCCATATCCACCCGCGCATGAATTTCACGCACCGACACCGCGTCCGACTGCGCCAGGTGCGCCAAGACCCGCCATTCCGGGATCGACAGGCCAAACTCGGCACGATACCGCTCGGCAAAGGCGCGGGAGATGCGGCTTGAGGCCACGGCAAGCTGATAAGGCAGGAAGTCAGAGAGATCAAAACTCATGGCGATACCCGGCAGTTCATGGGCGAAGCCTGCCCGCAAGCCGCAGGGCGCGCAAGGGCGTTCAGGGATCCATGCAAAGCCGATTGACCTTGGCCATGCCGCCGATTAGGGCACCGGGAACAGCTTTTGGCAGGACCATGAACCACGGTACAAAACATCTGCTTTTGGCGACCGGACTTGCGGCCTTTGTGCTTTTGGGCATGGCACAAGCGATCTTTGGGCCAGTCTTGCCCTCCTATGCCAAGACCTTCGGGCTGGACGTCTCATCGGTCGGCTGGTTGCTGTCACTGTTCTGGGCCGGCTGCCTTGCGGCGGTGATCGCTGTTTATGTCCTGCCCACCCATCTTGGGCCAAAGTCGGGTCTTGCACTGGCCGCGATCGGGACCGCGCTTCTGGCGCTGATGAGCAATTGGGCGCTGGTCTTGCTGGGCGGCGCACTGTTCGGCGCGGGCTATGGGGTCATCGCGGCGGTCTACAATCCGCGCGTGCTGTCGGCCTATGGCCCACGTGGACCCGCGATGATGAGCCTTCTCAACGCCATCTTCACCTTGGGAGCCATCGCAGCACCGCAGATCTTTCTGGCCTTTGACAGCGATCCGGCACTCACGTTTTGGCTGTTTACCGCCTTTACAGTGCTGATGTTCATTGCCACGACCGGGATGGGAGATACCCGTGTTCAAGCCCAAGCCGAAACGGGACCGCTGCGGATAGATTGGCTGGTTTTGGGTTTTGCGGCCTTGGGAATCGGGATGGAATCCAGTCTGGTTGGCCTTGGTCCAACCGCCTTGGTGATCGCCGGTCAAAGCGAAGCCCAAGCGACCGCGCTTTTGTCGTTGTTCTTCATCGCCTATTTGATTGCCCGCCTGACGATCGTGTTCATCGCAAACCATGTGCCGGCCTTCTTCCTTTACATTGGTGCCACAGCGATGACTGCGGCTTTGGCGGCGGGCATTGTTCTGGGCGGAGATCCGACGTTCCTGTTTCCTCTGATGGGGTTTGGCTGCGGCCTGTTTTTCTATGGCGGTTATTTGACCGGGCTGGCGGGCATGGGCCCCAGCACGCGCGTGTCGGCGATCATGCTGGGGGCGGGCCTGTGCGGTGCAATCGTGCAACCGATTGTGGTCACGCAAGCCCTTGGCCATCTTGGACCGAACGGCTTTTTCGTCATCGTGCTTGGCCTGACCTCTGCGCTTCTGCTCGCAGCCCTTCTGGCCGCCCCGCGCTATTTGCGCCGCTGAGGCAAAGCCCGAACCAGCGCAACGCCCTGCCCCACAAGGCCGACGCTTGAGCCACGGCATCTTGCATCCAAGACATCAAGCAATGGTAACGTGACTTGACTTCGTTGCAGTTGCAACGATATTTAATGGATCAAGGACTCATGTATCCCTCATCGATTGTGCGAGGTCTTCGGATGAACACGCAGAATACCCCTTCGGGCATGGTTCGGGCGGTATCGCCCGTTGGCACGCATGAATTTTACATGCCCGGTTTCGGCAATGACTTTGAAACCGAAGCGCTGCCGGGCGCGCTGCCGCAGGGCATGAACTCGCCGCAGAAATGCAACTATGGCCTTTATGGCGAGCAACTGTCCGGCACTGCCTTTACCGCGCCCAGCCATCAGAACGAACGCACCTGGTGCTACCGCATCCGGCCCTCCGTGAAACACACGCACCGGTTCAAGAAAATCACCGTGCCGCATTGGAAATCGGCACCCTTGATCGACGCCGACATCATCTCGCTTGGTCAATACCGCTGGGACCCTGTGGCCGTGCCAGATCAGCCGCTGACCTGGATCACCGGCATGCGCACCATGACCACGGCGGGTGATGTGAACACCCAGACCGGCATGGCCAGCCACATGTATCTGGTGAACGCCTCGATGAAGGACGAATACTTCTTCTCGGCCGATGGGGAACTTCTGGTCGTGCCGCAGGAAGGCCGCCTGCGGTTCTGCACCGAACTGGGGATCATTGATCTGGAGCCGAAGGAAATCACTATCCTGCCGCGCGGGCTGGTCTACCGGGTCGAAGTGCTGGAAGGCCCGGCGCGCGGCTTTGTCTGCGAAAACTATGGGCAGAAATTCACCTTGCCGGGGCGTGGCCCCATCGGGGCCAATTGCATGGCCAACCCACGCGATTTCAAGACGCCAGTTGCCGCGTTTGAAGACCGCGAGGTGCCGTCAACGGTGACAGTGAAATGGTGCGGCCAGTTTCATGAGACAAAGATCGGCCATTCGCCCCTTGATGTGGTCGCCTGGCACGGCAATTACGCACCCTGCAAATACGACCTGCGCACCTATTGCCCTGTCGGCGCGATCCTGTTTGACCACCCCGATCCGTCGATCTTTACCGTTCTGACCGCGCCTTCGGGCATCGAAGGCACCGCAAACATCGACTTTGTCCTGTTCCGCGAACGCTGGATGGTGGCCGAAAACACCTTCCGCCCGCCGTGGTATCACAAGAACGTCATGTCCGAGATGATGGGCAATATCTATGGCATCTATGACGCCAAGCCCAAGGGGTTCGTGCCGGGGGGGATGAGCCTTCACAACTGCATGCTGCCGCATGGGCCCGACAAGAACGCCTTCGAAGGCGCATCGAACGCTGATCTGAAGGCCGAAAAGCTGTCGGATACCATGAGTTTCATGTTCGAAACCCGCCTCCCCCAGCACCTGACGCCCTGGGCCGCTACGGCAGGGCACATGCAGGAAGATTACATCGACTGCTGGGGCAGCCTCGAGAAGAAATTCGACGGCACGCCCGGGATCAAATGACGGAGTGGGGGTTTCACACCCCCACACCCCCGTGGGATATTTGAACCACATTGAAGGCTGGGGCGGTCTGGAACCGGACAAGGAAGGAAGCGCGAGCGATGGGATTGTTGCGGTCTTGGGTGGACAGCGCCAATGGCGATACGGATTTTCCGCTGAACAACCTGCCCTGCGGGGTGTTTTCGGTGGGCGATCAGGAACCGCGCTGCGGCATGGCGATTGGCGATTACATCCTGGATCTGACCGCGCTGGAAGAAGAGGGCATCATCGGTTTCGCCGAAGGCCCGCTCTTTGATGTGCCGTTCTGGAACGAGGTGATGGAAGCAGGCCCCGCCGTCTGGGCCGATCTGCGCGCCAGGGTCACCGCCCTTCTGGCCGAAGGATCGACATCCCGCGCGCAGGTGGAGTCGCATCTGGTGCCGCGCGCCGGGGCGGTCCTGCACCTGCCCTTCCTTGTGGCCGAATACACCGATTTCTACGCCGGCCGGAACCACGCCTTCAACGTCGGCACCATGTTCCGGGGGGCGGAAAACGCCCTGCCGCCGAACTGGCTGCATATTCCCATCGGCTATAACGGCCGGGCCTCCTCGGTGGTTATCTCGGGCACCGATGTGCGCCGCCCCTGGGGGCAGGTGAAATCACCCGATCATGAGGTGCCCGCC
>VGDH01000022.1 GCA_016869835.1 Alphaproteobacteria bacterium
GGGCGGGCGGCAAGCCCGTCAGCCCCGCTTGGGGCTCGCCACCGGCTGGGCGGCGGGTTCCCACAGGCGCACGGGTTTTGCGGCGCGTTGCAGAAGGCCGCCGCGGGTGGGGGCATAGACCTGCTTTGAGGCCTCGACCATCAGGACGCCGCCGGACAGCCCAGGCAGGCGGCGGCCCATGCGCTCGCACAGGTTCGACGAGCGCAGCCAGAACGGTGCCTGCGAGGGCGGGACGTGCAGCACGGTGAAGTTGCGTTCGGGGGTGAAGCCGTGGCGTTTCAGCTGCGCCTCAAGCTGGCCCGCCGTATAGGGGCGGCCAAAGCCGAAGGGCGTGGCGTCCGAGCGCGACCAAAGCCCGGCGCGGTTCGGCACCACGATCAGCGCGCGGCCCCCCGGCCCCAGCACGCGATGCGCCTCATCCAGCACCGAGCCGGGGTTTTCCGACGTCTCCAGCCCATGCATCAGCACCAGTCGGTCCACCATGCCGGTGGGCAGCGGCCAGAGATGTTCTTCGCACAGCGTCGAGACATTCTGCATCCCCGCAGGCCAGGGCATCACGCCCTGCGGCCCCGGCATCAGCCCGATCACGCGGCGCGCTTCGGCCAGATAGGGGCGTAAAAGCGGCACGGCAAAGCCGAAACCCACAACCGTCTGCCCGGCCAGGGGCGGCCAGAGGTCGACCATCCGGTCGCGGATGGCGCGCTGCGCCACGCGGCCCAGCTGCGTGCGGTAGTAGAAATTGCGCAGGTCCAGCACATCAAGGTGCATTGATAAGGGGCGTCCTTCTGGTCAGACTGGGGCAAGGATACCGGGATCGGGGAAAAATGCCATGCCGCTTGAACTTGTCACCCTGCCCTGTCTGGCCGACAACTATGCCTATCTGATCCATGACCCTGCCACGGGGGCCACGGGCGTGGTGGATGTGCCCGAGGCCGCGCCGATTCTGGCCGAGCTGGCGCGGCGCGAATGGGTGTTGAGCGATATTCTGCTGACCCATCACCATGACGACCATATCGGCGGGGTGGCGGCCCTGCGGGCGGCGACGGGGGCGCGGGTCTGGGGCGCGGCGGCGGACCGCCACCGCCTGCCGCCCCTCGACAAGGCGCTGGGTGAGGGCGATGCGGTGCCCTTCGGGTCGCAAAGCGCTGCGGTGCTGGAGGTTCCGGGCCATACGATTGGCCATATCGCCTTTGTCTTTGCCGAAGCGGGGCTGGCCTTTACCGGCGACAGCCTGATGGCGGCGGGCTGTGGGCGGCTGTTTGAGGGCAGCCCCGAACAGATGTGGGCGTCCTTGCAGAAACTCGCTGCGCTGCCCGATGCGACGCGCATCTGTTCGGGCCATGAGTATACCGCCGCGAACCTGCGTTTCGCTGCGGCGGTGGAACCGGCGAACCCCGCGATTGCCGCGCGCACACTGCGGGTGATGAAGGCGCGGGGCGAGGGTCGGCCTTCGGTGCCGTCGCGGCTTTCGGGCGAGCGGGCCACGAACCCCTTTCTGCGCGCCAATCTGCCCGAGATGAAAGCCGCGGTCGGCATGAGCGGTGCCAGCGGTGCCGAGGTCTTTGCCGCCTTGCGCGCCCAGAAGGACCGGTTTTGACCGGCAGAATGTCAAAATGCAGGGCAATCAAGGGGTTGGTCCTTTGCGGGGTGATTCCCAAATGTCACCTGCGATCACTTTTCTGCCTTGGGCCGAAAAGAGTTGGATTTAGGGCTTGAAACCCGCCCAAGAAAACCAATCCTTTGCCTTATGAGGCCACGGTCGGATCGGGGGCCCTGCCCCCTCCCCGGCCCTGAAAACAGGAGCACAGGAACGTGCCGTCATTTTCGACCACCCTGGAACAGGCAATCCATTCGGCGCTGGCGCTTGCCAATGCCCGCCGCCATGAACTGGCCACACTGGAGCATCTTCTGCTGGCGCTGATCGACGAGCCGGACGCGGCCCGCGTGATGAAGGCCTGCGCGGTCGATCTGGACGAATTGAAAAAGACCCTGGTCGATTTCATCGACGATGACCTGTCGACGCTGGTGACCAGTGTCGAAGGGTCTGAGGCGGTGCCGACAGCGGCCTTCCAGCGCGTCATCCAGCGCGCGGCGATCCATGTGCAGTCCTCGGGTCGCAATGAGGTGACGGGGGCCAATGTTCTGGTCGCCATCTTTGCCGAACGCGAAAGCAATGCCGCCTATTTCCTGCAGGAACAGGACATGACGCGCTATGATGCGGTGAATTTCATCGCCCATGGCGTGGCCAAGGACCCCTCATATGGCGAGGCGCGGTCGGTCTCGGGTGCGGAAGAGCATGAAACCCCCAAGGCCGAGGCCGGGGAGGCCAAGGAATCGGCCCTGTCGAAGTATTGCGTCGATCTGAACGTCAAGGCGTTGAAGGGCGACGTTGACCCGCTGATCGGGCGCGAGCAAGAAGTGGAGCGTGCCATTCAGGTGCTGTGCCGCCGCCGAAAGAACAACCCGCTTCTGGTGGGCGATCCCGGCGTGGGCAAGACCGCCATCGCCGAAGGTCTGGCCAAGAAGATCGTTGACAAGCAGACGCCTGAGATCCTTTCGGGGGCCACGATCTATTCGCTGGACATGGGCGCGCTTTTGGCTGGGACCCGCTATCGCGGGGATTTCGAGGAACGGCTGAAGCAGGTGATGAAAGAGCTGGAAGATCACCCCGATGCCATTCTGTTCATTGACGAAATCCACACCGTGATTGGCGCGGGTGCCACGAGTGGCGGGGCGATGGATGCGTCAAACCTGCTGAAGCCCGCGTTGCAGGGCGGCAAGCTGCGCTGCATGGGATCGACCACCTACAAGGAATTCCGGCAGCACTTTGAAAAGGACCGCGCGCTGTCACGCCGGTTCCAGAAGATCGACGTGAATGAGCCGTCGGTGCCCGATGCGATCAAGATCCTGATGGGGCTGAAGCCGCATTTCGAAGAGCATCACGATCTGAAATACACCAATGACGCGATCAAATCGGCCGTCGAACTGGCGGCGCGCTATATCCATGACCGCAAGCTGCCGGACTCTGCGATTGACGTGATCGACGAGGCGGGGGCGGCCCAGCACCTCTTGCCCGAGGGCAAGCGGCGCAAGTCGCTGGGGATCAAGGAGATTGAGGCTGTGGTGGCCAAGATCGCCCGCATCCCGCCGAAATCGGTCTCAAAAGACGATGCCGAAACGCTGCGCGATCTGGAGCGCACGCTGAAACGGGTGGTCTTCGGTCAGGACAAGGCGGTGGAGGCGCTGTGTTCGGCGATCAAGCTGGCGCGCGCCGGCCTGCGCGAGCCGGAAAAGCCCATCGGCAACTATCTTTTTGCCGGGCCGACCGGGGTGGGCAAGACCGAAGTGGCCAAGCAACTGGCCTCCTCGCTGGGGGTGGAGTTGTTGCGCTTTGACATGTCGGAATACATGGAAAAGCACGCCGTCAGCCGCCTGATCGGCGCCCCTCCGGGCTATGTGGGGTTTGATCAGGGCGGCATGCTGACGGATGGGGTGGATCAGCACCCGCATTGCGTTCTGCTTCTGGACGAAATGGAAAAGGCGCATCCGGATGTCTACAACATCCTGTTGCAGGTGATGGACCACGGGAAACTCACCGACCACAACGGCCGGACGGTGGATTTCCGCAATGTGATCCTGATCATGACCTCGAACGCGGGCGCGTCGGAAATGGCCAAGGCGGCCATCGGCTTTGGCCGCGAACGCCGCACGGGCGAGGATACCGCGGCGATCGAGCGGATCTTCACGCCGGAATTCCGCAACCGTCTGGATGCCGTCATCGCCTTTGCCCCCTTGGGCCGCGAGATCATCCAGCAGGTGGTGACGAAGTTCGTCCTGCAGCTTGAAGCACAGCTGATTGACCGCAATGTCCACATCGACCTGACGCCCGAGGCCGCCGATTGGCTGGGCGAAAAGGGCTATGACGACAAGATGGGCGCGCGTCCTCTGGGCCGGGTCATTCAGGAGCATATCAAGAAGCCTCTGGCCGAGGAGCTTTTGTTCGGCAAGCTGACCAAGGGCGGCACGGTGCGCGTTGGCGTCAAGGATGGCCAGCTGGATCTGACCTATGAAGAGCCGCAAAAGCCGCGTCTGACCGGCCAGAAACCGCCCTTGCTGACGGCGGAATGATCGGCGGAATGCGACGGGGCACAGCCCTTTTCCTGATGGCCCTCGCCCCACCGGCGGGGGCCTTTGAATTGGCGCTGCCGGTGGACTGCAGGCTGGGCGAAACCTGCTATGTCCAGCAATACCCCGACCATGATCCGGGCCCCGAGGCGGCCGATTTCACCTGCGGGCCCTTGAGTTACGACGGCCATGACAGCACCGATATTGCGCTGCCCACCCGCGCGGCGATGGCGGCGGGCGTCGCTGTGCGGGCGGCCGCGCCGGGCGTGGTGAAAGGGGTGCGCGACGGGGTGGCCGATTTCGCCCCCTTCCCCGCAGGACAGGATTGCGGCAATGGCGTGGTGATTGACCATGGCGGCGGCTGGGAAAGCCAGTATTGCCACCTGAAACAGGGTTCGGTCCGGGTGAAACCGGGCGAGCGCCTGGCCACGGGCGCGGCCCTGGGCCAGATCGGCCAATCGGGCCGGGCCGAGTTTCCGCATGTCCATTTCGCGCTGCGCCGCGATGGCGCTAAGATCGACCCTTTCGCGCCCGATGCGGCGGCTTGCGGGGCGGCAGGGGCCGACCTTTGGGCCGAGGATCTGCTGATTGAGCCGGGTGGTCTTTTGGCTCTGGGGATCAGCGACAAAGTGCCAGAGTTTGATGCGATCAAGGCCGGGCTTGCCTCGCCCAACCTGCCGGGAACCGCCCCGGCCTTGGTGCTGTGGGCCTATTTCTTTGGCCCGCGCGCGGTTGATGCGCTTTTGGTCACGCTGACCGGGCCGGAAGGGACCGTGGTGCAGGACCGTGTGCTGTTGGAAAAGACCCAGGCGCTGGCCTTGCGTGCCATGGGCCGGAAGAAACGCGGCGAAAGCTGGCCCGCGGGCCGCTATCGCGGCGAGGTGGTGATGCTGCGCGGGGCTGAGGAAATCGACCGGCAGGTTATGGAAGTGACCGTCGGCCCATAACGGTTTTCTGGCCATGACGGATTTCTAGCCATGACGGATTTCGGGCCAAGCGATCAGCGTTCGGTCAGTTTCAACTCGATCCGCCGGTTCTGGGCGCGGGCCTCGGCGCTGTCGCCGGGGGCGACGGGTTGAAATTCGCCAAAGCCGGTGGCGGCAAGGCGGGCGGGGGGAAAGCCCAGATCATCCACCATATAGCGCACAACTGACAGCGCGCGGGCTTGGGAAAGCTCCCAATTGTCGGCAAAGGCGCCGGTGCCGGACAGCGGCACAGTGTCGGTATGGCCATCGACGCGGATGATCCAGTCGATGACGGGCGGGATCTGATCGGAAATTTCGTTTAGCGTTTCCACAACCCCGGCAATCTGCGCCTTGCCCTCGGCGGCCAGATCGGCGGCGCCGGGGGTGAAAAGCACCTCGGACGAGAACACGAACCGGTCACCCACCACCCGGACCCCATCGCGACCGGCCAGAAGCTGGCTCAGCTGGCCAAAGAATTCCGACCGGAAACGTGCCAGATCGGCGTTCTCCGCCTCAAGCCGCTTGCGTTCGGCCTCTTCCAGCGCGGCGCGGCGCTTTTCCTCGGCGGCAACCTGCGCCAGGGCGGCGTTCAGCTGACTGCCCAGATTTTCCAACTGCACCTGCGCCTTTGCATCGCGGGCGGCAGAGGCGTCAAGCAGGCCCTGCAATTCGGCCAATTGCCCGCGCAGCGCGGCGATCTGTTCGTTCAAGAGCGTGACCCGGCGCTGCGCCTCAAGCGACTTTTCCTGTTCGGCGCTGAGTGTCGCCTTGGCGACATCGAGAAGCGTGCCGGGCTCGGCCCCTTCGGGCGGGGCCTCGCGGGCGGCGGCCAGAAGCGTCAGCACCTCTTCGGCCTCGCGCCGCTTTGCCTCGAGTGCGAGCGTCAGCGCGGCGAGTTCGTCATCGGATGCCGAAAGCCGCTCGCGCAGAGCGGCGAGTGCGGCGGCATCGGCAAGCCGGGCGGCCTCGGCCTCGGAAATCTCGGCCTGAGCGGCGGCCAGCGCGGCAGCGTCCGATTGGCCCTTGGCCTGCAGGTCGGCCACCAGCGCCTCAAGCGCCTCGCGCCGGGCGGCGGCCAGACGGGCGGCCTCGGCGGCGGCGTCGATTTCGCTGCGGGCGGCGGCAAGGGCGGCGTCCAGCGCCGATTTCTCGTCGGTCAGCCGCGCGACATCGCCCAGCGCGGCATCGCGTTCGGCCAGCAGGCTGCGCACCTGCAGTTCAAAATCGCCGATCCGGGTTTCGGCCTCGGTCAGGCTGGCCTGCAGCCCATCGGCGCGGGCGCGTTCCAGCCCCAGCGCGGTGGCAAGCTGGGCCACCTGCGAATTCAGCTCATCAAGCTCATTGCCTTGGGCGGTGATCGTCTCGCGCAGGACCGATTGCATGACGGTGAAGATGGTGAGGACAAACATCATCACCATCAGGAGGGTGGTCACGGCATCGACAAAGCCGGGCCAGATCATTGAGGCATCGCGGCGGCGCGACAGACCCATCAGCGCCCCCGGCCCAACTGGCGCACGGCCGCGGTCAGCGTTGTCAGATCGGCGCGCAATTCGGCCGTGGTTTCGGCCCGGCCCGCGGCCATTTCCTCAAGAATTTTCAGAAGCTGCACGTCGATCGAGCGCAGGCGCATCCGGCTTTCGGCATCGGACTGGACGGCGGTTTCGGCCCCGCCAAGGGCGGCAATCAGCCGTTCCTGACCTTCGGCGATGCGGGCCAGAACGGCGGTCTGGGCCGCAGATTGCGCCGTGGCATCGGCCAGCGTCGCCTCGCTGTGCGCGGCCAGCCGTTCCAGCGCGGCGCCAAGCGTGGGGAGCCGCTCTTCCAGCGCCGCGCGGCTAAATTCCCCTTGTGCCGCAATGGTTTGCAACACGTCTATCTGGGCGCCGAGATGGTCGATCAGCCCGGCCATGGCGACATTCTCGCCCTCGCCATCGCCCGAGGCAAAGCCGACGCGGGTGATCGAGGCGAGCCAATCTTCCAGTTCGCGGTAAAAGCGGTTCTGCCCATGGCCGGCAAAAAGCTCTAACAGCCCGACGACGAGCGAACCGGCAAGGCCAAGAAGCGAGGAGGAAAACGCCGTGCCCATGCCGCCAAGCTGGCTTTCCAGCCCGCCCATCAGCTTGGAGAACACATCAAGCCCGGTTTCACCCTCTTCGGGGGCAAGGCTGCGAATGGTGTCGACCACTGCCGGAACCGTGGTGGCAAGCCCATAGAAGGTACCCAGAAGGCCAAGGAAAATCAACAGGTTGATCAGATAGCGTGTGATGTCGCGCGCCTCGTCGATGCGGGTGGCGACGGATTCAAGGATGGACCGGGTCGAAGAGGCCGAGAGATGCGACCGCGCGCCCCGGCTGCGCAGAAGCTGGGCGAGCGGGGCCAGAAGCAGCGGCGCCTCGGCCTCGGTCGATCCAGGTTCGTGGCGGGCAAAAGACTCGATCCAGCTGACCGACTGGACAAGGATGAACACTTGCCAGAAGCAGGTGACGACCGCCAGCAGGAACACCCCGGCGATGAACCCGTTGAGCCAGGGGTTGGTCCAGATGATGCCCAGGACCGTGTCATGGATGAACCATGCCCCGGCCGCCACAAGGCCCGAGACCAAGAGCATGGTGACGATCTGGCGGATCGGTTGGCTGAACAGGACGCCGCCCTGAGTGTCGGTCTTTGGCATATCTTGTGGCCGCATGCTGTGGTGCAACCTAACCATAGCAGGCGCGCGGCACATGCCAAGCAAAACTAAGGGGGCCCCTCAGGGCGGGCAAAGCGCCTGCACGCGCGCGGCCAGCCATTCCAGATCGGCATCGCCGATGCCAAGATCGGCCAGTTGCGCGGCGGTGGCGTAAAGATAGTCGCGGTTGGTCCCGCGCCCGCCCACCGCATGGGCGATGATCTGCGCCTGAACCTCAAGCGCGAGGCCACCGCAATACTGCGCATGGTCGGGATCAATGACAAAGACCAGCGCCAGAACCTGGCGGCCATCGGCCAGATCGACCGGCAGCCAGCGTTCAAGATAGGCCGAGGAGATCAACTCACGGTCGCGCAGGGTCTGCAATGTGGTGGCCTCGGCACCGGGGCGGACGCGGAAGGCCACCCCATCGCAATGCGCCGCCGGATCGGCATCAAGCGCCAGCACAAGGCCTGGCTCGGCTTCGGTGCCGCGATGGTGGATCGAACGCATGCAGAAGCTGCGGTGCCAGCCCTTGGCGCGAGCAACATGCTGTTCGGCAACTGGAAATTCGGGGTTCCAGATCAAGGAGCCATAGCCGAACACCCACATCTCCTCTGCCATCTTCCGCCCTATCCCTTTGCATCCGGGCAATGCTCTGTCGTGCCGTCACTGGCCCTTTGCCGCCGCCTTGGTGTAGAAAGGCGCGGGCAAAATGGGAAGGGGCCAAGATGCGTGGTCTGATCTGGCTGACGGTGATCCTTGCCGCGCTTTGGGGCGGCTGGTGGTTTGTGGGGTCGCGGGGCGTTGAGGCGGCTGCGCGCGGCTGGTTTCAGGCCGAGACGGCGCAGGGCCGGGTTGCCACCTATGAGACGCTGGAGGTGCGCGGCTTTCCTAGCCGGTTTGACCTGACCGTGACGGCCCCGGCGCTGGCCGATCCGGCGCGCGGCCTGTCTTGGCGGGCGCCCTTTGCCCAGGTCTTTGCCATGAGCTGGAAGCCTTGGCACATGATCGCCGCTTTGCCGGGCGGGCAGGAGATTTCTGTTGTGGGTCAAGAGTTTGATCTGGATGCCCAGCGGATCATGGGCAGTCTTTTGCTTGTGCCCGGTCCCGATCTTGCGCTGTCTGAGGCGGTGGTCGAGGGCGATGCCCTCGTGCTGACGCCCAAGGCCGGCGCGGCTTTGGGGGCGGCGCGGGCGGTGGGCTCGATCCGGGCCGAGGCGGGGGCGGAGGCGATCTATCGGCTGGGGCTCGCGGTCAGGAGCGTGAGCGTCGATCCGGCGCTGGCGCAGGCGGCGGGGCTTTCGCAGACCATCGAAGCTATGGAACTGGATGCCACAGTGACGCTTTCGGCCCGTCTGGACCGGCACGCGGGCCAAAACCGCCCGGCCCTGCGCGCGCTGGATCTGACCGAGGCGCGGGTGATCTGGGGCGATCTGAAACTGTTTGCCAAGGGCGACATGGGGCCGGACACTGAGGGGCTGGCGGCGGGCGAAATAGCGGTCAGGATCGAGAACTGGCGGCTTTTGCCGTCGCTTCTGGTGGCCGCAGGGATCATTGCGCCGGGGTTTGAGCCGTCACTGACGCGGGGGCTTGAGGTGATGGCGGCGCAGAGGACGGATCCGCAGGTGCTGGTGGTGCCTTTGATCGCCAAGGCCGGACGGATGAGCTTTGGCCCCCTGCCCCTGGGTCCGGCGCCGCGTATGGGCGACTGATCTTCAAGGAAATCCGCGCCTTAACGGCAGTATGGCCAGTTGTTATGGCGGGCGATGTCGAAATGCAGGTGGTCTTCGTGATAGCCGTCTGAGCCGGGACCAAGCGTGGTGCCGAAGATGCCGCAGGCCGCCTTGTGGGCGCGGCGCACCTGTTTGTTGTAGTTGCGCGAAACGGACCATTCGGTGCCATCGGCAAAGACAAAGCCCGCCACATCCACCGCCCGCCCGCGACCGTGTTCGCTGATCTTGGCGCCCTTCTTGTTGTTGCGGTTGCGGCAGATATAGCTAGCGGCAACGCGGATCTCGACCACTTCGCGCCGCCCCATGGCGGGGCGCAGGCCGTTTTCGATCCAGGATTTCATGGCCAGCGCCGTGTCACAGCTGAAGGTGGCAGACTGGTTCAGCCGGATGCCGCTGATCGAGGTCACGCGCACCGGCTTGTCCAGACCGCAGCCCTTGACCTTGCCCTTGATCGGGGCCAGCGCCTCGCCCTTGATGGCCGGGTCGCCGCAGACCGAACCCTTTTTCGAGGATTTTTCCTTTTTCTTGCGGGTTTGCTGCGGTTCGAGCGTTGCTTCGGGCAGGGTGTCGGGCATGGGGGCTGAGGCAAGGCTCAGCGGGGCCAGACCCTGCGGCCGCGCCTTGGGGCGCAATGTGGGTGTCGTGGCCAAGGCCAAGGCCGAGGGTTGAGGCTGGGCGGTTTGCAGGCCAACAGGGTCAGCCGCCGGTCGGGCGGTGACCAGACCGGCAGGGCGCGGTCGGGGGCGCAGCACCGCTTGGGTGGGTTGAGCCGCCTCGGCAGGTGTTGCGGCGGGTGAGGCGGCAAGAACTGTCGCCGGGCGCGCGGCGGGGCGGAGTGAGCTTTCGGGCGCGTCGGCCCCTGCGGGGCATGCGGGAACCGACAGGACCCCGAGCATCGCCACCAGCCCGAGCGTCCGCAGCACCGGGCTATTCGCCCGGTTTGGGCGCCGGGGCCACGCGGCCAAAATCAGGCGCGTCAGTGTCTTGGCCGGCCTCGATGATGCTGCGGCGAATGGCGCGGGTCCGGTTAAAATACGCATGCAACTGGTCACCATCTCCCATGCGGATCGCGCGCTGAAGCACGAACAGCTCTTCGGTAAAGCGGCCCAGAATATCGAGCGTCGCTTCCTTGTTCGTCAAGAACACATCCCGCCACATGGTGGGATCAGAGGCGGCAATGCGCGTAAAGTCGCGAAAACCGCTTGCCGAATACTTGATGACTTCCGAGTTCGAAACCCGGCGCAGGTGATCGGCGACGCCCACCATCGTGTAGGCGATCAGGTGGGGGGTATGGCTGACCACGGCCAGCACAAGGTCATGGTGGGGGGCGTCCATCTCATCGACGTTCGAGCCCATTGCCTCCCACAGCTGGCGCAGGCGTTGGGTCGCCGCCGGGGTGGATTGTGCCGTGGGTGTCAAAAGGCACCAGCGGTTCTGAAACAGCGTGGCAAAGCCCGAACGCGGCCCGGAATGTTCTGTGCCTGCAAGGGGATGCGCCGGAACAAAGGCCACGCCTTCGGGGATATGCGGAGCGACGGCCTCGATCACCGCTTGCTTGACCGATCCGACATCGGTGACACAGGCCCCTTGCGCCAGATGCGGGCCGATGGTGGCGGCGATCTCGGCCATGGCGCCGACGGGGACGGCCAGCACCACCAGATCGGCGCCCTGAACCGCCTCGGCGGCGGTGCCGAACACCCGGTCACAGATGCCGATTTCCAAAGCCACGCGGCGGGTGTCTTCGGTTTTCGCATAGCCGACGATCTCGCCGGCAAGGCCGAAGTGCTTCATGGCATGGGCCATGGACGAGGCGATGAGCCCAAGGCCGATCAGGGCAACGCGGTCATAGATCGGCTGGGCAACACGCAGGGAGGTCATTTGGCACCTTTGAACTGGCCGATCGCATGGGCCACGCGGCGGCAAGAGGCCTCGTCCCCGATGGTGATGCGCAGGCAGTTGGGCAGTTTGTAGCTGGCCACGCGGCGCACGATAAGCCCCTGGGATTGCAAGAAGATGTCGCAAGCCTCGGCCTCATCGGCGCTGGCAAAGCGGGCCAGGATGAAATTGGCCATCGAGGTATCCGAAGGCACGCCCAATTCGGCCAGGGCCTCGGCCAGCCAATGGCGCATTCGGGCATTGTCGGCGCGGCATTTGGCGACGTAATCCTGATCGCGCACGGCGGCCTCGGCGGCCTCAAGCTGGCTGTTGGACAGGTTGAAGGGGCCGCGGATGCGGTTCAAGACGTCGATGATGTGTTTGGGGCCATAGCCCCAGCCGATGCGCAAGCCACCAAGGCCATAGATCTTGGAGAAGGTGCGGGTCATCACCACATTGTCGCGCGCCGCGATCAGGGCGGCACCGGCGTCAAAGCCTTCGACATATTCGGCATAGGCCCCGTCCAGCACCAGAATGGCCTGCGGCGGCAGGCCCTTGGCCAGACGCTCGACCTCGGCGGCCGAAATCATCGTGCCGGTGGGGTTGTTGGGGTTGGCGATGAACACCAGTTTAGTGCGCCGGTTGCAGGCGCGCAGGATGGCGTCGAGGTCGGTGGTGCGCTCACGCTCGGGCACTTCGACCGGGGTGGCACCTGCCGCCATGGCCGAGATGCGATACATCAGGAAGCCGTGTTCGGTATAGACCACCTCATCCTTGGGCCCGGCATAGGCTTGGCAAAGGAAATGGATGATCTCATCCGAGCCCACGCCACAGATCACGCGGGCGGGGTCAAGGCCATGCACCTCGCCAATCGCTTCGCGCAGGGCCGCGTGGTCGGTTGACGGGTAGCGGTGCAGTTGATGCACCGCGCGCTGATAGGCCTCTTTCGCGCGGTCCGACGGGCCGAAAGGGTTTTCGTTCGACGACAGCTTGACGATGTTCGTCACCCCGGCAACCGAAGCCTTGCCGCCCTCATAAAGGGCGATGTCCAGGATGCCGGGTTGCGGTCGGATGTGGTCGTTCATCGGATTCCCCAAGTGCTGGCCCGGCTTTTACCGCCCCAAGGGGGGCAAGGCCAGTGGAAATGCAAGAGCGACCCCTTGCCGCCGGGTCACACCGCGAGGAAGTTGGTGAATTGCCAGGGATCGTCGGTGTCGATCTCTTCGGCAAAGCGGTTGATGCGGTGCTGGATGAGGGTCCAGTCGGTGTAGTGGCATTCGATCTTGCCCAGATAAGGGCGCCGGACCTGAAGGCAGCGCTCGAAGTCCATCTCATCGGCCTCGACCCAACCGGCGTTGGGATTTTCTGCCGCCCAGACCATGGCGGCGAGCACGGCAGAGGTCACCTGCATGCCGGTGGCGTTCTGGTAAGGGGCAAGCGCGCGGGCCTCGTCGATGGTGAGGCGCGAGCCATACCACATGGCGCCCTTGGCATGGCCATAGAGGAGAACGCCCAGGTCATCGCCTCCGCCGGTGATTTCTTCGGCGGTCAGAATGTGTTTTTTATCAGGGATTTGGCCCGCGTCGTTGATTTCGTGCAAGGACAGGATCGCATCGTTGCAGGGGTGATAGGCATAATGCGCGGTGGGGCGATAAATCGCCCGGTCGCCGTCCCAGACGGTGTAGTAATCGGGGATCGACAGCGATTCATTATGGGTCACCACATAGCCGAATTGCGGCCCGACCGTGGGGCACCAGGAGCGCACGCGAGTATCGGCACCAGGGCGGTCGATCCAGATCGCATAGCCCGCGCCGTGGGTGAACTTGTGCCCGTGCGGCGGGAGTTTCTTTTCATGCGTGCCCTAGCCCAGTTCGGCCGGCTGATAGCCTTCGGACAAAAGCCCATCGACCGACCAGGTGTTGACAAAAACGCCGGGCGGTCTGGGGCAGGCGGAAACCCGGTGTCGCGTTCCGCGATATGCACGCCCTTGACGCCCAAGGTCATGGACAGCTGCGCCCATTCGGCGCGGGTTTTGGGGGCGGCGGTAACGCCGGTATCTGCAGCAAGGCGCAAGAGCGCCTCTTTGTACAGCCAGGACACCATGCCGGGGTTGGCCCCGCAGCACGACACCGCCGTCGGGCCGCCGACGTGGTTGCGGCCCAGCGCGCGGACCTTTTCGCGCAGGGGGTAATTGGTGTGGTCGGCGTTCGGCAGGGTGGAGCCAAAGTAAAAGCCCGGCCAAGGTTCGACAACGGTATCAATGTATTGCACGCCGAGTTCGGCGCAAAGCTCCATCAGCAGGATACTGTCCACATCGACCGAAAGATTGACGACCATCCCCTTGCCCGATGGGAACAGCCCGCGCAGCGTGGCGGCATAGTTATCCGGCGTCAGGGCGAGTTGCAGATGGCGGATGCCGTGATCGTGCAGGATATGGGCAAACTCGCCCGAGGGTTCGATCACGGTGAACTGGCTGCGGTCAAACCCGATATGGCGTTCGATCAAGGGCAGCGTGCCGCGCCCGATCGAGCCGAAGCCGATCATGACCAAAGGCCCGTCAATGCGGGTGTGAACGGTATGGGTCATCGCGACACTCCTTCGATCAGGTCTTGTAGGCTTTGGCCTGCAGGTAATCCATCAGGGCCATCAGCACGCCCGAAACGACAAAGGTGAGGTGGATGACCACCAGCCAATACATCTCGGATTCGCCAAAGTTCACGGCGGTGTCGATGTCGCGGATTTCCATGAATTTCTTGAGCAGGTGAATCCCGGAGATGGCCACGATGGAGGCGATCAGCTTCATCTTCAGCCCGCTGAAATCCACCTTGCCCATCCAGTCGGGCCGGTCGGTGCCGGCGTCGAAATCAAACTTCGACAAGAAGTTTTAGTAGCCCGAGAAGAGGACGATCAGCAAGAGATTGGCCGCCAGCGTCGGGTCGATCAGCGTCAGGACGGCAAGGATGGTCTCTTCGGCGCTCATTGTCAGGGTCTTGGGCAGGTAATAGGCCAGTTCCTTGACGAAGATCACCGTCATCATGCCCAAGGCTATGACAAGCCCCAGATACATCGGCGCCATCAGCCAGCGGCTAGCGAAGATACTGCGTTCGAAACGGGTTTCAAGGGTGGGCTTGGGGACCATCACACTCTCCGGAAAAAAACCAAAGGGCCCGCCGATGCCGACGGGCCCCCTGCTGCCACATGGGGGCAGAGATCAGTTCTTGGCGTAGTATTCGACGATCAGGTTCGGTTCCATCTTGACCGGATAGGGCACATCGCCCAGGCCGGGGGTGCGGACGAACTTGATGATCTTCTTGCCGGCGTCGACTTCAAGATAGTCGGGCACGTCACGCTCGGCCGAAGCCATGGCTTCGATCACGATGGCCAACTGCTTGGACTTTTCGCGGACCTCGATCACGTCGCCTTCCTTGACGCGGTACGACGCGATGTTGACGCGCTTGCCGTTGACATTGACATGGCCGTGGTTGACGAACTGGCGGGCGGCGAAAATGGTCGGGACCAGCTTGGCGCGGTAGACGACGGCGTCAAGGCGGCGCTCCAAGAGGCCGATCAGCATCTCGCCGGTGTCGCCACGCACACGCTCGGCCTCACCATAGATCTTGCGGAACTGCTTTTCGGTCAGGTCGCCATAATAGCCCTTGAGCTTTTGCTTGGCGCGCAGCTGGGTGCCGAAGTCGGAAAGCTTATTCTTGCGGCGCTGGCCGTGCTGGCCGGGGCCATATTCGCGCTTGTTGACCGGCGACTTGGCGCGGCCCCAGATGTTTTCGCCCAAGCGGCGGTCAATTTTATACTTGGCAGACGTGCGTTTGGTCACGGCTGATCTCCTTCTGTGGCCCCAAGGGGCGGATGTGAAGGGCGTTGTCCTCTTCCCGAGCGGGACGACAGGGTTCCATTTGCAAGGGCCACCAACACCAACGAAAAGCCCCGGAATTGCTTCCGGGACCCGTGGGGCGGCTTATACAGGGGGCGAAGATGGTGTCAACACCCCTCATCGTTGACTGCGTCACTCTTCGGGCAGCGCCCTCGACGAGAAGCCGAAGGCGCCCGAGGAGAGGCGGTTACTGCGCCATTTCATAGCGCAGGATCGCCGCCTCGGACGCCGAAAGGTTGCGCCAGGCATAGTCGCCATAGCTTTGCGGGTTGGTTTCCACCCCCGGCAAAAGCTGCAACAGCGCGCCCAGTTGCCCAGGATGCACCGTATCCAGCGAGGTGTTCGACGGGTGGAAGCCCTCCGACTCCAGCCCGTTGGCCCAGATCACATTATGGCGCTACAGCAGGATATGCACATAGGTGACCTCGCGCAAGGTATGATCGACGATCACGGTCTGGTCATTCAGCAGATCCTCGGCCGCGACCAGCACTTCGGGCGTGTTGAACAGCGCCTGGGCGGCGGGGCCTTTCAACAGAATGAGGTGCTGGGGGGAAACCAGAAGATCCTCATCCGGGCGGCCGATGCCCAAGGCGCCCGCCTTGAGGCGGATGGGGCGCAGACGCGGCATGGCGTAAAGCCGCGCGCCGGTCATCCGGCGGTGGCCACACCACAAGACCCCTTGCGGGCCATTGTCGCGGGTTTCGATCAGATCGCCGGGCTGCAGGTCGCGGATCATGCGCGGGCCCATGGGAGTGGCCAGCCGGGTCTCGGGGGTGAAACAGATCACCCCGCCCGCCGTACGGGCTCCTGCGCCGGAATGGGTGCGGTCGATTGCGGTGCGCACCACCCAAAGGTCTTGCTCTACCGGTGGCAGATCGCCCACCAGCATCAATAGCCGCGCCCCGGTATCGGGCACCGGAATGATGGTGACCGTATAGCTTTGATGGCCGTCGGTGACGATGAACGCCTGATCGGGGACCGCATCGGGACCCGGTTCCTCGCCCTCGGCGGTCTCATCGCCGACCGCAACCCCGACCAGTCGGCGCACCATGCGCGCCGCACGCTTGCGTATGTCCGCAGCCCCTTCGGCCCCTTCCAGAAGCAACAACCCCTGCGGCCCGTCCACGCGCACCGCCGCCCCCGACCAGCGCCAGGTGGTGCCGACCGCAAGAACGTCGAGGGGCGCGGCCTTGAGGCCGTCCACTTCTGTCTGTGACCAGGAGATGACGAACGTGCCCAAAGAGCCCGTTTTCATTGCCTGTATGCCTGCTCGTTTTGTTTTCTCCGGCAGTTACCGCCGGTTGTGCCGAAAAGTTAACAAGATTGGTGGCAATTGACCAGAGCAAAGTGGCAACAGTCTGGCAGTTAGATTGGCGCGGCCGGATTGGGGTCGGACGGCAAGGGGCAGCGGGCCTGCCCGCTTTAGAACCGCAGATTGAGGCTGAGCGCGCCGACAAGCTGGCCCTCGGGCTGCTGGACAAATTCGCGCGACAGATAGGTGATGCTGTAAAAGGTCGAGGCGCGTTCGCCTTGCCAATGCAGCCCGGCGCGCAAACGGTAGCGATCCTTCTCGGCACCGACCGTGCCGCCCGAGGGCAAAAGTGCTGTATCCAGCACATGGGCCACATCGCCGCCAAGCGTCAGGCTGAAGCCTTCTGTCCGCGTCCCCTCGATCCCGCGATAGCGCTGGCCGGTGGTCACATCGCGCAGCATCAGCCCGCCCTCGCCAAACCGGCCGATGGTGATATCACCGCCAAGCCGGACAAGGCTTTCGACACCCAGACGCGCCTCGGCAAAGGGGCGCGCAACGATCCCCTCGCCCAAGGCAAAGCTGCGCCCGATCTCGCCGTTCAGACCCGGATGAAGCCGGCTGCCGATCTGGGCATCGAGAACTGCGGCCGAGGGCGGCACCATCCCGGCCTGATCGTGAAACCATTTCTGAAAGCTGCCGATGCCATTGCGCGGCCCGGTCAGCGCCAGTTCTGCGCCCAGCGCCATCTCTGACCCCTGCCAGCCGAAATGGGTGTTCACCCCAAAGCTCAGCACCCCGGCATAGCGCCGGTCATTGGCCGCAGGCGTGGTAAGGTTGGCGGGCGCAATCACCCCGGCATGGCCGCGCAGTTCAAGGATGTCGCCAAAGCCATGCCCGGCATGGCCCTGCCAGCTTGGTCCCCGCACCCGGCTTACCGTGTATGAGCCGGTGCGCCAGCGGTTCTTGCCATCGCCAATCTGGTCATTGGTGAAGATGCGGCCCCAGCCCAGCGTCACCCGCTCTTCGGCCACCGCCGGCGTCCCAAGCAGGACCGGCAAGGCCGCCAGCACGGCCATCAACACCCATCTCACCATCGCATCACATTCCCTTGGCGGTGCGCCGGCACCGGGTCACAACCATAACGCGTTTCATCTGACACGAGCAGTATGGTAAAAATAAGGAAGCCGGATCGCCGTTCGGCTGTTTCCGCAAAGCAACAGCCGGGATGCAGCCCCCGCCCCCCTGCGACCGATCGTCATGGTGCATCTGCACTATGGCGCGCGGTCCGGCCATGCGGAACACTGACCCCAGACCACATTGTCCGCGCCCAAGGCACCAAGGGGGACCGACCTGATGACCACCGCCTTCTATCATGACGAACGCTGCCTGTGGCACACCACGGGCGAACATGCGCTGATCGTTCCGGTCGGCGGCCATGTGCAGCCCCCCGCCGGTGCAGGCCATGCTGAAAGCCCCGAAACCAAGCGGCGGTTCAAGAACCTGCTTGAAGTTTCGGGCCTGTGGAAAAAGCTGTCGGTCCGCGATGCGCCCGAGGTGACGATGGAAGACATGCTGCGGGTCCATACCCCGGACTATCTGAAGCTTTTCAAGTCGGTGTCCGATGCAGGCGGCGGCAATGCCGGGCATTACTCGCCCTTTGGCCGGGGGTCATATGAGATCGCCATGGTCTCGGCAGGTTTGGTGAAGCAAGGGGTTGACGATGTGCTGACAGGGGCTGTGACCAATGGCTATGTCCTGTCGCGCCCGCCGGGCCATCACTGCCTGCCCGATGCCTCGATGGGCTTTTGCCTGCTCGCCAATATCCCGATTGCGCTGGAGGCGGCGCGGGCCAAGCATGGCCCCTTGCGGGTGGCGGTCGTCGATTGGGACGTGCATCACGGCAATGGCACCGAAGCGGTGTTCTATGATCGCGACGACACGCTGACGATCTCTCTGCATCAGGAAAGCTGCTTTCCGCTCGATAAGGGTGCAGCGGCGGATCGCGGTGCGGGCAAAGGGCTGGGCTATAACCTCAATATCCCGCTCTTGCCCGGCGGTGGCCATCAGGCCTATCTGGATGCCTTCGACCTTCTGGTCGCCCCCGCCCTGCGCGCCTACAAGCCCGACATGATCGTGGTCGCCTCAGGGCTGGATGCCAATGGCGTCGACCCCTTGGCGCGGATGCTGGCCCATGCCGAAACCTTCCGCGCCATGGCCACCCGGATCAAGGCGCTCGCCGATGATCTGTGCGGCGGCAAGTTGTTGTGCGTGCACGAGGGGGGCTATTCCGAACTGATGGTGCCCTTCTGCGGGCTTGCGGTGGTCGAAACGCTGTCCGGCGAAAAGATCGGCGTGGTCGACCCGCTGCACGACATCATCACGGCCCAGCAACCCCCCGCCGACATGATCGCCTTTCAGCGCGCAAGGCTCGAAGCACAGGCCCGCGCCCTGTTCGGATGATCGAATATCGCAAGAAACCGACAATTCTCGCAGCGTATTCGAGCCGAACTGTTGGAAAAAGACAAAAGGCGCGTGGGTTCATCTTGGCCCAAATACCCCCGCCGGAGGCCCCGGCCCGCCAGGGGCACTCCGCCTGGGCCTTCAGGCCAGAATTCTGCCTTCAAGAATTTTGCACCGGCTCGGCAGGCCCGGCACGAAGGATCTGATCGGCATGCTCGGCCAGATAGATCCGCAGCCAGGGGGTAAAGCTCTCGGGCTTGGCCGCGATTTCTGCACTCAGATCGGCAAGGCTGATCCAGCGTGCATCCATCGCCTCATCGGGGTTCAACGCCATAGCCAGATCGGCGGGTGCATGGGCGCGGAACAGCGCCACCACCTCATGCTCCACCATCCCACCGCCCACCTCGGCGCGGTATTCCACACAACCTGCGGCCTGAAGATCAAGCCCGCTAATCCCCAACTCCTCGGCCAGCCGCCGCTCGGCGCAAACCGCATCCGCCTCGCCCCAGAGGGGATGGGTGCAGCAGCTGTTCGCCCAAAGCCCCGGTGTGTGATATTTGCCCAAGGCGCGCCTCTGGATCAGGATGCCGCGCTCTGACAGCACAAAGACCGACACCGCCTTGTGGCGCAGGCCCTGCCGATGCACCGCCAGCTTTTCCACCGGCGTCAGTCGGCCCTCCACCCAGGCCGGGATCATCTCATCTATCACTATCAAAACCCGACCTGCTTTGCCGCCTTGCCCTTTACCGGCAACACCCCGGCGCATCAACCCTTGCCAAAGCCCCCTGCCCCGCGTTAGCAGCGACCGAACCCGGCAGCGGAGGCCCCCATGACCGCCCCTTTCAACCGTTCCATCAAGATTGCGCCTTCGATCCTGTCGGCCGATTTCGCCGATTTCGGCCGCGAGATTCAGGCGATCGAGGCCGAGGGTGCCGATTGGGTGCATGTCGATGTGATGGACGGGCATTTCGTGCCGAACATCACCTTCGGCCCGCCCGCCGTGGCCGCCTTTCGCCGCCATGTGAAGACGGTGATGGATGTGCATATCATGATCGCGCCGGTGGACCCCTATATCGAGGCCTTCGCCAAGGCGGGCGCCGATATCCTGACCGCCCATGTCGAGGCTGGCCCCCATTCGCACCGCACCCTGCAGGCCATCCGCGGCGCCGGGATGAAGGCGGGCATCGCGCTGAACCCCGGCACGCCGGCCGAGGCGGTGGCGCATCTTCTGGACCTGACAGACCTTGTCTGCGTGATGACGGTGAACCCCGGCTTTGGCGGGCAGAAGTTCATCGACATGACGGCCAAGGTGCGGCAGCTGCGCCAGATGATCGGCGACCGGCCCATTCATATCGAGATTGACGGCGGGGTGGACCCGGCAACGGCGCCCCTCGTCGCGGCTGCAGGTGCCGATGTGCTGGTTGCGGGCTCAGCGGTGTTCAAGGGCGGCTCGGTTGCCAACCCCGCGCCCTACGGCGAAAACATCCGCGCCATCCGCAAAGCCGCCGAGGCGGCCATTTGACACGAGGCGGGACTGATCTTTCGCGGCTCGCCGTCATCTTTGATCTCGACGGCACACTGATCGATTCGGTGCCCAATATCCACGCCACGGTGAACCGGGTGCTGGGGGCGATTGGCCTGCCTGAGACCGGCCGCGCCACGGTGCAAAGTTTTGTCGGCAACGGATTGCCCGCGCTGATCGACCGGCTTTTGGCGCATCACGCGCACCCGGCCTCCCCGAAGGACCGGGCGAACCTGATTGCAGCCTTCGAGGCTGATTACAGCGCCCGGCACGAGCTGACCACGCTTTACTCCGGCGTGCGGCAGGCCTTGGCAACACTTACCACCCAGGGGGCTGCACTGGGCATCTGCACAAACAAACCCATCGGCCCCGCGCGCGCGATCCTTGACCACCTCGTCCTTTCGCCGCTTTTTGCGGCGGTCCTCGGGGGCGACAGTCTGGCGGTCCGGAAGCCCGACCCAGAACACCTGCTGGCGACCGCCCGCGCCCTTGGTCGGCCAAAGGCGATCTTTGTCGGCGACAGCGAGGTGGATGCCGCAACGGCCAAGGCCGCCGGGGTGCCCTTCCTCTTTTACACCGAAGGCTATCGCAAATCGCCGGTCGACAGCATTGCGCATGACACAGCCTTCGCCGACTGGACCGATCTGCCGGGTCTGACGGCAGGCTGGGGCTGAGGGCGACGCGGCTCATGTTCATCTTGGCCCAAATACCCATCTTGCGACGCGGGCCACCCACGCCCCCCTTTCCGGACCGGGCGCAATGGGGTAGAGGCGGGACATGCCCGTCACGCTGACTTCCCTCACCGATCTTGCCGCCCATGGCTTTGATGACATCATCGACGCCCGCGCGCCGGCCGAATATGCCGAGGATCATCTGCCCGGCGCGATCTCGCTGCCCGTGCTGGACGACGAGGAACGCGCGCGGGTCGGCACGATCTACAAGCAGGTGAACCCTTTTGTCGCCAAGAAGCTGGGCGCGGCGCTGGTGTCGCGCAATGTGGCCGGCCACCTGCTTGGCCCCTTGGCGGAAAAGCCCGGCGGCTGGCGGCCTCTGGTCTATTGCTGGCGGGGCGGGCAGCGGTCGGGGTCTTTCGCGATCATCCTGAGCCAGATCGGCTGGCGGGTAGAGACCCTGAAGGGCGGCTACAAGGCCTGGCGCGGCCTTGTGGTGCGCGAGGTCTATGACACGCCGGTGCGCGCGCCCATGGTGGTCCTGGATGGCAATACCGGATCGGCCAAGACCGAAATCCTGAACCTTTTGCCTGCCCATGGGGTGCAGGTGATCGATCTGGAAGGCCTGGCGAACCATCGCGGCAGCCTTTTTGGCGCCATGGGACCCCAGCCGAGCCAGAAGGCCTTTGAAAGCCGCCTGGCGCTGGCCTTGGCGGCGCTTGATCCGACGCGGCCGGTGGTGGTGGAGGCGGAAAGCTCCAAGATCGGCAATTGCCGCCTGCCGCCGGAAATCTGGAAGGCGATGCAGCGCGCACCGCGTGTTGCCCTGCGGGCCACGGTGGCGGCGCGGGCGGCCTATCTGACGCGGGCCTATGCCGATATGGTGGCCGACCCGACCCGTCTGGCCGCAGTGATCGACAGTCTGCGCCCGATGCATGCGGCCGAGGTGATTGCCGACTGGCAGGCCATGGCCGGGGCCGGGGCCTTTGGCCCCTTGGCCGAAAGCCTGATGGCGCGGCACTATGACCCGCGCTATGCGCGTCACCGCGCCCGGATGGAGGTGCGGCTGACCGAGGTAGAGGCCGGGCCCTTGACGCCCGGAACCTTGCCCGATGCCGCTGCGCGGGTAGCGACGGCTGTCTTGGCGCTGGTTTAGCGGGCGCTTCGGCCCCTTTGGCCCCGGATCGCGGGACCTTTGCCGGCCGTCAGAAGGGGGGCTGTCTGCCCCCCTCGCCGCATGCGCGGCTCACCCCCCGAGGATATTTCAGCCACATTGAAGGCGGTATCAGCGAAGTGCGATCCGGGCCGGGCCTGCCGTGATCTCGCCGATGGCGCGGGCGTCGGGAAGGGCCGCGAGGAGCGCGGGCGCGGCCTTGGCCGGGACCGCAGCGAGGAGCCCGCCGCAGGTTTGGGGGTCAAAGAGGAGGGCTGCACGCGGGCTGGTCACCGCACCCGCGATCCGGCCAAGGCAGGCGGCACGGTTTTGCGGCGCGAGGCTCGAGGCTTCGCCTGCGGCGGCAAGCGTCTCGGCCGCGGGCAGCAGGGGAAGATCGGCTAGGTGTAGGGTCGCGCCTGTGCCGGAGGCATCGCAGAGTTCAAGCAGATGGCCTGCAAGGCCAAAGCCTGTCACATCGGTCATGGCATGGGCGTGGGGGGCAAGCGCCTGGGCCGCGGGGGCAAGGCTATGCGCCATGGAGGCAAGGCAGGTGGCCACCGCCTCGCCCAGGATCAGGCCAGGGCTGCGGGCCAGGGCCATTTCGGCGGCAAGGATCGTGCCGGTGCCCAAGGGTTTCGTGAGGATCAGCACATCGCCGGGCTGCGCCCCGGATTTGGCGATCGGGTGGTCGGCAAGCCCTGTCACGGTAAAGCCGATGGTCAGCTCGGCCCCGATCGAGGAATGACCGCCCACCACATCGGCCCCGGCCTCGGCAAAGACCTCAGCCGCCGCGTCCATGATTTCGGCGAGGCTGCGCGCGGCAAGCGTGTCTGACAGGCGGGGCAGGATGACCTGTGCCAGGGCCGCCTGTGGCTGGGCGCCCATGGCGAAGATGTCGCCCAAGGCATGGATGGCGGCCAGCCGGGCCATCAGGCGTGGGTCATGCACGAAGGCGCGCATATGGTCAGTGGTGATGACCTGCACGCCCTGCCCGGCCTTGAGCACGGCCGCATCATCGCCGCGTCCCGACAGCACATCGGACCGGCGGGGCGCGGGCAGGCCCGCGAGGGCTGCCGCGAGCCCCTCAGCCCCCAGTTTTGCCCCGCAGCCGCCACAAAGCGGCTTGTCCCCCATCGCCTCGCGCAGTCCCGTGACATGGGGCGGGGACGGGGGCGGCGGGGGCTGTGTCATGGCCGTGCCTGCGGTGAACATCGCCATGAACCTGCGGTCGATGCGGTCCTTGACGCGCCAAAGCCAGCCGCCGCCCGAGCGCAGGCCGAACTTGTCGGCCACCGCGCCGCGCCCGCCGGTCGAGACGAGCTTGAGGTAGTCGCTCTGCGGTTGATAGCGCCGCATCGTCCCGCCCGTCAGGGCGGCGCGCAGGTTGTGGTCGAGGATCGGCGCTTCGCGCACGGCAAAGACCCCGGCCTTGGGGCGCGGGGCATGGGCGAGATGGGCGCAATCGCCGGCCGCAAAGATCAGCGGGTCCGAGCTTTGCAGGCTGGGGCCGACGCTGACGAAACCGTCATGCAGGGCAAGGCCGGTATTGGCCAGCCAGCCCTGGGGTCGCGATCCGGCGACCGAGAGGATGAAATCGGCCGCCAGCGTTTCGCCCGTGGTCAGCGCAACCGTTTCGGCGGTGATCCGGGTGGCCTCGGCCCCGGTGATCGCGCGGATGCCTGCGGCTTGCAGGTGGCGCAAGAGCGTGGCGCGGGCGGCCTGGCCAATATTGGGCAGCAGCGCGTCCCGATCGACGACGGTGATCTGCGGGGCACGGCCCAGGCTGGTCAGCCGGTGGTGCGAGGCCAGCGCCAGTTCCACGCCCCCCACCCCGCCGCCGATGATGACAAGTCGGGGCGCGGGAAGCGCGCGGGCCAGGAAAGCCTCCCAAACCTCAGCATAGCGGCCAAGGGGTTTGGCGGCGACGGCATGGTCGCCATAGCCCGGGATGCCGGGCAGGTCGGAGCCGATGCCGATGTCGAGCGAGAGAAGGTCATAGGCGACGGGCGGCGATTTTGCGAGCTGAACAAGGCGGCGGTCGCGGTCGATGCCGGTGGCGCGGTCAAGGATGACGCGCGCCCCGGCCTGGCGGGCCAGCCGCACAAGGTCGATCATGATCTCGTCGCGCCGGTAATGGCCCGCGATCAGGCCGGGCAGCATGCCCGTGTAAGGTGCAGCGGGGCCGGGGTTGATCACGGTCAGCCGCAGGCCCGGCAATGGCTTCATCGCAAAGGCGCGCAGGACGAGCGCGTGGGAATGGCCCCCGCCCACAAAGACCAGATCCTTGACCGCCGGAATCTCTGCGCCCCGCATCGGTGCCCCTTTCGCTTGTCGCCTTCCTAACGCCGGGTGGGGCGATTGAACAGGCCAGCCGCCTCACCTTCGTGCGACCGTGCCGCTGGGGGGCTGCCGATTGCCCCCTGCCCTGCCATGCGCTAGCCTTTCGCCCCATGAGCCAGCCCATGAGCCAGCGTCAGCGCATTGTCATCGCCCAACAGCAGCGGCTTGCGCTGAACACCAGCCTGCACACCGCAATCCGGCTTTTGCGCAGCGATACGGCCGGGCTGACGCGCTATCTGGAAGAACAGGCGGCCGAAAACCCGCATCTGCGGCTGATGGCGCCAGAGGCACCTGCCTTGGGCGATTGGTTGCCGCGCTGGAGCGGGGTGTTGGGCCGGGGCCATGGGGCCGGCAGGGGTTTGGACATGCAGCCCGGCCGTGCCTTTGCCATCGACCTGCACGACGCGGCCAATCCGCAGCCAAGCCTTGTGGCCCATGTGCTGAGCGCGATCCGCGCCATGGATCTGGCGGCCGCCGATCAGCGCGTTGCACTGGCCCTGGTCGAGGCGCTGGAGCCGTCGGGTTGGCTGGGCCGTCCGGTCGCGGCTATCGCGCAGGATCTGGCCCTGCCAGAGGCGGCGGTGGAGGCGGTGCTTGCCCGGCTGCACCAGATTGAACCTGCGGGGCTTTTTGCCCGCTCGCTGGCGGAATGTCTGGCCTTGCAGGCCCGCGACATGGGGCGGCTGGACCGAGAGATGCAGGTGATGCTTGACCATCTTGATCTGTTGGCAGCAGGTCAGACCGACCGGCTGGCGCGGCTTTGCGGCTGCGATGCGGCGGGGGTCGTGACGCGCTTTCGGCTGATCCGGGCGATGAACCCCAAGCCCGGAACGCAGTTTGCCGCCACTGCCCCGGCGCTGGGGCGCGAGCCCGACCTGCTGGCGCAGCCGGATGCGGCGGGGCGCTGGGTGTTGACGCTGAACCGGTCGGCCCTGCCGTCGCTGGAGATCGTGCCGCGACCCAAGGGCCTTGCCGATGGGGAGGGCGAGGAGGCGAGGGGCCAGCGCGCAGCAGCCAAGGCGCTGTGCACCATGCTTCGGGCGCGCAACGACACGCTGTTGCGGGTGGGCGAAGAGATTGTCGCGCGGCAAAGCGCGGCGCTGATCGAGGGGCCGGGGGCGCTTCGGCCAATGTTGATGGCTGACCTGGCCGAGGCCTTCGGCCTGCATGTCAGCACGATCAGCCGCGTCGTGGCCGGGGCCAGCATGGACAGTCCCTTTGGCGTGTGGTGGCTGCGGCAGATGTTTTCCGGCGCGCGCGGGCCGGGGGTGCGGGGGCCGGGACGGCGGTCAGACATGCCGCCACTGGGGGATGAGAGCAAGGGTTCGGTTCTGGCAGCGGCGGCGTTGCGCCATCATCTGGGCCGAATCGTTGCCGCTGAACCGCCCGAGGCGCCCTTGTCAGACGCCGCGCTTGCCGACCGGCTGGCCGAGGATACCGGGGTGCGGCTGGCGCGGCGCACTGTGGCGCAATACCGCGAGGCCGAGAAGATTCCCCCGGCGCACCGCCGCAGGCAGCCCGTCAGCCGCATCCGGCGCGCCCGGCGGGGCGGAACGCCGCCCGCATGATTGGCGTCAGCCTTTCCTTGTGAATCGCTTGACGTCCCCCGGGATTCCCCCTAAACGCCCCCTATCGAATTCGGTTTCCGCCCCTTTCGGGCGGGCCCTCCTGTTTTGACACGAAGGATCACGACAATGTCGCGCGTCTGCGAACTTTCCGGCAAAGGCCCGATGTCTGGCAACAATGTCAGCCATGCCAACAACAAAACCCGTCGTCGGTTTCTTCCGAATCTGAACGACGTCACGCTGATCTCGGACGTTCTGGGCCAGTCGTTCAAGCTGCGCGTGTCGGCCGCTGCCCTGCGCACCGTCGATCATCGCGGTGGGCTCGACGCCTTCCTGGCCAAGGCCAAGGACGAAGATCTCTCGGTCAACGCCCTGAAGATCAAGCGCGAAATCGCCAAGGCTCAGGCCGCCGCCTGATCTTGCCTCGCCGATCCCGGTTCAAGGCCCCGCCTGTGCGTCAGGCGGGGCCTTTTGGCTTTGCCCGCGCCGGACGTGGCGACAAAGCGCCTTGCCTTGGGCAATCTGTCGCCTTTCCGCACCTTGGGTGGCGTGGCAGACTGACGCCGAGATGACACCGCGGCCCTTTGGCTGCCCTTTCCAACAGGTGCCCCCATGACCCGCCTTGCCCGCCTTCTTGCGCTTGCCGCCACCCTGCTGGCCGCCCCGGCTTTTGCCGATGAGGGTGTGATGATCCAGGATCCCTATGCCCGCACGATGGGCGGGATCGGGACTTCGGGCGCGGTGTTCTTTACGGTGATGAACCCTGGCGATGCAGAGGACCGGCTGATCGGCGCAGCCTCGGACGTGGCCGAGAAGGTCGAACTGCACACCCACAAGGAAGACGCCAATGGCGTGATGCAGATGCTGCATGTGCCCGAGGGCTTTGCCATTCCGGCGGGCGGCGAACATGCGCTGGCGCGCGGGGGCGATCATGTGATGCTGATGGGCCTGACACGCGAGGTGGCCGACGGCGACGTGATCAGCCTGACGCTGACTTTTGAAAAGGCGGGTGCTCTGGTGGTCGAGGTGCCGGTGGACAATTCCCGCAAGGGCGGCATGGCGATGGACCATTCGGGCCATCAGATGCAGCATGGCCATGGCCAAACAGAGACAACTGACAGACGCCGCCCCTTTACCCGCCGCGCCGCGCGCCCTAGCGTGGCGCGCATGACCAAGGCCCCTTCAGACCGCACCCGCCTGCGCCGCCTGCATGAAAAGGCGGCCTATGACCGTGCCACCATCGACGCCATTCTGGACGCCATGCCGGTGGCCCATGTGGGTTATGTGATGAACGGTGCGCCGGTCGTCATTCCCACGCTGCAATGGCGCGAGGGCGACCGGATCTACTGGCATGGCTCGGCCGCCTCGCGGTCCTTGCAGGCAGGCAAGGGTTGCCCGGTCTGCGTTACCGTCACCTTGACCGATGCCATGGTGCTGGCGCGTTCGGCCTTTGAACATTCGGTGAATTCGCGGTCGGTCATGGTGTTCGGACAGGCGGAATGGGTCACCGACCCGGCCGCCAAGGCGGCCCATCTTGAAGCCATGGTCGAACGGCTGTTTCCCGGCCGCTGGCCGATGCTGCGTCCGATGACCGCGCAAGAGGTCAAGGCGACGGGCCTGCTGTCGCTGCCCCTGACCGAGGCTTCGGCCAAGATTTCCGCCGCCGAACCGGGCGGCACCGATCCCGAGGCAGACAAGGGCTGGCCGGTCTGGGCCGGGCTTTTGCCAGTGTCGCTGACCATGGGGGCGCCGGTTCCGGCGCCTGATCTGCCGCCGGGGGTTGCGCTGCCTGCCCATGCCGCGCGCTATCGGCTGGGAGAAAAGCCCCAGTGACGCGGGTTCTGTTCGTCTGCCTTGGCAACATCTGCCGCTCGCCCACGGCCGAGGCGGTGTTTCGCCAGCGCGCAGCGCAGGCGGGGCTGCGGGTGATCGTGGACAGTTGCGGCACAAGCGGCTGGCATGAGGGCGAGCCGCCCTATCCGCCCGCCATCACCGCCGCCGCACGGCGCGGCTATGACCTTGCCCCGCTTCGGGCCCGGCAGATCCGGACCGAGGATTTCACCCGCTTTGACCATATTCTGGTGATGGACCGCCGCAATCTTTCGGACGTTCAGGCGCTGTGCCCGAAAGGCGGCCCCTCGCCGCGCCTGTTTCTCAGCCATGCCACGGGTTACGGCGATGAGGTGCCCAATCCGTGGTATACAGGCGCGTTCGACGCGGTTCTGGACATGATCGAGGCGGCCAGCGACGGGCTGATCGCCAGCCTTCAGGCGCAGGCAAGCTGACGGGTCGCGGCGCCAAGCGCGGCCCGGCGGATCAGGGTTCGGTGGCCGGGGCACCGCACATCGCCTCGGCGGTCGAGCCAAAGGCCTTGTAGCGGTCCCAGAAGGCGTCATCGCCACGGGTTTTCGACATCCAGACCTTGTGGGCCTTTTCGGGGTTCTTGAAAAAGCCCACGGCGCGGCGCTGGTCGCGGTTGGACAAGGTGCTGTCGGCGGCCCGCTGGATGCAGTCGCACAGAACACGGTTGGCGGCCTTGCGGTCGGACTTGTTGCAGGCCCGTTCGATCGGGCCGGCAAAGGCGGCACCGGCCATCAGGCTGGCGATCAAGAGGGCGCTGCAAGACATGGCCAGCCTGCGGGCGGGCAAGAGTTTGTGCGTCATCGGTCTGCCTCATGCTGCCCGCATGACCGCCGGGGCGGATTGCGGGTCCTGTTCTGCGGCGCAATATGGCGGCATTGCCGGGATTTTTCAATGCCTCGCCACCGCGCCTGCGACCTTGGGACTCAGGGGCTGGGCAGACCTGCCGCAATGGCGCGCAGCATGGCGATATTGCCCTCATGCACGCCCGGCTCTTCAAACCCCCGATCGGCCGAGTTGACGGCGATCACCACGCCAAGGCCGGGGTTGATATAGATATACTGGCCATAGATGCCCTGCGCCATCACCTCGCCGGGGCTGGCATTGGCCGGGATCCACCACTGGAAGCCATAGGCCGAGCCATCCCGGGCCTGCGGGCTGGTCATCGCCAGAACCCAGACCTCGGGCACCACCTGGATCCCCTGCCATTTGCCGCCCTGCAGCACCATCTGGCCAAAGCGCGCATAATCGCGGGTGCGCATGTTCATGCCGCCAAGGACAAAGGACACGCCCTCGCCATCGGTCAGGTAGTAGGGCGCGGCTTCAAGCCCCATCGGGTGCAGGATGCGGCTTTCCAGAAGTTCGGGAATGTCCTGGCCCGTGGCCCCCCGGATCACCATGCCCAAGACATGAGTGTCGATTGAGACGTAGTGGAACCGCGCGCCGGGGTCCGCCGCGCGTGCAGCAAGACCGGCGGCAAAGCCGTCCATCGTGCCGCCAAGCGCCAGAACGCGCCCCATCCGGTTGATATCGCTGTTAAAATCCAGATAGTCCTCATTGAAGGCCACCCCTGATGACATGGTCAGAATATCGCGGATCGTCGCCCCGTCATAGGCCGATCCGGCCAACATGGGGGCATATTTCACCACCGGATCATCCAGGCTTTCAATCGCGCTTTCGGCCTCGATCACGCCGAAAAGGGCGGCGAGAAAGCTTTTGGCCACCGACCATGAGATGCGAAGATCCTCTGGCCCGGTGCCAAGGTGATAGCTTTCATGCACAAGCTGGCCGGTTTTCAACACCACAAGGGCCGTGACCGCGCGGTCCTTGATCCAGGTCTCCACCTCGGGGGCGAGCGTCGCCTCCGGCCCCTTGGGCAAGGGCGAGACCGGCGCTTCGCCGCGCGACAGCGGGCGGGTAAGGAAAAGCCGGTCCATGTGGCTGAAGTTCTCGACGATGTTTTCAGGCGCGAAAAGGCTGTTCACGGCCAGAAGCCGCCCAATCTCTTCACGTTTCCACAGCCCGACGGCTGCGAGGATCAGGGCTAGAACGGCCAAGAGCTGCACGAGGCGGCGGAGAAGGCGGGGCATGTCAGTGTCCTTTCGCTTTGGCGCAGGCGATCATGTCGCGGCGCGGCTGGCAAGCCTGAAACACCGGGCGCGGCCGGTCAATTGCCCTTGCCGAACAGCCCGCGCAGCCGGTCGAAGGGGCTGGCGGCCGGGGGGGCCGGGGGGGCGGGCTTGGCCTCGGTCGCCGCACCTTCCGGGGCCGGACCGGTGCCGGAATTGCGGGCAGGCGCGGTGCGCAACGACACCGCATTGAGAAACTTCGCACTGTCGCCCGCCGCAAGCGCCACCGCCCCATCGGAAATGCCGCGCATCAGGTCATCCAGCCAATCCTGATCGGACTTGGCAAAATCATGCAGCACATAGGCCGCCACCGCGTCCTTGTGGCCGGGATGGCCAATGCCAAGGCGGACGCGATGGTAAGCCTCGCCCAGATGCTGATGGATCGAGCGCAGGCCATTGTGGCCGGCATGCCCGCCCCCGGTTTTCACCCGGATCTTGCCGGGGGCAAGGTCCAGCTCATCATGGAACACCGTCACCTCCTTCAGCCCGAGCTTGTAGAAACTGACCGCCGATTGTACCGATTGGCCCGACAGGTTCATGAAGGTTTCGGGTTTGAGAAGCACGACCTTTTCCAGCCCCAGCCGCCCTTCGCAGGCCAGCCCCTGATGTGACTTTTTCCAGGGGCCAAAGCCGTGATCGGCGGCAATCCGGTCCAGCGCCATGAAGCCGATGTTGTGGCGGTTGCCCGCATATTTCGCGCCCGGATTGCCAAGCCCCACGAACAGCCGCATCGCGCCCTCCTCTTTTCACCTCGAATCCCACGCCCGGCGCCGCTTGGCAAGCCCGCGCTGGCCTGGCCCTGCCCGGCTTGAGTTGGCCCCCCTGGCTGGGTCACTTGGACCCAAAGACCGGAGCAGAGTTTGCGCGTTACCGTGGTTGCCTCGATGCGAAACGAAGGCCCGTTCATTGTGGAATGGGTCTGCTGGTATCGCTTGTTGGGATTTTCCGATGTGGTGGTGGTGACCAACAATTGCACCGACCGCTCACCCGAGTTGCTGGATGCCCTGCAGGCGGCGGGCTGGGTGCATCATCTGCGCCATGATGTGGCGCCGGGCCAAAGGATCACGCATCGCAAACTCGCCGCGGCCACCCAGCACAAGGCACTGCGCCGCGCCGATTGGGTTCTGGTCTGCGATGTCGACGAGTTTCTGGTGGTTCATGAGGGCGCAGGCCAGATCAGCGACCTGATCGGCACGCGCACCACCGATGTGCCGTTTCTGGCTATGGGCTTTAACTGGCGGATCTTTGGCACTTGCGGGGTGCAGGGGTTTGAAGACCTGCCGGTGCATCAGCAATTCGCGCTGGCGCTGCCGCTCAAGGCCACTGACAGCCGGTTGATGAAGATGCTGCACCGCCAGCCGCGCTGGTTTCAGTCCCTGGGCGAACACGGGCCGCGCGGCTGGGATCTGGCGCGCTATGGCCGCAGCCCCGAGGATCCGGGCATGTATCTGGTCAATGCCAAGAGCGAGAGGGTGCCGGATTGGTCGCCCGTCGCGCCGCGCTATATCCGCACGCTGGCCAAACCCCATGCCACCCATGCCCGCGCCCAGATGAACCATTACATGTTGCGCTCGGCCGAGACCTTCAGCCTGAAGGCAGGCACCCGCGCGCCGGTCTCACTGACCGACCGCTATACCGAGGCCTACCGCGCCCGCTATGACCGGGGGACCGAGCCGGACATGTCGGCCTTGCACTATGCCGATGCCTTCGCTGTGATGCAGACCAAGGCGATGGCGTTACCAGATGTCGCGCGGCTGCATCTTTTGTGCTGTGCCGATCATCTGCGGCTGATCGCCGAAAAGCACGGGCGGCAGGTCACGGAAGATGCCCGCTGGCACGACTTTCTCGCCCGCGCCAAAGCCTTGGAAGGGGCCGGATAAGCCCCCCGCCCGCGCGGGTGTCCCTGCCCGACACTGGCGCAATGGGATTGGCGATCTCTCGAAAGGGGGGCAGGACCCCGGAAATTCAATTCCTAAAATGGAATGTGATATCCCCCAAGCCAGGAGACATGCCATGAGCGCCCCTCAATCCCCGTCCCTTGCCCTTGCTGCCCTGTTGCTGCTGGGAGGTGTCCCGGCCACGGCCCAAAGCCTGGCATCCGAAGTGCAGGCCCTTGCCAATGATCTGGCGGTTGAGGGCTATTCCCGGTTCACGCTGGAAACCCCGGTTCTGCAAGATCCGGTTCTGGTGGCGGTGAAGGAGGACATTGTTCTGGAACTGACGCTGGACCCGGCCACGCTGGACATCACCGATGTGGTGGTG
>VGDH01000023.1 GCA_016869835.1 Alphaproteobacteria bacterium
CAAAGATCACGGGCTTTTGGCCACCAATGCAGGCGGGGTCAACGTGCTGCGCTATGGCAATGCCCGTGATCTTTGTCTGGGGATCGAGGCGGTTTTACCGGATGGCAGCGTGCTGCGGGGTTTGAAGCGGCTGCGCAAGGACAACACCGGTTATGACCTGCGGCACCTTCTGATCGGGGCGGAGGGGACGCTGGGCATCATCACGGCCGCCGCCCTGCGGCTGTTTCCGCGCCCGGCGAGCGTGGCGACCGCGCTTCTGGCGGTGCCGTCGCCCGAAGGGGCGCTCCATCTTCTGGCCATGGCCGAGGCGCGGGCGTCCGGCATGATTTCCGCCTTTGAGCTGATTCATCGGCAGGGGCCAGAGTTTCTGGCCGAATACATGCCCGAGGTTGCGGTGCCCTTGTCGCCGGTGCCTGAGTGGATGGTGCTGGTCGAGCTTGGCCTTCCGGCCGGCTTCGAGCGGGCCGAGGCGCTGATGGCGGGGCTGCTGGACGAGGCGATGGCAGCGGGTCTGGTGGGCGACGGTGTGGTCGCACAATCGGCAGCGCAGGCGGCGGGGTTGTGGAAGATCCGCGAAAGCCTGCCCCTGGCCAACCGCAAGGTGGGGGCGGTCTCGAACCATGACATCTCGTTGCCCCTGTCCGAAGTGCCCCGTTTCATTCCGCGCGCCGCGCAGGCACTGGCGGGATTGGGCGATTTCCGCATTAACTGTTTCGGCCATCTGGGCGATGGCAACCTGCATTACAACGTCTTTCCGGCGCGGGGTCGCACGCGACAGGATGATCTTGCGCTCCGCGGTTCGATCAAGGCCGCGATCCATGATCTGGTGCATGAGATGAGCGGATCGGTTTCGGCTGAACATGGGATCGGGCGACTGAAGGTGGATGATCTTGGCCGCTATGGTGATCCGGCCAAGCTTGCTGCGATGCGCGCCATCAAGGCAGCGCTTGACCCGGCCGGGATCATGAACCCGGGCGCGGTGCTGGGATAAGGATCGGCCCCGCCGGTTGGGGACCGACGGGGCCTTGGGGTGTGGTTGGGTACGTGATTTGCAAGCAGCACCCTGTCCACAAGGGTGGACATCCCGAGACTTAGGTCGATTCGCTGAAGATTGTGTTAACGCTGTTCGGCCGCCGTTGAGGCTACCCAATCCGCTATGGCGTCGGGGTCGGGGGGTAGGGCCTTGGCCAGCCCCTCACAAAAGGCCAACAGATCGGGCAGGTTCAGGGCGTTGACGCCAACCAGAACCGCCATGTTGCGGGCCAGCGCCTCGGCGATCAGGGGAACATAGCCGCGGCCCTGCGCCTCAAGCTTGCCGAACTTGTTGACGATCAGCACCTCGGCCCCGGCCATGCGGGCCTCGACCGCGACCACCGCCTCTTCCAGCGCGCCGCCATCCAGACGGCAGCCCCGCGCCGCCTCGCCCCGGTCCTGATTGATGCGGAACACCGGGCCATCGGGCAAGACGGCCAGCTCCATGTCGCACAGCGTCCGGCCTGCGCGCGGCACATCGGTTTGCACCGTCCCGGCCAGCCGCAGCCCCGAACGGCGCAGGCGGTCAACGGCGCTGGCGATCAGGGCATCCGTCGCGCCGCGACCGGGCAGTGAGACATAGGCGATCGGCATGGGGTGTCCGTTGCAGGCTTTGGCGCAGTTATGCCGGGTTTCGGCGCACCCGCAAGGTCATAGTGCCACGCGGCAATGGGTGGGCGCGCGAAACTCCCAGCCGCGAAACTCGGGCGGGTCATCGGCAAAGGCGAGATGCGGGAAACCGTCCAGAAGGACGCGCATGGCCACCTCGATCTGGGCCTTGGCAAACCACTTGCCCGCGCAGAAATGCGCGCCCTGGCCAAAGGACATATGCGCCTTTTGCGGGCGGAAGATGTCGAAGGCGTCGGCATTGTCCCAGCGCGTCTCGTCGCGGTTGGCGGAAGCAAAGATGCACGAAACCGGCGTGCCTTCCGGCACCTTTACCCCGTTCACCTGCGTGTCGCGGGTTGCGGTGCGCATCATGGTGCCGATGGGCGCGATCCAGCGCAGCGCCTCGTCAATCGCTTGCGGCAAGAGGGCGTCGAGATCGGCGCGCAGCGCGGTGAACTGGGCGGGGTTCTGCATCAGGCCGACCAGCAGGTTCGCCGCCCCATGCCCCGGCTCTTGCATACCCCCCAGCAGCGTGACCTTGACCGAGGGCAGGATCATCTCGGCCGACCGAACCTGTCCCGGTTCCATCCCGGAGTGAAGCATGTGCGACAAGGGGGAATGGTCCGGGGTCTTGGCCAAGCGCTCAAGAAGCGGCAGGGCGACATGTTCGATCTCGGCCACCACCTCTTGGCAGATCGCATCGCGCGCAGGGTAGCGTTCAAAGTTGATGGCCCCCTGGCTCAGCCCGTGAAACCAGCGCCGCAGGGTCGGGGTGTCCACCTCCATGAACCCGAAAGACCGCGCAAGGGCCAGGGCCGAGATTGGCTCGAAATACTCGGTCAAAAGGTCATTCGAGCCTGAGGCGCGAAAGGCGGCAAGCTGGGCCTCGGCAATCGGGCGCACAAGGCTGTCGATATACTCGGCCACGCGGCGGGGCCGGTAATGCGGCTCGATCCCGCCGCGCAAGGCGGCATGGGTCTCGCCTTCGCAGGTCAGCACATTCGGGCGGCCAAAGGCGGCATTGACCGGGGCCTCGTCCGAGACGGCGGTGAAGTCAGGGTGGCGGGCGATCTGTTCGATATCGCTCCAGCGGGTGGCGAACCAGCAATTGGCTGCGGGCACCGGTGCAATGGGATCAGCGGCGCGCAGGCGCGCATAATGCGGGAAGGGATCGGTATCCAGATCTTCGATCGTGATGGTTTCCGAATAGCGCATGGCCCCCTCCGCTTTGCGATATTACTTCACAGGTGAAAAAATCTGGCAAGGGGCTTGGCAGGGGGGCTGGGCGGGGGGCTTTGCAGGGGGCTTTGCAGGGGACCTTCGTGGGCCGTCAGCCGTGCTGGGGGGCCTTGCCCGAAACGGCGCGATAGGGCCGGGTGGTGTCGCGCAGGCTGACTTCCAGCGCCTCGACATCAAGTTCAATCGCCCCATCACCGGCAAGGGTCAGCGTCAGG
This sequence comes from Alphaproteobacteria bacterium, assembly GCA_016869835.1. Classification (GTDB taxonomy): domain Bacteria; phylum Pseudomonadota; class Alphaproteobacteria; order Rhodobacterales; family Rhodobacteraceae; genus Tabrizicola_A. The sequence goes on from VGDH01000023.1 coordinate 3,096, forward strand.
CGGCCGGGGCCCTCGGCGGGGCCTGCATAGGCCAGCCCCAAAAGCGACAGGATGGTGTCCTTCTGTCCCCGATCAATGCCTGCGCTGCGCACCGCCGTGACAGTCTCGACCGTCAACAGCGCCTGCACCCGCTCATAGGGGCGGCGTTCGCGTTCTGCCGCCTCGCGGTCCTCCCAGCGAAAGCGGTTCAACAGCATCGCAAAGCGGCGGCGCGGTCGGGCATAGGTCATCTCCGTGATCGGAAACACTGCATCCTGCACAAGGGCCGCCAGCACCGGCAGATCCTCGGGCACCATGGCGATCAGGCGCAGCGGGGCTTCGTCGCAATCTTCGAACCGCGCATCGGTCATCCGGCGATCCGCTCGATCTGCGCGCCACAGGCACGCAGCTTTTCCTCGACCCGCTCATAGCCGCGATCGAGGTGATAGACGCGGCTGACCACGGTTTCCCCCTCGGCGGCCAAAGCGGCAAGGATCAGCGAGACCGAGGCGCGCAGATCGGTCGCCATCACCCGCGCGCCTTTCAGCCGCTTGACGCCCGTCACAGTGGCCGTGCCACCGTGAACGTCAATCCGCGCACCCATGCGCATCAGTTCGGGCGCATGCATGAAGCGGTTTTCAAAGATCTTTTCTTCCAGCACCGAAACCCCGTCGGCGGTGCACAGAAGCGCCATCATCTGCGCCTGAAGATCGGTGGGAAAGCCGGGGAAGGGTTCGGTGACGACATCCACCGCGCGCACCCGGTCGCTGCGCCGCTTGACCTTCAGGCCGCGTAGGGTTTCGGTCACCTCAATGCCGGCTGCGTCCAGTTTCTCGGCAAAGGCGCCAACCAGATCCAGCCGACCGCCCAGGCATTCCACCTCACCCCCGGCAATGGCGGGCACCAGCATGTAGGTTCCCAACTCGATCCGGTCGGTCACGACAGGATGGGTCGCACCATGCAGGCGATCCACGCCTTGGATGGTGATGGTCGACGTGCCCTCGCCGTCAATCTCGGCCCCCATCTTGCGCAGGCATTGCGCCAGATCGACAATCTCGGGCTCGCGCGCGGCGTTTTTCAGTACCGTTGTGCCCTTGGCCAGGGTCGCCGCCATAAGCGCGTTTTCAGTGGCCCCGACCGAGACAAAGGGAAACTCCACCACCGCGCCCTGCAACCGACCGCCGGGGGCCTTGGCGTGGACATAGCCCTCGCGCAGGTCAAGGTCCGCGCCCATTGCTTCAAGTGCCTTTAGATGCAGGTCCACCGGGCGTGCGCCAATAGCGCAGCCGCCGGGAAGCGACACCACCGCATGGCCATCGCGCGCCAGCATCGGGCCGAGCACCAGGATCGAGGCGCGCATCTTGCGCACGATGTCATAATCGGCGGTGTGGTTGGTGATGGCATGGCTGGACATGGCCAGCACCTGCCCGTCCTGCAAGGACGCCACCTCGGCCCCCAGACTGCCCAGAAGCTGGGTCATCGTGCGGATGTCCGACAGGCGCGGCGCGTTGGTCAGCGTCAGCGGCTCATCGCTCAGCAGGGTCGCGGGCATCAGGGTCAGGCAGGCATTCTTTGCCCCGGCAATCGGGATCACCCCGTTCAGCGCGCCATTGCCCTTGACCAGAATCGAATCCATCTACTCGTCCTCTTTATCATTCTGCGACTGCACCTTGGCCCGCGTTTTCGCCTGAACCTTGCGACGGGTCATATTGGCCTTGAGCGCGGCTTTCAACCGGTCTTCGCGGCTTTGGGGCCGCGCGGTGCCGGGTTTTGACGTTGAGGATTTGTCGGGGTCGTCCTGCATGGCCCTCTCCATACCTCAGGGCGGAAAAACCGTCCAGAAGGGATGCGAAAAGCCTCTTGCGCCCCCCCGAAATTGCGTCTAATCACCCGCCACGCCCGGTAGGTCAGCCCGCCGACGCGCCCCGGCGCTGCAGTAGCTCAGTGGTAGAGCACTCCCTTGGTAAGGGAGAGGTCGAGAGTTCAATCCTCTCTTGCAGCACCATCCTTCCCCCAGTTTGCCGCCTGCCCCTTGCGCCTTTTAGCCCCGGCGCACGGTCTCGATCATCAGCGCCACGTTGTCGGGGTTGGCATCCGGGGTGATGCCGTGGCCAAGGTTGAAGATATGCGGGCCGCCCCTGAAGGCATCCACAACGCGGCGGGTGGCATCGATCAGGGCTTGGCCGCCGGTGACCATGTGTTCCGGTGCCAGGTTGCCCTGCACGCAGCCCGAGACCTGCACATGTTCAGCCGCCCATTCGGGCGACACCGAATTGTCCAGCGCCACGCAATCGGCCCCAGTGGCCTTGGCAAAGCCCACATAGCCCGCCCCCGCCTCACGCGGGAAGGCGATCACCGGCAGGCCGGGGTGGCGAGATTTGAGTTCCGCGATGATCCGCGCAGCGGGTTTCACGGCAAAATCGGTGAAATCCTGCCCCTTCAAGGACCCGGCCCATGAATCAAACAGCTTCATCACCTCGGCCCCGGCCTTCACCTGCTCGGACAGATAGTCGATCGTCGCCTCGGTGATCACGTCGATCAGCGCCGCGAAGGTTGCCCGATCCGTGGCCTTCAGGGCATGGGCCGGGCCTTGGTCGCGGGTCCCGCGCCCGGCGATCATATAGGTCGCCACGGTCCAGGGCGCGCCGGCAAAGCCGATCAGCGCGGTCTCTTTGGGCAATTCGCGGGCCAGAATCCGCACGGTTTCATAGATGGGCGTGAGGGTGTCGTGGATCGCGTCCTTGGGTTTCAGCGCGCGGACCCCGGCCATGTCGGTGATGGTCGACAGCCGCGGGCCTTCTCCGGTTTCAAACCAGAGATCGGCGCCAAGGGCCTGCGGCAAAAGAAGGATATCGGCAAAAAGGATCGCCGCATCGAACCCATAGCGGCGGATCGGCTGCAAGGTGACCTCGGCGGCAAGGTCGGCGTTGTAGCACAAGGACAGGAAGTCCCCCGCCTCAGCCCGCGTTGCCCGATATTCCGGCAAATACCGCCCCGCCTGCCGCATCATCCAGATCGGCGGGGTCGGCAGGGTTTCCCCGGTAAGGGCGCGCAAGAGAAGTTTCGTCATGGGCATTCTTTCATAGGGCCGGACATCGGGGCCGGGGCAATTGTGGCAAGGAAATCAAGAATCAAGGGCGCCACGCTGTGCGGGGCCTCTTCGTGCAGAAGGTGGCCGTAACCCGCAACATCCTGCCAACGGGCATGGGGCATGCGGGCAGCGGCCTGCGCCGATTTCGCTGGGGGCACCGCCTGGTCGTTCGCGGCGGTGATCAGCAGGCAAGAGGTGGTCTGCTGGGGCAAGCGGGCCAAGAGACCGTCCAGCGACCATTGCGCCATCATCGCCAAGGTGGCATCGACGTGATTTGGCATGCGCAAGAGCCGCAGATAAAGCGCCTGGCCGGTGGCGTCGATGGTCGAGCCGGTCGATGCCAGAAGCGAGGCCACCTTGGCTGGGTTGCCCGCAAGGCGGCTGAAGATCTGCGCCACGAAGGGGGCGGCGGCCAAAAATTTGGCCATGACCGGAAAAAGCCAACCCGCCACGCCCTCGAACTGGCCAAGGGCGGCGTTCAGCCCGATCACAGCGGGGGCCGGGGCGATCTCGGTCAGGCGCAGCGCAATGGCGGCCCCGGCCGAATGGCCGATATAGGCCAGAGGTTGCCAGCCTTCCTGGGCGATCAGCCTGGCCAGATCCTCGGCCATGGCATCCAGCCCGCAGCGGTGCCGGGCGCCCAGCCGGGTAAAGCCCTGACCGGGAAGGTCCACGATCACCAGGTGATAGTGACCCAACAGTAAAGGCACCAACCCCCGCCAGCTATGGCTGGCCCCGCCCGCGCCATGGATCAGCAAAATCGTAGATCCCTCTCCCATTTGCTGCACATGCCACAGATGCGGCGCGCAAGCGATCTGGCGCGAGGCGGCGCGGTTTGGCCAATCGGCGGGGATCATTGGGGGGATCGCTCGGGGGATCACAGGGGGGATTTCGGGTGCCTGCATCAGCCCTCCAGTGCCGCGCCCAACACCGCAGAAAGCCTATGGGCATCGGCGCGGGGCAGGGGCAGATAGGGCGCATCCAGCCGCGCGGCCAGATCGCGCAGCGCGTTTTGCGGCCGGGTGGCAATGTCGATCACAAGGGTCGGCACATGGGTGTTGCGCAAGGCCAGCGCCAGACGCTGGCTGTCGCTTTCGGCTGCGACCCGATCGGCCTTGCCATCCAGCGCGATATTGCCGCGCCCGTCGGTCAGAAGCGCAATCGTCGGTGTCATGCCGCGCGCGCGGGTTTGCAGCGCGGTCAAAAGCGCCAGTTGCAGCCCGGCCGCCAAAGGCGTGCCGCCGCCGCCCGGCAATCCTGCAAGCTGCCGCTTGGTTTGCACCAAGGACCGGGTGGGCGGCAAGAGAAGCTCTGCCGATTGGCCGCGAAAGGCAATCAGCGCCACATGGTCGCGCCGGGCATAGGCTTGGGCCAGAAGCAGTTCCACCGCGCCCTTGGCCTCGGCCAGACGGGCCAGTGCCGAGGACCCCGAGGCGTCAACGGTAAAGATCAGAACCCGGTCCGAGGTCTCGACATAGCGTTTCAGCCGCAGGTCGGATTGGCGGATGTGCAGGCCCGGCTTGTCGACAAGGGCCGTCTTGCGGCGCAAGGGTTGCCAAGGGGCGGCCGCGCGCAGGGTGGCAACAAGGTCGATCCGTTTGCCGCTGCCCGGCGCGCCGGGGCGCGGGGGAAGGGGGCGGCCGCGGTGGTTTCCTTTGCGGGCATCACCGGAACCGCCGCTGCCTTTTGCGGCACGCGTGGCACGGGCCACGGCCAGTCGGGCCAGAAGGTCGGGCGGCAGCGCGGCGCGAATGGCATCCAGCAGCAGCTCATCAGGGATGGTGTCGGGTGATTGGCGGCTTTGGGGGTCAGCACTGTCGGGCTGTTCGGGTTGGGGCGGCGGTGGCGGCGGGGTGTTTTCAGGTTCAGCGGTGTCGGGCAGGCTGCCGCGATGGGCCACCGTCAGTTCGGCGGCATGGCGCAGCGTGTCGTCGCTGACGGTCGCCTCACCGCGCCATGCCGCCAGGGCGCGGGCGGTGGCCAGCGTCAGCAAGGGCGCGCGCAGGCTGGCGATACCCATGGCGGCGGCAAGGCGGGTCATGGTTTCAGCCGCCTTTGGGGCAAAGGTCACATCGGCCAGCCTTGCGCGGGCCTGTGCCAGCGTGGCGAGATCGACCCCAAGCGGGGGGGCGTCGGCGGCAGGGATGCCGTCAAGGTCAAGAAATAGCGCCAAACGGTCGACGAGGGCGGGAGGCAGCGCCTCATCGGGTTCGGCGCCTTCATCCAGGGCGATCAGGCAAAAGCCGGGGTCATCCAGAACCCGGGCCAGCCTTGCGGCCAGACCAGCCGGGCAGCGTTCTGCCATGGTCAGGATCAAGGCCGCAGGTTCAGCCAGAATACCAGCCGCGCGCACCAGATGCCCCTCGGCCAAGGTGGCCGATAGGTCGACCCCGCCATAAAGGGTCGCATCATCGACGCCGGGATGCAGCCGCCTTTGGGGCAAGGGCAGCGCCGACAAGGCCTGCACCACCCGGTCGCGCAATGGGCCAGCGCGGGCGCGCAGCCAAAGCCCGCGCAGACCCGCCGGGTCCACCGCCAGCGCCGTGACCGCAGCCTGAGCCCGGTCCCAAGGCGAGAGGGGATCGGTCACGGCAGGGTTTCGGCCAGGATGCGCGCAACACGCGCGCCGGACCCCACCTCGTCCAACGGATCGCGGCGCAAACGGTGTGACAGCGCACTGGTCGCCACGGCTTTCAGATGTTGGCGGCTCACCTTATCGGCGCCCTCAAAGGCGGCCTGCGCGCGGGCGGCACGCAGAAGCGTCAGTTCGCCGCGCAAGCCGTCCGATCCCAAGGCAATGCACAAGGCGGCGCAATCATGCAGCACCGCGCCGGGCGTGGAAAGATTGGGCAGCGCGCCGCGGGCGGCCAGAATGACCTTGCGCAAGGCGCTGTCCTTGGCGCGCCATTTCTTCATGAAAGCGGCGTTGTCGTTTTCATAGGCATCGCGGCGGCGCATCACCTCGACCCGGGTTTCAATGTCGCGCGGGCTTGTCACCTCGACCGAAAGGCCAAAGCGGTCAAGGAGTTGGGGGCGCAACTCGCCCTCTTCGGGGTTGCCCGAGCCCACCAGCACAAAGCGCGCGGGATGACGGATAGACAGGCCCTCGCGTTCAACCACGTTTTCGCCGGACTGCGCGACGTCCAGCAGTAGATCGACGATGTGATCTTCCAGAAGATTGACCTCGTCGATGTAAAGATAACCCCGGTTGGCGCGGGCCAGCAGGCCGGGTTCAAAGGCCTTTTCGCCGCGCGTCAGGGCACGTTCGATGTCCAAGGCGCCGACGACACGATCTTCGGTCGCGCCCAAGGGCAGGTCGATCACCGGGGTGGGGCGTTTGGTGATGCGGCCTGTGACGGCACCCGCCCAGGCGGGCACATCTTCCACCCGCGCCGAGTTGACCGGGCAGCCTTCGACCGCCGAAATCTCGGGCAGCAGGGCGGCCAGCGCGCGCACGGCGGTGGATTTGCCGGTGCCACGGTCACCGAAAACCAAAACCCCGCCGATACCGGGGTCGATCGCGGTCAGCACCATGGCCTGTTTCATGGCCTCTTGGCCGACGATGGCCGAGAAGGGGAACGGTTGGCTCATGCAGCGTCCTTCATATCCAGCGGGCGCACGCCGCCCCAGGTTCCCCATTCGTCGATCAGACGAAAGCGGGCGTAAAGCTCTTCCTTGAACCAGCCCTCACGGCGCACGGCGGCAATGGCGCGGCCATGCGGGCCGTCACCACGGGCAAAATGCGCCATCGTGGCGGTGTCGGGCCAGATCGAAAAGGTCACCTGATGCAAAAGCGGCACTTCGCCAATGCCGATCTTGAACATCACATTCGGGTCCTGACCGATCACGGCGGAAATGTCGGGTACGCGCCGCCAGAAACGCAGGAAGGTCGAGGCGCGCATGGTTGCGCGGGTCAGCGCCACGACCGGCCCTTCGGGCGCAGGGTCGGGGCTGGGCGTAAAGGGTGCGACCCCCGACCATTCCCCGCGAGCCGAGGTCGGGCGCAAGAGGATATGCCAGCTTTCGGCGGCATGGCGCGCCCAGCGGCGATAGACCGACGCCGTGGACAGGTTGCGCCGCGCGGTCGCCTCATCGGGCCAGGTGGCCAGAATGGCCCAGACGGCGGTATTGGGGCGCGGTGTGAACCCCTCACCGGTTCCGGATCCGCAAAGCTTCCAGAACCCGACGTCCGGCATCCGCCAGAACGACAGCCGCGCCGCCCCCATTTGCCCCAGCACCCAAAGGCGCGCGGTCAGCGAGGGAAAACGGAACAGCGAGAGGGAAACGGTGTTGATGGCGCTACTCCGGCAGGTGTCACATTATTCTGACAGTTTCTTGCGGCGCTGGAAAGCAAAAACGCCATTTTTCCGTTGATCTAGCTATGTGTTGTAAATTGAAATGGACAGTATATCCTAGGCGCATGCAAGTCAGGATCGACTCCTCTTCCGCCGCTGCGCCCGTCCCTTCGGGTGCGCGTGCTGTTGTCATTGGTGCCGGGCTGGGTGGCCTTGCGGCCGCCATGCGCCTTGGGGCCAAGGGCTATGAGGTGACGGTGATCGACCGGCTGGACATGCCCGGCGGGCGGGGCAGTTCGATTTCCCAAGGCGGCCACCGCTTTGATCTGGGGCCGACCATCGTCACCGTGCCGCAGGGCCTGCGTGAGCTTTGGGCCGCCTGTGGGCGCGATTTTGATCGCGATGTCGATCTGCGGGCACTGGACCCGTTTTATGAAATCCGCTGGGAAGATGGCAGCACCTTTACCGCCCGCCAATCCACCCAGGCGATGCGGGCCGAAGTGGCGCGCCTGTCGCCCGGTGATCTGACGGGCTATGACAAGTTTCTGGCCGACAGCGAGCGTCGCTATTGGTTCGGCTTCGAAGACCTTGGCCGTCGGTCGATGCACAAGCTGGCCGATCTTATCAAGGTTCTGCCGACCTTTGCCCTGCTGCGGGCCGACAAGTCGGTCTATGCCCATGCCGCCAGCCGCGTGAAGGACGAGCGTCTGCGCTTTGCGCTGTCGTTCCATCCACTGTTCATTGGCGGTGACCCGTTCCATGTGACGTCGATGTATATCCTTGTCAGCCATCTCGAAAAGGAATTCGGCGTTCACTACGCCATGGGCGGGGTAGGGGCGATCGCACTCGCCATGGCGGGGGTGATTGCCTCGCAGGGCGGCCGCCTGCATCTGAATGCCGAGGTGGATGAGATCCTCTTGGACCAGGGGCGCGCCACGGGGGTGCGGCTGGCGGATGGTCAGGTTCTGGCAGCCGATGTCGTGGTGTCCAATGCTGATGCGGGCCACACTTATGGCCGGCTTTTGCGCAACCATCCGCGCAAGCGCTGGCATCCGGCGAAGCTGGCGCGCAAGCGGTGGTCGATGGGCCTGTTCGTCTGGTATTTCGGCACCAAGGGCACACGGTTGAAATGGCCCGATGTGGGCCATCACACCATTGTCGTCGGCCCGCGCTACAAGGACCACATCCGCGACATCTTCATCCGTGGCCGCCTGGCCGATGATATGAGCCTGTATGTCCACCGCCCCTCGGTCACCGACCCCACGGCGGCCCCTTTGGGCGCCGACACCTTCTACGCCCTGTCGCCCGTGCCACATCTGGGCTTTGACAACGGGGTGGATTGGGCGACCGAGGCCGAGCCTTATCGCCAGAAGATGCAGAAGATGTTGGAAGAGCGGCTCTTGCCCAGCCTTGGTGACCATCTGACGGAACAATTGGTGTTCACGCCAAACAGTTTCGAGACGCGGTATCTGTCGCCCTATGGCAGCGGTTTTTCCATTGAACCCCGCATCCTGCAATCGGCCTGGTTCCGCCCCCATAACGTCTCGGAAGAGGCAAAGGGCCTTTATCTGGTGGGTGCGGGCACGCATCCCGGCGCGGGGCTGCCCGGCGTGATTGCCAGCGCCGAGGTATTGGGGACACTCGTGCCCGATGCGCCCGCGCGCCCCGTCGTCCGGATGGCTGCCGAATGATTGCGCCGGCCGATATGGCGCATTGCCGCGAGGCCATTCGCACGGGGTCATTGTCCTTCCATGCCGCCTCGCGCCTGTTGCCCGCGCGGGTGCGCGATCCGGCCCTGGCGCTTTATGCCTTTTGCCGTCTGGCCGACGATGCGGTGGATGACAGCGACGACAAGGCCCCGGCGGTCCTCGCCTTGCGTGACCGGCTGGATCTGGTGTTCGAGGGCCGCCCGCGCAATGCGCCCGCCGACCGCGCCTTTGCCGCCGTGGTCGAAGATTTCGATATGCCGCGCGCCCTGCCCGATGCCTTGTTGGAGGGGCTTGCCTGGGACGCATCGGGGCGGCGCTATGCCACCCTTTCAGAGCTCTTCGCCTATTGCGCCCGCGTGGCCAGCGCCGTCGGCGCGATGATGTGCGTCCTGATGCGGGTGCGCGACCCTGACGCGCTGGCGCGGGCCTGCGATCTGGGGCTGGCGATGCAATTGACCAATATCGCCCGCGATATTGGCGAGGATGCTCGCGCGGGGCGGGTCTATCTGCCGCTGGATTGGCTGGACGAGGTGGGGATCAGTGTGGACGCCCTGTTTGCCAACCCGCAGCCCGATCCGCGCCTTCAGGCGCTGGCGCGGCGGCTTTTGGCGCAGGCGGCGGTGTTCTACACCCGATCCGAAGCCGGCGTTCCCGCCTTGCCCCTGACGTGCCGCCCCGGAATTTACGCCGCGCGCCATGTCTATGACGGCATTGGCGGAGCCTTGGCGCGGCTGGGCCATGACAGCGTGACCTATCGCGCCCGCACGACGGGGCGGCAAAAGCTCGGCTGGCTTGGCCTGTCGGTGGTGCGCAGCGGCCTGTCGGTGGTCTTGCCGCAACCTGCGGTGTTGCATGCCCCAGCCCAGCCTGAGGTGGCCTTTCTGGTTGAAGCCGCCGCCCGGCGCAGCAGACCCTATAGCCGGTCCGAGGCGCTTTTTGCGGTCTTCGCCCAGCTGGAAGCCAAGGATCGTGCCGATCGGCCATTGAAGAGCGCCCGCGCCTGACTTACCTAACATAGGGTAACCGGAAGGGGTGATGCGATGGACTGGGGCCTGTTTCTGACCTTTCTGGCCGCCTGTGGCGGTGCAGCCGCCACCGGTGCCATGTTCCAGCCCGGCCCATGGTATGACGCCCTGCAAAAGCCTGCCTGGACCCCGCCGAACTGGCTTTTCCCGGTGGCATGGACCACGCTTTATCTTCTGATGTCGCTGTCGGCGATGCGGGTGGCGCAGCTGCCGGATGCGGGGCAGGCGCTGGCCTTCTGGGCGCTGCAGATTGCCTTCAACACCCTGTGGACGCCGGTCTTCTTCGGCCTGCGACGGATGCGGGCGGCGATGGTTGTCATGGTTCTTTTGTGGCTGTCGGTCGCGGCGACCACGGTCTCCTTCTGGCAGGTGGACTGGGTCGCGGGGCTGATGTTCCTGCCCTATCTGGCTTGGGTCACCGTCGCTGGCGCGCTGAATTTCAGTGTCTGGCGGCTGAACCCCGGCTATTCCACCTGATCGAACCGCCAGCCGGCGCGGCGCGGCACCCGGCAGGCCAGCATCCCCTTGACGATGGGCGAGCGGAACCGGCGCAGGTCAAGCGCCTCGTGCACTCCTCTGACCACCTCGCCGTTGATCGTGGTTTCCACCACCGACCGGCTGTAGAACGGCGCATCCAGCATCGCCATGGTCTGGCGTGGCCGCGCGCCTGCATCGCAGCGCGTGTCCCGTGCCACGCCCCAATTGGTGCGTGCAAGGCGGGTCAGCGGCGGCGGCGTGATCTCGACCGCCTCGCCGCTGGCGCTGATCTCAAGACCCAGTTCCAATGCTGTGCCATCGGCACGCAGACCATCGTAAAAGCAGGAGGTTCCGCCATGGGCACGCGGGTAGCGCCCCCAGGTCCAGCGCTTGAAATCCGCCTCCAGCGCGGCGGTGCCGAAATTCGCGTCGAAATAGCCATGGCCTGCCCAGCGGTGGCCTTGCGTCAGATCCACCTCGATCCGGGCCGAGGGGGCAAATGGGCGCCAGATGTGGCTGGCATTTGGGGTAAGCATCGCCTCGACACTGGTCACCGCGCTGGGTGTCAGGCGGATCTGCCCACGCACCCGGCTGATGAGGGGGGGCGAAGAAATCTCATCAATATCAATGATAAGCGCGCCATTTTGCCAGGACATCCGGCTTGGCCCGACTTGCAGCGCATCACGGCTTTGGCGCAGGGCGCTGCGTCCGCGGTCGGTCATGGTGAACCGCCCGCCCGGGCCATAGGTGACCACATTGATGCAGGAATGGTTGGCCGGATCGCGCCGCCCCGACCAGGCATACCACGGCGAAAACACCGAGCCGATGAAGCCGATCACCGAGACGGCGCGCGTCCCGTCGTCCGAGACGCCATCGACATACCACCAGGCATAGCCATCTGGCGCGACTTCGACGCGGAAGTCAGGTCGGTCAAGATCGCCTCGGCCGCATGCTTGCCGGACAATGCTGCCATCGGCACCCCCGCGCCCGGATGCGCGCCGCCCCCCGCCAGATACAGGCCCGGAAGCTTCGTCCGCGCCCCCGGTCTTTGAAAGCTGGCCAGCGTTCCATGCGGGCTGCGCCCATAGATCGCCCCCTGTGAGCCCGGATGCAGGGCTGCAAAGCCCGCCGGTGTTGTCAGCGCCGCGTCCGGCGGCATCTGGTCGAAGGTCAGCCCAAAGCGGGCCAGTTGCGGGAAGGTCCGGGCGCGACATTGGGCAATCTCTCCGCTGGGTTCGCCCGACTTCGCAGGCGCGTTCATGATGATTTCAAAGCGTTCCGGCCCGCTGGGCCTGCCCCTCTGGCGGTCCTCGGCGCAGATGTAAAGCGTGGCCTCCTCAGGCATTTGCCCGCGGGCGATGGGGCCGAATTCGCGGGCAGGGTCTGAGGCGAAGAACACGTTGTGATGGATCAGATCGGCCCCCGAAGGCGTGGCGGCAAAAGCCCAGACCCAGGCTGACAGGCTGCGCGGATGGGCGGCCGAGGGCGGCAGCGCCTGTTGCGGCCCATTGCCCAAAAGCCCGGCCAAAAGCCCGGCCGGATCGCCGTTGAACACCACCGCATCGCATTTCAACGTCCGGCCATCTGACAAGATCACTCCGCTGACCCGGCCCGACTGCCGTTCGATCCGCCGCACGCTGCGGCCGTATTCAAGGCTGACCCCCTGCCGTTCGGCCAAGGCCCCAAGGGCGGCGGCAAGCCGGTGCATGCCGCCTTCGACCGCCCAGACACCGCGCGCCTCGGCCTGCCAGATCAGTGCCAGAACGGCAGGCGACAGATGCGGCATGCCGCCGACATAGGTGGCATAGCGACCAAAAAGCTGGCGCAGGCGCGGATCGTCAAAGCTGCGGACAAGCTGGTTGGCAAGGCTGAGACCCGGTTGCAGCGCGCCCCAGATGCCGGGCCGGCGAAGCGCGCTCCAGCCGATGGCACCAAGCGCGGGTTTTGCGGCCTGCATCATCGGGCCATCAAAGGCGCTGTAAAGCTGGGCCGAAAGGGCGTTGAAACGGCGAAACTGCGCCTCGGCCTTGGGTCCGGCCAGGGTTGCGATGGCCGCCGCGCTCGCCTCGGGGTCGGCGAACAGATCAAGGGTTGCACCGTCAAGCCACCAATGCCGCGCCAGAACCGGCTGCGCGATCAGATGCAGATGGTCGTCCAGCCGCTCACCCGCGGTTTCAAACAGGGCGTCGAACACTGCGCGCAGGGTCAGCACCGTGGGCCCGGCATCGACAGGGCCTGCCGGGCTGGGCAGGCTGCGCATCTTGCCGCCGGGGCCGGATTGCCGTTCGATCACGGCGACCGAAAGCCCGGCTGCGGCCAGCCGGATGGCGGCGCTGAGGCCGCCCATGCCTGCGCCGACTACAATCACCTTTGGGCTGAACCGGTCTTTCATCAGGAGGCGATTGTTGACTCGCGCGGCCAAACTGTCCAGTATGATTTACATTGTGGTGTCATTTTGAATTGACACCTCCGCCATGCCGCACCGGCAATGCCGGGTTGGGAGTGCCGATGTCGATCGCCGCAAGACTGGATGCCGCCACCGCCGCCGTTCTGGCGCGCACGCAGGGCGGGGACGCGCCGGGCAAGCTTGCCCATGCGCTGCACTATGCCGTGACGCCGGGGGGCGCGCGGATCCGGCCGACCATCCTTCTCAGCGTCGCCATGGCCTGCGGTGATGATCGACCCGATCTGTCCAATGCCGCCGCCATCGCGCTGGAGCTGATCCATTGCGCCAGCCTTGTGCATGACGATCTGCCCTGTTTTGACGACGCCGACCTGCGCCGCGGCAAGCCCACGGTGCACAAGGCCTTTTCCGAACCGCTTGCGGTCTTGACGGGCGACAGCCTGATCGTGCTGGCCTTTGACGTGCTGGCCGAGGCGGCGGGGCAAGATGCGCGCCGGGCGCTGGAGCTGATCCGGGTTCTGTCGCGCCGCACGGGCATGCCCGATGGGATTTGCGCGGGGCAGGGCTGGGAGAGCGAGGCCAAGGTCAATCTTTCGGCCTATCACCGCGCCAAGACGGGTGCGTTGTTCATTGCGGCCACCCAGATGGGCGCGATTGCCGCCGGGCAGGATGCCGCGCCTTGGGAAGAATTGGGCGCACGCATCGGTGAGGCGTTTCAGGTTGCCGATGATCTGCGCGATGCCCTTTATGACGCCGAGGCGCTGGGCAAGCCTGTGGGGCAGGACGCGGCCCATCATCGGCCCAATGCCGTGGCTGAGCTGGGCGTTCAGGGGGCCATTCGCCGGTTGAAGGACATTCTGGGCGGGGCGATCTCGTCGATCCCGGCCTGTCCGGGCGAGGCGATGCTGGCCGATATGGTGCGCCGCTATGCCGAACGGATGACACCGGTCGCGCCGGCCTTTGCTGCGGGCGAGCCGCGGATCTGACATGGCCGATATTCCCCAACATGACGCCGGGTGGCCTTTGGGCGGCTCGTGGGTGACGCGGCTTGCCGCGTCGCGCCGGTTTCAGGCCTTTGCGGCGCGGGTCCCGGGGTTGCGCGCCATTGCGCGCGCCGAAGGGGCGGCGATTTTTGACGTGGTGCAAGGCTTTGTGCGGTCCCAGACCCTGGTGGCGCTGGTCGAGCTGCGGCTTATGCACCGCTTGGCCGATGGGCCTGCAACCGCCGAGGCGCTGGCCTCAGGGGCGGGCCTGCCGGTGGCGCGGATGCAGATCCTTTTGCAATCAGGCGCGGCGATCGGGCTTTTGCGCCGCCGTCGCGACGGAGCCTTTGTGCTGACGCTGCGCGGGGCCTCGATCCTGGGCGTGCCGGGGCTTGAGGCGATGATCCGCCATCACCGCGCCTTCTATGCCGATCTGGCCGATCCGGTGGCGCTTTTGCGGGGGCAGGGGCAGACCGAACTGGCGCGGTTCTGGCCCTATGTCTTTGGGGCCGACGGCGCAAAAGATCCTGATGTGGCGGCGACCTATTCCGATCTCATGGCACAAAGCCAGACACTGGTGGCCGAAGATACGCTGCGGTTGGTGGACTTTGCGCAGGTGCGCCGCCTATTGGACGTGGGCGGCGGAACCGGGGCGTTCCTGACGGCAGTCGGGCAGGCCTGCAAGGGGCCCAATCTGGCGCTGTTCGATCTGCCGGTCGTGGTCGACGGGGCGAAGGCGCGCTTTGCCCGTGCCGGCCTGGCAGAGCGTTGCACCATTCACCCCGGCAGCTTTCGGGATGATCCGCTGCCCAAGGGGGCCGACATGATCAGCCTGATTCGCGTGCTGTATGATCATGACGATTCGACCGTGGCCGCGCTTTTGGCGGCTGTTTATGCCGCTTTGCCGCCGGGCGGGCGGCTGGTGATTTCTGAACCCATGTCAGGCGGGGCGACCCCTGACCCCATCACCGATGTCTATTTCGCCTTTTATACACTGGCGATGCAAACCGGACGCACAAGATCTGCCGCCGAGATTTTGCGGCTCCTGAAGACTGCGGGCTTTGCAAACATCAAGATTCATTGGGGTTATCGGCCCTATGTCACCTCGGTTGTCACGGCCGAGCGCGATGCCGGGCAAGCCGTTGCCTAACAAACTGTCAATTTAGTTTGACAGTCTAAACTGTAAGTTTAGAATGACACTAGGGGTATCCCGTCAAGAGTCTCACCCCGAGACGCTGCGCCTGCCCCAAGGAGTGATCGTGAAAACCAGTGCCGTCATCTTGTCAGGGCCAAAGAACCTGTCGGTCGGGCAACTGGGCCTGACGCCGCCCTCTACGGCGGATGTGGTGGTTGAGGTTGCTCATTCCGGAATTTCCACGGGAACCGAGAAACTCTTCTGGTCCGGCACCATGCCGCCCTTCCCGGGCATGGGGTATCCCCTTGTCCCCGGCTATGAGGCGGCAGGTGAGGTGGTTGAGGCGGGCGCGGAAAGCGGCCTTGCGGCGGGCGATCATGTGTTCGTGCCCGGTGCCAATTGCTTTGAGGCGACGGAGACCGGGCCGGTGCGCGGCCTTTTCGGCGCGGCCTCGCGCTATCTGGTGACGCCGGGCGCCCGCGCCACGCGGATAGACCGCGCGCTTGGGGCCGAGGGGGCGCTTCTGGCGCTGGCAGCCACGGCCCGCCATGCCCTCGCGGGTTTTGATCGTGCCTTGCCTGACCTGATTGTCGGTCATGGGGTTCTGGGTCGGCTCTTGGCGCGGCTGACCGTTGCTGCGGGTGCGCCTGCGCCCACAGTCTGGGAAATTGACCCCGGCCGCCAGTCTGGTGCCCTGGGCTATGAGGTGACCACCCCTGACGCCGACCCGCGTCGCGACTATCGCGCGATCTATGATGCCTCGGGCGCGCCGGACCTGTTGAACGCGCTCATCGGCCGTCTGCAACGCGGCGGCGAGGTGGTTCTGGCGGGGTTCTACACCGCGCCTTTGTCTTTTGCTTTCCCGCCCGCCTTCATGAAAGAGGCCCGCTTCCGCATCGCCGCCGAATGGGCGCCCGATGACATGGTGGCAACCCGGCTTCTGGTGGAAAGCGGTGCGCTGTCGCTGGGCGGGCTTGTTACCCATCGTCGCCCCGCGATCGAGGCGACGGCGGCCTATGAAACCGCCTTCACCGATCCGGCCTGCTTGAAAATGATCCTAGACTGGAGGGGCCACGCATGACGCTCGACATCCCCAATCTGAAAGATTTCGACGCCCGGCTGCGCGACGAGGCCCAGCAGGAACCGACGCTGGAAATCCCGCAGGACCCACCGTCGAAGAAAACCCAGATCATCGCGATCTACGGCAAGGGCGGCATCGGCAAGTCGTTCACGCTGGCCAACCTCAGCCACATGATGGCCGAGATGGGCAAGCGCGTGCTGCTGATCGGCTGCGATCCGAAATCCGACACCACAAGCCTGCTGTTTGGCGGCAAGGCCTGTCCGACGATCATCGAAACCTCGACCAAGAAGAAGCTTGCCGGCGAAGAGGTGAAGATCGGCGATGTCTGTTTCAAGCGCGGCGGCGTCTTTGCGATGGAGCTGGGCGGGCCCGAAGTCGGCCGCGGCTGCGGCGGGCGCGGCATCATCCACGGGTTCGAACTCTTGGAGAAGCTGGGCTTCCATGACTGGGACTTCGACTATGTCCTCCTGGATTTCCTGGGCGATGTGGTCTGCGGCGGTTTTGGCCTGCCCATTGCCCGTGACATGGCGCAGAAAGTGATCCTTGTCGGATCGAACGATCTGCAATCGCTTTATGTGGCCAACAACGTCTGTTCGGCGGTGGAGTATTTCCGCAAGCTGGGCGGCAATGTCGGCATCGCGGGGCTGGTCATCAACAAGGATGACGGCACGGGCGAGGCGGCGGCTTTTGCCGAGGCGGTGAATATTCCGGTGCTGGCCGCAATCCCGCAAGACGACGACCTACGCAAGAAATCTGCGAATTATCAGATCGTTGGCACCAAGGATGGTCAATGGGGCGGGCTGTTCACCGCGCTGGCCGAGGCCGTGGCCGACGCCCCACCGGTACGTCCGGCCCCACTGAGCCAGGACGGGCTGTTGAACCTTTTCTCGGCCGAAAGCACGGGCAAGGATTTTGTCCTGACCCCGGCCACCGATGCCGACATGCGCGGCAAGAACGCCGTTTTGAAGAAATCTCTCGAAGTGGTCTATGACGATGTTTGATCTCGATGCGCTCGCCCAACTTGAAGCCGCACTAAAGCGCCTGTCCACCGGAAAGGCGCCCGCATGAACGAAGTCGGCTATGACACTGCCCATGACGCACCGCTGACCGCGGTGAAGTCTGTCGATCTGGAGCCGCCCGCAATGGCCGCCCCGGTCGACGGCATGGGCTGTCATGCCGGTGCGGCGACGATGGAGGCGGCCGCCCGCGCGGCGGGCCAGTCTGATCTTCTCGATCAATATGCCGCCGATTACCCCCAGGGTCCGCATGACAAGCCGCAGTCGATGTGCCCGGCCTTTGGCTCGCTGCGCGTGGGCCTGCGGATGCGGCGGGTGGCGACCGTGCTGTCAGGTTCGGCCTGTTGCGTCTATGGGCTGACCTTCGTGTCGCATTTCTACGGCGCGCGCCGGTCGGTCGGCTATGTGCCGTTCAATTCCGAAACCCTGGTCACGGGCAAGCTGTTTGAAGACATCCGCGATGCGGTGCATGAGCTTGCCGATCCTGAACGCTATGACGCGGTGGTGGTGACGAACCTCTGCGTGCCCACCGCCTCGGGTGTGCCGCTGAAACTTTTGCCAAGCGAAATCAACGGCGTGCGGATCGTCGGCATTGACGTGCCGGGCTTTGGCATCCCCACCCATGCCGAGGCAAAGGACGTTGTGGCCGGGGCCATGCTGAAATACGCCCGCGCCGAGATCGAGGCCGGCCCGGTTGCCGCGCCTGCGGCTGGCCGGTCGGATCGCCCGCAAGTGGCCCTTCTGGGCGAGATGTTCCCAGCCGATCCGATGATGATCGGCGCGATGTTGGCGCCCATGGAGCTGGCAGCCGGTCCTGTCTTGCCCTGCCGCGAGTGGCGCGAGCTTTATGCCGCACTCGATTGCGATGTCGTGGCCGCCATTCACCCCTTCTACACCTCAGCTGTGCGCGAATTCCAAAGCGCGGGCCGCAAGGTTGTGGGGTCGGCCCCCGTTGGCCATGACGGCACCGCCGCCTGGCTGGCTGCGATTGGGGATGCCTATAACGTCGAACCCGCCAAGATTGCCGCTGCGCAAAACGCCTTTCTTCCTGCCATCAAGGCTGCACTGGCCGGGGTGCCGATCAAGGGCACGATCACGCTGTCGGGTTATGAGGGCAGCGAACTTCTCGTCGCGCGGCTCCTCATCGAATCCGGCGCCCATGTGCCATATGTCGGCACCGCCTGCGCCAAGACACCGTGGAGCGAGGCCGACCTTGCCTGGCTGGAAGCGCGCGGTGTCAAGGTGAAGTTCCGGGCATCCTTGGAAGATGACCTTTCGGCGATGCAAGCCATCCGCCCCGATCTGGCCATCGGCACCACACCTGTGGTGCAAAAGGCCAAGGAAACCGGGATTCCGTCGCTTTACTTCACCAACCTGATCTCGGCGCGGCCGCTGATGGGGCCTGCCGGGGCCGGGTCTTTGGGCCAGGTCGTCAATGCCGCGATTGCGGGCAAGGCCCGGCTTGAAGACATGAAGGCGTTTTTCGAAGGCGTCGGCCATGGCGACACCGCTGGCATCTGGGAGGGCGCGCCGAACCTGCAGCCAGAATTCCGCGCGATGCATCAGAAGAAACTCGACAAACAGGCGCGCGCCGCCAAGGCCGAGGAGATGATCTGATGCTGGTGCAAGATCATGATCGGGCAGGGGGCTATTGGGGCGCGGTCTACGCGTTCTGTGCTGTCAAAGGCTTGCAAGTGGTGATTGATGGCCCGGTCGGCTGTGAAAACCTGCCGGTGACTTCAGTCCTGCATTACACCGACGCGCTGCCGCCGCATGAATTGCCGATTGTGGTCACGGGCTTGGGCGAAGAAGAGCTTGGCCGCGACGGCACCGAAGGTGCGATGCGCCGGGCGTGGAAAACGCTGGATCCGGCGCTGCCTGCGGTGGTGGTGACAGGCTCAATCGCCGAGATGATCGGCGGCGGTGTCACGCCGATGGGCACCAATATCCAGCGCTTCCTGCCGCGCACGATTGATGAAGACCAATGGGAATGTGCCGACCGCGCGATGACCTGGATCTTTACCGAATTTGGCATGACCAAGGGCCGCATGCCGCATGAGGCCCCGCGCCCCGAAGGTGCGCGCCCACGTGTCAATATTCTTGGCCCGATGTTCGGCGTGTTCAACATGGCCAGCGACCTGCACGAGATCCGCCGCCTGGTCGAAGGCATCGGGGCCGAGGTCAACATGGTCATGCCCTTGGGCGCCCATCTCGCCGAGATGCGCAATCTGGTGAACGCTGACGCCAATATCGTGATGTATCGCGAATTTGGCCGGGGTCTGGCCGAGGTTCTGGGCAAGCCCTATCTGCAGGCCCCCATCGGCATGGACAGCACCACGAAATTCCTGCGCAAGCTGGGCGAGATGCTGGGGCTGGACCCCGAGCCCTTCATCGCCCGCGAAAAGCATTCCACGCTGAAACCGGTCTGGGACCTGTGGCGCTCGGTCACGCAGGATTTCTTTGCCACCGCGTCCTTCGGTATCGTCGCGACCGAAACCTATGCCCGGGGCGTGCGCAATTACCTGGAATCCGATCTGGGCCTGCCCTGCGCCTTTGCCGTGGCCCGCAGCCCCGGCAAGAAAACCAACAACGAGGCCGTGCGCGGCCTGATGAAGCAGCATCGCCCCTTGGTGGTGATGGGGTCCATCAACGAGAAGATTTATCTGGCCGAGATGAAGGGCGGGTTCGGCCCGGCCCCGAGTTTCATCGCCGCATCCTTCCCTGGTGCCGCCATCCGCCGCGCCACCGGCACGCCGATGATGGGCTACGCGGGGGCGGTCTGGCTTTTGCAAGAGGTCTGCAACGGCCTCTTCGATGCGCTTTTCCACATCCTGCCCCTGGGCAGCGAGATGGACAGCGCGGCCGCCACGCCAACCACCCTGCGCCGTGACTTCCCCTGGGATGCCGATGCGCAGGCGGCCTTGGACCGAATTGTCAACACCCACCCGATCCTGACCCGGATCAGCGCGGCCCGTTCCCTGCGCGATGCAGCCGAAAAGGCCGCCTTGGACGCCGGGGCCGAACGCGTGGTGCGCGAAACCGTGGAGGGCCTGCCGGGGGCACGCCTTTCGCTTCAAGAGGGAGAGACGTCATGATGGATTACAGCGCCAATGGTGATCTGCATCAGGTCAAACGGGTGAACCGGGTAGAGTTCTTCATCTACTACAGCCTGATCTTCAGCTTTGCCGTGCTGCCCCATGTCCTGGGCTGGACGTATCAGACCCTGCGCCATGGCAAGTTTCCCCGTCTCGGCCCGCTGGCACGCGCCCGCAAGGACGCCGAGGCCGTGACGCCGATGATCTTCCGCGGCTGACAGGCCGCGACACGAATTCCGACCTTCCGCCCTGGCGGGGGGGACGAAACATCCGAGGGGCATTCCGCCCACGGTGGCCCGGCCGCAGGGAATGCGGCGTCAGTCCGAATATCCGGAGGATACTATGGCTGATAAATCCGACCTGTCGTTCACAGGTCTCACGGACCAGCAGGCGCAAGAGCTGCACTCGGTCTACATGAGCGGGCTTTGGTTGTTCGCGACCATCGCCGTTGTCGCACATGTGGCCGTGTGGTTCTGGCGTCCGTGGTTCTAAGGAGGAACGAGACATGAGCAAGTTCTACAAGATCTGGCTGATTTTCGATCCGCGTCGCGTTTTCGTGGCGCAAGGGGTTTTCCTCTTCCTTCTGGCAGCGATGATTCACCTCGTCCTGCTGTCCGACCCGGCCTTCAACTGGTTCGAGATCGCCTCGGCCAAGCATGGCTATGTTGCTGCAGCGCCGACCGAATAAGTCGCGCTCTGGTGCGGGCGGTTTCACCCCGCCCGCACCGAACCCATACATTCTGTTGAATCTAACGAACATCTGACGGCCCCCGCTGCGTTCATCGCTGTGCCTTTGGGTTGACCGTCCCATCGCGGAGAGGGAAGCATGGCACTGCTCAGCTTCGAACGAAAATACCGCGTGCCAGGCGGCACGCTGATCGGCGGGAACCTGTTCGACTTTTGGGTCGGACCGTTCTACGTCGGCTTCTTTGGGGTCACGACCTTCTTTTTCGCGGCCCTTGGCACCTTGCTGATCTTTTACGGTGCAGCAATGGGCCCAACTTGGAACCCTTGGCTGATCTCGATCGATCCGCCATCGGTTGAAAACGGTCTGGCCTTTGCGCCCCTGATGCAGGGCGGGCTTTGGCAGATCATCACGATTTGTGCGACCGGCGCCTTTATCAGCTGGGCCCTGCGCGAGGTGGAAATCTGCCGCAAGCTGGGTATTGGGCTTCATGTGCCCTTCGCGTTCTCGGTTGCAATTTTCGCTTATGTCACGCTGGTCATCATTCGCCCGATCCTGATGGGAAGCTGGGGTTATGCCTTTCCTTACGGCATCTTCAGCCACCTCGATTGGGTATCGAACACCGGCTATGCCTACGGCAACTTCCACTACAATCCGGCCCATATGATCGCGGTCACCTTCTTCTTCACCACCGCCTTGGCGTTGGCGTTGCATGGGGCGCTGATCCTGTCGGCCGCCAACCCGCCCAAGGGCGAGTTGATGAAGACACCCGATTATGAAGACACCTTCTTCCGCGATCTGATCGGCTATTCGGTCGGCACCTTGGGCATTCACCGTCTGGGCTTGCTTTTGGCGCTGAACGCCGGGTTCTGGAGCGCGATCTGTATCGTGATCTCGGGCACGATCTGGTTCGACCAGTGGGTTTATTGGTGGGATTGGTGGCTGCAACTGCCCTTCTGGGCCGACATTCCTGGAGGCGTAAATGGCTGAGTATCAAAACATCTTCACCCAAGTTCAGGTGCGCGCAGCACCTGAGATGGGGATGGTCGAAAACGTTGATCTGGGCAATCGCACCAAATCGGCGGCGTTCTCAAACCTTGTAGGCTGGCTCGGCAATGCGCAGCTGGGTCCGGTCTATCTGGGCACCTTCGGTGTCATCTCGCTGGCCACCGGATTGATCTGGTTCATGATGGTCGGTGCGTGGTTCTGGCATCTGGCCGACTATAACGCGGCCGTCTTCATGCGCGATCTGTTCTGGATGGCGCTTGAGCCGCCGGCCCCGGAATATGGCCTGTCGATCCCGCCGATGGCGGAAGGTGGGCTGTGGCTTTTGGCCAGCTTCTTCCTCTTGATCTCGGTCATGGCTTGGTGGGTGCGCACCTATCTGCGCGCCGAAGCACTGGGCATGGGCAAGCACGTGGCTTGGGCCTTTGCCGGGGCGATCTGGCTGTTCTTGGTGCTGGGCCTGATCCGCCCGGTGCTGATGGGCAGCTGGTCGGAGGCGGTGCCTTACGGCATCTTCCCGCACCTGGACTGGACCAACCTCTTCAGCCTGACCTATGGCAACCTGTTCTATAACCCCTTCCACGCACTGAGCATTGTTTTCCTCTACGGATCGGCCCTGCTGTTTGCGATGCACGGGGCAACCATTCTGGCGGTGACCCGTCTGGGTGGCGACCGCGAGTTGGAGCAGATTGTGGATCGTGGCACGGCCTCGGAACGGGCGGCCCTGTTCTGGCGCTGGACCATGGGCTTCAACGCCACGATGGAAGGCATTCACCGCTGGGCTTGGTGGTTCGCCGTTCTGGTGACTGTCACGGGGGGGATCGGCATCTTGCTGACCGGCACCGTGGTGGACAACTGGTACGTCTGGGCACAAGAGCACGGCTATGCGCCGCTCGATTGAGCCGCGGAAAGGATGAGATGATGTCTGACAAGTATTACTCCGAACCCAACGAAACCTCGGCCCTGCGGTCCTGGGTCATGTGGCAGATGCTGCGGGGCGCGGGCTGGGCGGCGGTGTTCGTGCTGGTCATCAGCGCGATCTACGCGGCACTTTGGGGCATCGGGCAGCTTCTGCCCGATGAAAGCAAGACCGCCCCGTCCCCCTTTGGCGCGCTGGAAATCGCTGCACCCGAGGTGGTTCAGGCCTAAACCAAGACCGGCACGGGCGGTCCCTGTTCGCCCGTGCCGCAACGACGTTCGGACCATGACGCCGGTCCGGGCCTGGGCACTCCACAGCCCGGTTCCCTTACCTGTTGGCGACAGGAACCTGGTGCCGTGTGTAACCCACCCGGCACCTTTTTTTCTCAGGGAGATCATCATGAGCGCAGCTGAAAACAGCCCCGCCGCCACCGCAACGCCGATGCTGGACCGTGTGCGACAGCCCGCCGATCTGCGGGGGATGAGCGATACCGAGCTTGGCCGGCTGGCCGATGAACTGCGCACCGAGGTCATTTCCGTCGTGTCGCGCACCGGCGGGCATCTGGGATCATCTCTGGGTGTGGTGGAATTGAGCGTGGCCATTCATGCCGTCTTCAACACCCCGGTGGACAAGCTGATCTGGGACGTTGGACACCAGTGCTATCCCCACAAGATCCTGACCGGTCGGCGCGACCGCATGGGCAGCTTGCGTCAGGGCGGTGGGCTTTCGGGCTTTACCAAGCGCTCGGAATCCGAATACGACCCCTTTGGCGCGGCGCATAGCTCGACCAGTATTTCGGCGGCCCTTGGCTTTGCCATCGGGCGCGAGATGGGCCAGCCGACGGGCGATGCGATTGCCGTCATCGGGGACGGCGCCATCACGGCCGGTATGGCCTATGAGGCGATGAACGCGGCCGGTGATCTGGGCAGGCGGCTGTTCATCATCCTGAACGACAATGACATGAGCATTGCCCCACCTGTCGGGGCTCTGAACCGCTATCTCAACAGCCTGGCCGAGCGTGGACCGCTTGCGGGCCTGCGCAGCATGGCCGAGGGGTTCGAGGCGGCGCTGCCCGGCCCCTTGCGTGACGGCGCGCGCCGGGCGCGGGCCTTGGTCACCGGTATGCCGGGCGGCGGCACGTTATTTGAAGAACTGGGCCTTGACTACATCGGCCCGGTTGACGGCCATGATCTGCCGCAGCTTCTGGCCACCTTGCGCGCGGCAAGAACACGGGCGACGGGGCCGGTGTTGATCCATGCGCTGACGGTCAAGGGCAAGGGCTATGCCCCGGCCGAAAACTCAGCCGACAAGTATCACGGCGTGGCCAAGTTCGACGTGATCTCGGGTACGCAGGCGAAAGCGGTATCGAATGCACCGGCCTATACCTCGGTCTTTGGCAATGCCCTGACCAATGCGGCTGCGCGCGATGGGCGGATCGTGGCGGTGACGGCGGCGATGCCCTCGGGCACGGGCCTCGACATCATGGCGCGGCGGTTTCCGGCGCGTGTCTTTGATGTGGGCATTGCCGAACAGCACGGCGTGACCTTTGCCGCCGGGATGGCGGCGGCGGGGCTGAAACCCTTCGTGGCGATCTATTCCACCTTCTTGCAGCGCGGCTATGACCAGATCGTGCATGATGTGGCCTTGCAGGGCCTGCCCGTGCGCTTTGCGATTGACCGTGCGGGGCTTGTCGGGGCCGATGGCGCCACCCATGCTGGGGCCTTTGATGTGGGCTTTTTGGCCAATCTGCCCGGCTTTGTGGTCATGGCGCCGGGCGACGAGGCCGAGCTTGTGCATATGGTGGCCACAGCGGCCGAGTATGACGCGGGCCCGATCTCGTTCCGCTTCCCGCGCGGTGAAGGCGTGGGGGCCGAGGTGCCAGAGGTCGGGACGCCGATCGAGATTGGCCGTGGCCGAGTTGTGCGGCAGGGATCGGATCTGGCGCTTTTGTCCTTTGGCGCTCATCTGAACGAATGTCATGCGGCGGCCGACCTTCTGGCGCAGCAGGGCATTTCGGTGACCATCGCCGATGCTCGCTTTGCCAAGCCCTTGGATGCCCATCTCGTCACCCAGCTGGTGCGCCACCACGCGGCGGTGATCACGGTCGAGCAGGGAGCCTCGGGTGGGTTTGGCGCGCAGGTACTGGAGTATCTGGCCAATTCCGGCGGTCTGGATCATGGGGTGCGTTTGCGCACTCTGACATTGCCTGATCGGTTCATTGAACAAGCAACCCCCGCGGCCATGTATGCCGATGCCGGTCTGGATGCGGCCCATATCGTGCGGGCTGGCGTGGCAGTGTTGGCCAGCACCCGGCACGCGCTGCGCGCCTAAGGACCGGATCACAGCAAAAAGCCCCTGCGGCAGCGGGGGCTTTTGTCAATTATTCCCTTTGGATCAAGGTTGGATCGCCGAAGGTTATTCGGTTACTGCAGGTGCCGCGCTGAACTGTGCCAGGAAGGCGTAAAGATCTGCCGCGGTGTCGGCGTTCTTCACTTTGAAGGACATCTTGGACTTGGCACCCTTGTCATCAAGTTTGGCCTTCAAGAAGGCTGCCGGGTCCTGCACATATTCCACAAAGCCAGCCTCATCCCAGACATAGCCAGCTGCGCCAACGGCCACAATGGACTCGCCGTACTTGAAGCCTTCCAGGCTGCCAGCCGCGCGGCCAAACATACCATAAAGGTTTGGGCCGGTCTTCGACCCTTTGCCAGCAAGCGTGGTTCCAGCATCATCCACCACAGCGTGGCAGGTCTGGCACTGCTTGAAGGCAGCCTCGCCCTTGGCCGCATCGCCCGCCGCGAAGGCAGGTGCAGCAGCCGTTGCAAGCACGGCGAGGATAGCGAATTTCGATTTCATGGGCGGTCTCCCTGTTACACCTTATTTTTAAATACGAAGGTGGTCCGCTGGTGGATCACCTTCTAGCCTTTGGCGTCGGCAAAAAACTCAGGCGACGGCGTGCGAAATCGCGCAGCGTTGCCAAAGCGTGGCCAATGCGGTCACCAGATGATCTATATCGGCATCTGAATGGAAAGGCGAGGGCGTAATGCGCAGCCGCTCGGTCCCCTTGGCGACCGTCGGGTAGTTGATCGGTTGCACGTAAATGCCCCAATCATTCATCAGGATATCGCTGATCATCCGGCACTTCACCGGATCGCCGATCATCACCGGGATGATGTGGCTGTCATTGGCCATATGGGGAATCCCCGCGCGGTCCAGTTTCGCGCGCAGCTTGGCCACTTGCGCCTGTTGGCGCGCGCGTTCGAAGCCGCTGGCCTTGAGGTGGCGGATCGAGGCGGCGGCGGCGGCCGCAATCGCCGGCGGCAGGGCGGTGGTGAAGATGAACCCGCTCGCAAAGCTGCGGATGAAGTCGCACAAGGGGGCAGAGCCGGTGATATAGCCACCCACCACACCATAAGCCTTGCCCAGTGTGCCTTCGATCAGGTCGATCTGGTCGGCCAGGCCTTCACGTTCGGTCACCCCACCGCCGTGCGGGCCATACATGCCCACCGCGTGCACCTCGTCGATATAGGTCAGTGCGCCGTGCGCCTTGGCCACCTGCACGATTTCCTTGATCGGGGCGATGTCGCCGTCCATCGAATAGACGGATTCAAACGCTACGATCTTGGGCCGATCGCCCACGGCGGCCAGCTTGCGGTCAAGGTCGCGCCAGTCATTGTGCTTCCAGATCACCTTGTCAGCGCGGGAATGGCGCACGCCTTCGATCATCGAGGCGTGGTTGCCGGCATCCGACAGGATCACCGCATTGGGGATCTTGCTGCCAAGCGTCGACAGTGCCGCCCAGTTCGACACATAGCCGCTGGTGAACAAAAGTGCGGCTTCTTTGCCATGCAGGTCTGCCAGTTCCGCCTCCAACAGCAGATGGTGGTGGTTATTGCCCGAGATGTTGCGGGTGCCCCCCGCGCCGGTGCCACAGGCCTGCACGCAATCCACCATGGCCTTGACCACATCGGGGTGCTGGCCCATGCCCAGATAGTCGTTCGAACACCAGACGGTGATTTCATTCACCTCGCCATCCTTGTGGCGGGCTGCACGGGGATACGCGCCCCGCTTGCGCTCCAACTCTGCGAACGTGCGGTAGTTGCCTTCTGACTTGAGGGTCTCAAGCTGGGCGCGGAACAGGTTATCAAAGTCCATTGGCGTCCTCGATCTGGTCTTTTTGAGGTTTGGCTGCGGGCATCATCCAACGCCACAGTTTTTCATCTGGTAGCAGCAGCACCATGAACCAGTGCTCAAGCAGGGCCAGCAGGCAAAGGCAGGTCAACAGGGCATAGCCCACCGACATGCCGGGGGTTTCGACATTGATCGCGCGCTCAAGCAGCAGGGCCGAGGCGACGGTCAAGGCAGACACCGAAAGGGGAAAGAACGCTGTGATCCGCCCGATGCGGAAATGGCTGGCCAGATGGGCCAACGGGCGGGGCAGAAACTGGATGTTGATGCGCGGCACGCCCAGAAACAGGTTCAACTTGGCCGAGATGCGGGCGAAGAACAAAATCGCAAAGGTGCCAAAGGCAAAGGGGTTTTCCGCACCAATGCTGACCAGTCCCAAAGCCACAAGTGTCAGCGCCAGCGTCAACTCGTGCCACGCCACCGTGCCCACCGCGCGCCAGAACCGGGTTTTGGTGCTGGCAAAGGCCGGGCAGGGGCTGCGATTGGGGCCAGTGATAATCCCTGACAGAAACGCCAGTTCAATCCAGCCCCACAGCGCAAGGGCGGCAAAGAAGGCCAGATAGATGCCTTGGGTCGATAGATCGGGCAGCGAGGCATGGGCGGCCATGATGCCAACGGCTACCAAAGGCAGTCCGATCACCACCGAGTTCACATGGTCCGAGGGCCGGCCATTGTCGGCGACCCGTACGCGCCACAAGATAACACCGGTGGAGAACCACCAGACAAACAAGGTCAGCAGGGCGGCGATCCAGGGGCTTTCGGTCATGGCCGCAGCCTCCGCGCGGCGCGGGGTTGGCCGGGGCGATGCCGCCCCAGACCACAGGGCTTATGCAGGATGACGATCAATAGATCGGCTCCAGCCGGACGTTCTTCGGCGGCTCGCGCTTGATGACTGGAATGGTGTAAAGCGCGACAAACGCCGTCAGCGCCTTGGCACCGCCCGTGACCTTGCCCAGCCAACCCGCAACGCCGCCGCGGCGCTTGGCCGCGTCCATCTCGCCAAAGGCATCGCGCATGCGGCGCAGGTTCGGCAGCCAGCGCGGGTGGTCAATGTCCACCTCGATCGGGAAGACTTGGCGGGCGATCACGCTGGTCTTGCGGAACACCTCTTGGTCATACCATTCGATGTCCACACCCAGCGCCTTGTGGAACTCGGGCCGGGCATGGTCGCGCACGAACATCGTCGAATAGACCGCAGTCAGGAAGAAGCGGATCCAAAGCTTGTTGACAAAACTGGAGGTCAGCTTGGGGTCGGTGCGCATCAGCAAGGCAAATGCCTCGCCATGGCTGAACTCATCATTGCACCACTCCTTGAACCATTTGAAGATGGGGTGGAAGCGCTGGTCGGGGTTCGCCTCCAAATGGCGGTAGATGGTGATATAGCGCGCATATCCAATCTTTTCAGACAGATAGGTGGCGTAGTAGATGAACTTGGGCCGGAAATAGGTGTATTTCTTGGCCTTTGTCAGAAAGCCAAGGTTTACCGCAACGCCCGCTTCGCGCAATGCGTCGTTGATGAACCCGGCATGGCGGGCTTCATCGCGGGCCATATAGTTGAACAGCTCGCAGATGTCGGGGTTGTTGCCGCGCCGCTTCATTTCCTTGTAAAGCACGCAGCCCGAAAACTCGGCAGTGCAGGACGACACCAGAAAGTCGATGAATTCAACCCGCAGCTTAGGCTCCATCGCGGCCCAGTCGATCTGATCCCAATCGGCATTTTTCTTGAAATGGCCCTTGTTGGGGTCTGATTTCATCTGCGCAATCAGCCTGTCCCATTCGGGCCGGATCGACGACACGTCCAAGCGGTCCATCTCGTCAAAATCGGTGGTGTAGAACCGCGGGTTCAACATGGTGGTTTCGGTCGCCATCGCGGTGGTGGCGGTGCTGTCGATTTCCGGCACCAAGGCCGTGTCTGCGGTCATGTCGGGGTTTTGAGCATTCATAGCGTCACCTCTTCCGAGAAGGAAAACTCGCACAGTTCCATGAACCCGAAATCGCCGGTGGCGCGGGTCCATAGACGTTCCAGCAGGCTGGCGCGGGTGATGGTGGCCTGACGGTCCTCGATGATCAGCTCGCCGTAGGCGGCCAGGATCGGGGCACCATGCACCAGAACCTCATCGCCGGGGTGAACGACTGCACCATTGTTGAAACGGACGTGGGCATGAAGGCTTTCGAAACGATGGCTGATCTCGAC
>VGDH01000024.1 GCA_016869835.1 Alphaproteobacteria bacterium
CGGCCAGCGCCACCAGATTGGCGTCATTGTCGATGGTGACGGGCACGCCGATGCGGGCGGTGCCGCGCCAACCCGGTCCGATGACGCTTGAAGACCTTCTCATCGCCATCGAAACCCTTCTGGCCCGCGTCACCGCAAAGGCCGGCATCACTCCCCGCGCGCTCTCGGCCATCGGCATCGGCGTGCCGGGCTTTGTGGATGTGGCCGAAGGGCTGGTCCACTGGTCCTCGGTCCTCAATGACCGCAACATCCCGCTGGCCGCCGCCGCCACCGCCCGCATCGGCGTGCCCGTCACCATCGACAATGACGCCAATCTGGTGGCGCTGGCCGAACTGTGGTTCGGCGCCGGGCGCGGCTTGTCGGATTTCGCCGTGGTCACCATCGAACACGGCGTCGGCATGGGCTTTGTGATGAACCACCGCATCTTCCGTGGCTCTGGCCGGCTGGGGATGGAACTGGGCCACACCAAGGTGCAGCTTGATGGCGCGCTCTGCCGCTGCGGCCAGCGCGGCTGCCTTGAGGCCTATGTCGCCGACTATGCCCTGGCCCGCGAGGCGACCATCGCGCTCAACCGCCCGGCCAGCGACACGCTGTCGATCAACACGCTTCTGGAAAGCCTCTTTGACCACGCCAAGGCCGGCAATGCCACCGCGCGCTCGATCTTCCGCCGCGCCGGGCGCTATCTGGCGGTGGGGCTGTCGAATGTGGTCAACCTGTTTGACCCCGAACTCATCATCCTCTCGGGCGAGCGGATGCGCTATGACTACCTCTACGCCGCCGAGACTCTGGCCGAGATGGACAACCTCGCCATCCAAAGCGGCCGTCCCCGCGCCAAGATCGAAATCCACGCTTGGGGCGATCTCCTGTGGGCTCACGGCGCCGCCGCCCTGGCGCTCTCGGTGGTCAGCGAAAACCTCCTGACCGCCCAACGCGACCCCGCCGTCCAGTAGGGCTGGGTCCCCCCCGCCAATCCCCGTACGGCGGGGTTCACCCCGCCAATCGCGCCAACCCCGCCTCAGCCGGAAAACAGGAAGTGCAGGACATCGCCGTCCTTGACCTCATAGGTCTTGCCTTCCACCCGGAACCGCCCCGCCTCCTTGGCCCCCGCCTCGCCATTTCCGGCGATATAGTCGTCATAGGCCACGGTCTCGGCGCGGATGAAGCCCTTTTCAAAATCGCCGTGAATGACCCCGGCGGCCTGCGGCGCCAGCGTCCCCTTCGGGATCGTCCAGGCGCGGGCCTCCTTGGGGCCGACGGTGAAATAGGTCTGCAACCCCAACAGCGCATAGCCCGCCCGGATCAGCCGGTCGAGCCCCGCCTCGGCCAGCCCCATTTCCTCAAGGAACATCGCCGCCTCATCCTCGGCCAGCTGGCTGATCTCTTCCTCGATCCGGGCCGAGATCACCACCGTCGCCGCGCCTTGCACCCGCGCCATCTCGGCCACGCGGTCCGACTGGCTGTTGCCCGAGGCGGCCTTGGCCTCTTCGACATTGCAGACGTAAAGCACGGGCTTGGCGGTCAACAACTGCAACATCCGCCATTGCTTCTGGTCCTCCGCCGCAACCGCAACCGTGCGCGCCGGCTTGCCCGCGTTCAGCGCCGCCAGGGCCGCGCGCAACAGCCGGTCCTGATCCAGCGTATCCTGATCGCCCCCGCGCAGCTTTTTCGCCAAGGCCGCCAGCCGCCGCTCAATGCTTTCCATATCGGCCAGCATCAGCTCGGTCTCAATCGTCTCGGCGTCCGCCACTGGATCAATCCGCCCCTCGACATGGGTGATATCGCCATCTTCAAAACAGCGCAGCACATGGGCAATTGCATCACATTCGCGGATAATGGCAAGGAACTGGTTGCCCAGACCCTCGCCCTTCGAGGCACCCCGCACCAGCCCCGCGATATCGACAAAGGTCATGCGCGTCGGGATGATCTGCTTGGACCCGGCAATCGCCGCAAGCTTGTCCAGCCGCGCATCGGGCACCGCCACTTCGCCCACATTCGGCTCAATCGTGCAAAACGGAAAATTCGCCGCCTGCGCCGCCGCCGTCCGGGTCAAGGCGTTGAACAGGGTCGATTTGCCCACATTCGGCAGACCCACGATACCCATCTTGAAACCCATTCCGTGCCCCTCTTGCGCTGATCGCCCTGCCATAGCGAAGCGCGCCCCGCGCCGCAAGTCTGCGCGGGCTGAAGGCTCAGCGGCTCAGGGTGCCGCCACCGCCCAAACCTTGTTGGCCAGTTCCACATCGGTGGTCAGCATGCTGTCCAGCGTCTCGATGCCGTGGCTTTCCACAATCGTCTTGCCCGCGCCCAGCAAAGACCGGCCCAACCCGATGGCCACAGGATCCTCGGCCCAATCGAACCAATCCAGCATCGTCGGCAGAACATCCACCATGCTCCCCGGCTTGGTCACCACCAGCCCGGGCTTGGCCCCGGCCCCTACCATGATCAGCGTGTTGGCCCCCTCGTATTCGGGCGCCGCCGCAGGCGGGCGGGGATGGGCGCTCAGATGATCCGACATCACCACCACGGCAAGTGGCCGGCCCGGGCGCAGCCGCGCCTGTTAGGCCTCGGCATGGGCAACAAAGGCCAGCGTGTCCTCGATCGTGCAACGCAAGACAAGACTCAAGTCGCGTGAGAACGTCGCCTGACCGTCCTCAGTACAGCGGCGCGACAAAAAGCCGTTGTCGCCATGCGGGCCAATCGTTTCGACAAGCAGCGCATAGGGCTTCGGCTGGGCCTGCAACTCGGCCAGCTTGCCGGTGGCAAAGTCAAACACCATCTGGTCATCCTGCACCCAGCCGATCAGCGACTTGGCAATCTCTTCCGGCGCATAAACCGTCTCAAGCTCACGCAGGCCCGTGATGTCCTCGATCCTGTGAGTGCGGAAGAAGGTGTCAATCCCGCCAAAGCGAAGATCGCCCCCCACCACAAAGGCCGACCGATAGCCCCTGTCGGCCAGAATGTCGCCCAGACAGGTCATCTCGGGCATGAATTCCTCGATCTCCTCGAAATTCGTGCGGTAAAGCGGCCCGCGCGGCAGGATCGGCACGGCGCAATTGGTCGCCACCAGACCGGCAAGGCTCCAGCCCGTGCCCGCAATCTGCCCGACGCGGGTAAAAGACATGCCGCGCTTGGAAAACGCCTCAAGCGGCGCATAAACATCGCCCCAGACGGCCGGATCGGCAAACTGAAGATCCCTGCTTTCCATGTAGATCATCAGGACATCGGGCAGGACGGCCCCAGGATCGGCAGGGCGCAGCTTGGGTTCGGCCAGATGCCGCGCCAGATCCGAAGGCACCGTGGCATTCAGCTGCGATACCGCAAGGTATTGCACAACCGGGTTCACCGCCAAGACGGCCAGCGCCGAAACCGCAAAATGCCACCCGCGCCAGCGCCCGAAACTGCTCAGGCCCAGAAAGATCAACACCATGGCCAGCGCACACAACACCGCTTGCAAAATCGGCGTGCCAAGCCCGGCCAAGGTGGCCCCCTGCATGCCGAATTCCTTGTGAAACACAATCGCCAGCATGTCGATCCGCCGGAACGACCGCGACAGCGCCACCGCCGGAATCAGCAAGACCGCCGCCAGCACGATCAGCCAGAAGGCCCAGGGTCGCGGCCGCCACAGGGCGCGCCCGATCAGTGCAAATCCCACGATGATGCACAGAAGAAAACCAATGCCCGGCTTGTCCGGTGACATCCACGGCAGGGCGGCAACCATGGCCGCCAGCACGAAAGCTGCCACCAGAAGGCCGATTGCAGCGAGCTGCCGCAAAAAAGACGGCAAGCGAAAACTTATGAGAGACATAATGGGCTTTTTTATAAAATGGCTTCACGATCGAATGAGCGTCAGCATGTCCGTTCTTGTCAAGACATACCCGTGACAATGGCTTTCGCCCAACCCTCCCCCCATTGATTTTCCCGCCTCACCCTGCGAAACCGGGGCCAGACATTTTCGGGGACCGCCATGACCAGACTGGACAAGACTTTCGCGCGCCTGAAGGCCGAGGGCAAAAAGGCCTTCGTGTCCTACATCATGGCAGGCGATCCCGATGTGGCCACGGCGCAGGCCGTGATGAACGGCCTTCCGGCTGCGGGCGTCGACATCATCGAACTCGGTCTGCCCTTCACCGATCCCATGGCCGATGGCCCGACCATTCAGTTGGCCGGCCAGCGCGCGCTTGAAGGCGGCATGACGGTCGATGCAACGCTGCAAATGGTGCGCGATTTCCGCGCCCTTGATGCCACCACCCCCATCGTGCTGATGGGCTATTACAACCCGATCTACGCCCGCGGCGTTGACCTCTTTCTGGCGCAGGCCAAAGAGGCCGGGATCGACGGGCTGATCGTGGTCGATCTGCCGCCCGAAGAAGATGATGAACTCTGCATCCCCGCGCAGAAGGCCGGGCTGAATTTCATCCGTCTGGCCACGCCCACAACCGATGCGAAACGCCTGCCCAAGGTGCTGCAAAACACCAGTGGCTTCGTCTATTACGTCTCGGTCACCGGCATCACCGGGGCGGCGGCGGCGCAAGCGGCGGATGTGGGGCCCGAGGTGGCGCGGATCAAGAAATCCACCGATCTTCCCGTCATCGTCGGCTTTGGAATCAACACCCCCGAAGCCGCCCGCACCATCGCCTCGGTGGCCGATGGCTGTGTGGTCGGCTCGGCCATCGTCAAGGAAATCGGCGCGGGCAAATCGGCCAAAGAGGTGCTGGCCTTTGTCGCCGCCCTCGCCGCCGGCGCCCATTCGGCCTGACACCGCCCCAAGGTTACCGGGGACATCCCTGCCCGCCGCCAAAGCCTGCGGGGCAGGCGGGCTGACCAATCCCACGCCAGACCCTTGCGTGAACCTGTCATATTGGTAATATCACCTTACCAAAATCGGGGGTTCGCCATGGCTGTCATCACCTGCATCGACGATCTCAAGGCGATCTACGTCAAGAAAACCCCGAAGATGTTCTACGATTACGCGGAATCCGGCAGCTACACCGAACAGACCTTCCGCGACAACGTCAGCGATTTCGCCAAGATCCGCCTGCGCCAGCGCGTCGCCCGCGACCTGACCAGCCGCACCACCGAAAGCACCATGATCGACGAGAAGGTGGCAATGCCGGTCGCCCTCTCGCCCGTCGGCTCTTGCGGGATGCAATCCCCCGATGGCGAGATCAAGGCCGCCCGCGCCGCCGCCGCCTTTGGCGTGCCCTTCACGCTCTCTACCATGTCGGTCTGCTCGATCGAAGATGTGGTCGAACACTCCCCCACCCCCTTCTGGTTCCAGCTTTACGTCATGCGCGACGAGGATTTCGTCGATGCTCTGATCGAGCGGGCGCGCAAGGCAAACTGCTCGGCCCTTGTCCTGACGCTTGATCTGCAAATCCTCGGCCAGCGCCACAAGGACCTGAAGAACGGCCTGACCACCCCGCCCCGGCTGACCCTGCCCAATATTATTGACATGATGCTGAAACCGCAGTGGTCTTTGGGCATGCTCGCCACCCCCCGCCGCACCTTCCGCAACATCGTGGGACATGCCAAGGGCGTGGGCGATCTTAGCAGCCTGACCTCCTGGACCAACGAACAGTTCGACCCGCAACTCGATTGGAAGAAGGTGGAACGCATCCGCGACCAATGGGGCGGCAAACTGATCCTGAAAGGCATCCTTGATGCAGACGACGCCCGCATGGCCGCCGACACCGGGGCCGATGCGATCATCGTCTCCAACCACGGCGGCCGACAGTTGGACGGCGCGCTGTCCTCGATCCGCATGCTGCCCTCAATCGTGCGGGCGGTCGGCGACCGGACCGAGGTTCACCTTGATAGCGGCATCCGCTCCGGCCAGGACGTGCTGAAGGCGCTCGCCATGGGCGCCAAAGGCACCTTCATCGGGCGCAGCTATCTTTACGGGCTTGGCGCCATGGGGCAGGCCGGCGTGACCAAGGCGCTCGAGATCATCCATAAAGAGCTGGATATCACCATGGCACTCTGCGGCGTGCAAAAGGCCACGGACCTCTCGCGCGAACACCTTTTGGTGCCCGAAGATTTCGAAGGGCGCTGGGCATAACGCCTCGGGCACCTCTCGCTTCTTGTCGTCAGCTGGCACCCGGTTCAGGCGCCCGCGAAAGGCCCCCCATTTCAGGCCCCCGCTTTTCAGGCCCTCGCGTGCTGCCGCCAAAGATCAGACCGCCCGCACGATCCGGACCTGATAGCAATTGTTCCGCGCCGATCGCACATCTACAAAGCTGATCTCCTCCCGCGCCAAAAGCTGGGCGGCGTAGCTCGCAATCTCTGCCTTGGCGACGATCTTGCCCGTCCCGTAACAGATGCGCTGATCCGCCGTGTATCCCTTCAGAAGATAATCCGGACTGTCCAACATCGGCGGCAGGCCAAGCCCTGACCAAGCGTCGCAGGCCTCGGCACACAAGAAGATAGGCCCGGTCTCGGCATAGGGTTGCGCTGTTTCAAAGGGCCGATAGGCCAGGATCAGCATCCCTGCACCCTTGGGAATAAAGTCCAGACAATGTCGGCAGGGATTGCCTGCGCCATCCGAGACGGTGCGCTCTGGCAGGCAATCATAGGCATCACGCCCGCCACTTCGCAGCGCGCTCACCCGATCACTCGAAAGCGGAAGAAACGTGATCTGGTCCATGCAAAGCCTCCTGATGTCAGGCGCTCATGGTGCAAGGGGGGCCGCCTGCCGCAACCCGTTTCTTGCGCATTCGAGGCCAGAGTGCCGAGAGGCGCGACCCCAAGCTTTCGGAACCTGACGCCCGCCCTCAGGCCACCCCATCACCGCCCCAACAACCCCAGCATCTCCGCTGCGGCCAGTTCTGGCGTGGTCTCTCCGGCCGCCACCTGTGCGCCCAACCGCGCCATGATCCCGCGCGCAGGCTCGCGCAACAGCGCCGCCAAAAGCGCCTGCCGCACCTCTTCCTCAAACCAATGCCGGGCCTGCGCCGCGCGGCGGCCCTCCCAATGCCCGGCTCCGCGCCGCCACGCGGCCAAAGCCTGCATCTCGGCCCAGGCCTCGGCCATGCCGCTATGCTCGACCGCCGACACCATCATCGCCTTGGGAAACCCTTCCGGGTCCTGCGGGCGACGGCGCAACAGCCGCAAGGCCCCCGCATAATCGCCGCAGGTCCGCGTGGCCGCCGGTTTCAGATCGCCATCCGCCTTGTTCACCAGGATCAGATCGGCCATCTCCATGATCCCGCGCTTGACGCCCTGCAACTCATCGCCTCCCGCCGGGGCCAACAAAAGCAGGAAGAGATCGCACATCTCGGCCACCATGGTCTCCGACTGGCCAACCCCCACGGTCTCGATCAACACTACGTCAAACCCCGCCGCCTCGCACAAGGCCACCGCCTCGCGCGTGCGCCGGGCAACGCCACCCATCTGCGCCTGACTGGGCGAGGGGCGGATAAAGGCCAATGGATCGCGCGACAGCTCTTCCATCCGCGTCTTGTCCCCCAGGATCGACCCGCCCGACCGCGCCGAAGACGGGTCCACCGCCAAGACCGCCACCCGCTTGCCCGCGCCTGTCAACATCTTGCCAAAGGCTTCGATGAAGGTCGATTTCCCCACCCCCGGCGTGCCCGAAAGCCCGATGCGCAAGGCCTGCCGGTCGCGGCCCAAGGATGACAACAACGCCAAGGCTTCCGCCCGATGATCGGCCCGCGCGCTTTCCACCAGCGTGATCGCCCGCGCCAAGGCCCGCCTGTCACCCGCCCGAATGAGTTCCGCCGAAATCATCGCCCCTCCGCCCTTTGCCCCCTTTTGCCCCAAGCCCGCCCGCAACGCCAGTGGTCCACCGCGGAGCAGGGGGCTTTGCGCCCCCCGCGCCCCCCGCAGGGTATTTCCGCCAAGATGAACCCAGACTTTTCATCTTGGCCAAAATACCCCCGCCGGAGGCGCCCAACCGGTGACAAGCGCGCGCCAATGGCCGATAAGGCGCGCATGAGCCAGAGCCTGCCCATCGACGACGCGCTGCCCGCCCTCACCGCCGCCATGGCTGCGCGCGGCATGGCCGTGCTGCAGGCCCCGCCCGGCGCGGGGAAAACCACCCGTGTGCCCCTCGCACTTCTGCCGCAGATCACCGGCCGGATTGTCATGCTGGAGCCGCGCCGTCTGGCCGCCCGCGCCGCCGCCGAGCGGATGGCCGAGACCCTGGGCGAGCCTGTCGGCCAGACCGTGGGCTACCGCATCCGGGGTGAGGCCAAGGTGTCAGCATCCACCCGGATCGAGGTGGTGACCGAAGGCATCCTCACCCGCATGATCCAGTCCAATGCCGAACTTCCGGGCATCGGCTGCCTGATCTTTGATGAATTCCACGAACGCAGCCTCAACGCCGATCTTGGCCTTGCCTTGGCCTTGGAAACCCGCGCCGCCGTGCGGGACGAACTGCACATCCTCGTCATGTCGGCCACGCTCGATGCCGCCCCCGTCGCGGCCTTGATGGGCGATGCGCCGATGGTCACCTCGGAAGGCCG
Source organism: Alphaproteobacteria bacterium (assembly GCA_016869835.1). Taxonomy (GTDB): domain Bacteria; phylum Pseudomonadota; class Alphaproteobacteria; order Rhodobacterales; family Rhodobacteraceae; genus Tabrizicola_A. Next base: position 8,484 of record VGDH01000024.1, read on the forward strand.
CGCTTTCCCGGTGGAAACCTGCTGGCTGCCGCGCCCCGTCGATGCCGCGATTCGCTATGAGACCGCGCTTGCCGCGCTGGTTGCTCAGGCCGCCACGGAAACGCCAGAGGGCGGGCTTTTGGTCTTTCTGCCCGGCGAAGGTGAGATCCGCCGGGTTGAGGCGGCCCTTGCCCATCGCCTGCCCGCGCATTTCGACATCCGCCCCCTCTTTGGTGCCATGGAGTTTTCCGCACAAAGCGCCGCCTTGGCCCCAGTGGCCGAAGGGCGGCGCAAGGTGGTGCTGGCCACCTCGATTGCCGAGACCTCGCTCACCATTCCCGATATCCGCGTGGTGGTTGACGGGGGCCGCGCCCGCCGCGCGCGGTTCGACCCCAATTCCGGCATGTCGCGGCTGGTCACCGAACGGGTGACGCGGGCCGAGGCGGAACAGCGCCGGGGCCGGGCAGGGCGCGTGGCACCGGGCATCTGCTACCGCCTCTGGACCCGGGGCGAGGAGGGGGGGCTGCACCCCTTCCCCCCGGCTGAAATCGAGGCTGCCGACCTTACCCCCCTTGCCCTTGAACTCGCGCTTTGGGGGGCCGAGGATCTGCCGTTCCTAACCCCGCCGCATCCCGGCACTCTGGCCGAGGCGCGGGCGCTTCTCTCCAGCCTTGGTGCCCTGCGCGACAACCGCATCACCCCCCATGGCCGTACCCTTGCCGCCCTTCCGCTTCATCCCCGCCTTGGCCATATGCTCACCCTCGCCGGGCCCAAAGCCGCGCCCCTTGCCGCCCTCATGGCCGACCGCGACCCCTTGAAGGGCGCGCCCCCCGATCTGACCTTGCGCCTGCGCGCCCTCGCCGACCCCCGCAAGTTCGAAACCGAAACCCCGTGGCAAATCTCGCGCCCGACCTTGGAGCGGATCCGCGACGAGAAGCGGCGGCTTGAAAAAGCCGCCGTGCCCGAGGAGCAATCCTACACCCCCGCCCAAATGGCCGCCCTTGCCTACCCCGACCGCATCGGCCTCAAACGCAAGGGCGACGCCCCGCGCTGGCTCTTGTCTGGCGGCAAAGGCGCGGCGATGGAGCCGGGCACGCCCCTTGCCAGTGCCCGTCTTATCGTCGCCACTGACCTTGACGGCGACACTCGTGAGGCCGCCATCCGCCAGGCCATCGCGATCACCGAACCCGAAATCCGCGCCCTCTATGCGCCTGATATCCAATGGCAAAACACCTGCGAATGGTCCAAGCGCGACGGCCGCATCCTTGCCCGCAAGCAGGAACGTTTTGGTGCGATCACGCTGACTGACCAGCCCTGGCCCGACGCCCCGCCTGACGCCATGGCCCGCGCAGCCCTTGACGGTCTGCGCCAGATCGGCCTGACCTTCACCTCCGCCGCCCGCCGCCTGCGCGCCCGGATCGAATTGGCGCGGGCCGGGGGCGACACATGGCCCGACTGTACCGATGAGGCGCTGCTCTCCAGTGCCGAGGACTGGCTGCTGCCCTACCTGACCAAGGCGCGCACCGAGGCCGACCTGCGAACCCTCGACCTTCACGACGCGCTCCTCTCCCGCCTCAACTGGGACCAACAGGCCGAGCTTGACCGTCTGGTGCCCGCCCATTTCACCACGCCCCTGGGCCGCCGCGTGCCCATCGACTATGACGACGACCACCCCGCCATCGAAATCCGCCTGCAAGAAATGTTCGGCGTCACCACCCACCCGACGGTGGGGCAGGCGCGAAAACCCCTGCGCGTCACCCTCCTGTCACCGGGCCAGAAACCCATCCAGGTGACGATGGACATCCCCAACTTCTGGCGGACCTCCTACACGGACGTCCGCAAAGACATGCGCGGCCAATACCCCCGCCACCCCTGGCCCGAAGACCCGACCGAGGCGGAACCGACGTTGAGAGCGAAGCCTAGGGGGACGTGAGGCGGATTGCCCGCTTGGTCGCCCCCACTCACCCCGCCACATCCTCCCCCGCCCGCCGAATGGCGTCCCGAATATGCCCGGACATGAAATCGGTAAACAGCTTCACCTTGGGGTCCTTCAACCGCCGATGCTGCGACAGGCTTGACAGCTGCGTCGGCACCGGCGGGGTGGCCACGGCCACCGGCATCAAAGCGCCCGACCGAAGATGCTGGGCCACCTCAAAGATCGGCTTCATCACAATGCCGCGCCCGTCCAAGGCCCATCCCGTCAGCACATCGCCATCATCAGATTCAAACGGCCCGCCAATCTCAAACCGCCTTGGCCCCTCCGCCGTTTGCAGCGTCCACTGAAACTCCTTCGCGCCCGGAAAGCGCAGGTTCAGACAGTCGTGCTTGTCCAACACCAGCGCCGCCCCATCCGCCGGCATCCCCCGCCGCGCGATATAGGCGGGCGCGGCGCACAGCACCCTTGGGCAATCGGCAATCAGCCGCACCTTCAGCGTGGAATCCTCCAACACCCCCAGATGAAAGGCCACATCCAGCCCCTCGGCCGTCACATCAATAACCCGGTCCGACAAGCGCAACCTGACATCAATCTGCGGATACAGATCCTTGAACGCCGGCACATGCGGCGCAATGAACCGCCGCCCCACCCCCAACGGGGCCGCGACAAAGATCGTCCCGCGCGGGTTTTGCGTGACATCCATCACCGCCGCTTCGGCATCGTCGATCGCCTCCAGCACCTTGCGCGCGCCCTCATAGAAGATCCGGCCGTTTTCGGTGGGCTGCAAACTGCGCGTGGTCCGCGAAAACAGCCGCACCCCCAGATGCTTTTCCAACTCCGAAATCCGGGCCGAGGCGACCGCGGGCGAGGTGCGCTGATCGCGCGCCGCCGCCGACATGCTGCCCAATTCGAAAACCCGCACGAACATGCGGATATTGTTCACATAAGACAATCCGGACCCCCTCCCGATTATCTGGCCACATTTGAAAGTGATCCGTCATTTGCCGGATTAACAGAAAGGTGCGCCCCGGTATAGCCTTTGCGCAAAGCGAAAAGAGGGAGCTTGGCATGTATGATTGGGTGGTCTTGTGGGACTGGGTGGAAATCGCCGTGCGCTGGCTGCACGTCATCACCGCCATCGCCTGGATCGGCTCGTCCTTCTATTTCATCGCCCTTGACCTTGGCCTGCACCGCGACCGCAATCTGGCCTCGGGCGCGGATGGTGAGGAATGGCAGGTCCATGGCGGCGGCTTCTACCACATCCAGAAATACCTCGTCGCCCCGGCACAGATGCCCGACCATCTGGTCTGGTTCAAATGGGAAAGCTACGCCACATGGCTTTCCGGCTTTGCCATGCTGGTTTTGGTCTATTACATGGGCCATGAGATGTATCTCATCGACCCGGCGGTCGCCGACCTTGCCCCCTGGCAGGCGATTGCCGTCTCAATAGCCTCGCTCGCCTTTGGCTGGGTGGCCTACAACACCATCTGCAAGGTTTTTGTGAACGCCAACCAGACGCTGGTCATGGTCGCCCTCTTTGCGCTTCTGGTTGCCATGGCCTGGTTCTACACCCAAGTTTTCTCAGGCCGCGCGGCCCTTCTCCACCTTGGCGCCTTCACCGCCTCCATCATGTCGGGCAATGTGTTCTTCATCATCATGCCAAATCAGCGCGTGGTGGTGGCCGACCTCAAGTCAGGCCGCAAGCCCGATCCGAAATATGGCAAAATCGCCAAGCAGCGCTCGACGCACAACAACTACCTGACGCTGCCGGTGATCTTCTTGATGCTGTCGAACCATTACCCGCTGGTCTTTGCGACCGAGTATAACTGGATCATCGCCTCCCTCGTGTTCCTGATGGGCGTCACCATCCGCCACTGGTTCAACATCCAGCACGCCCGCAAAGGCAATCCGCATTGGACTTGGGCCGCGACCGCGATCTTCTTCCTCCTGATCGCATGGCTCTCCACCGCGCCGGTGCAAACCCGCGCCGCCGACTCTGCCATGGCCCCCGGCGCGCTGCGCTATGCCGCCGCCACCGGCTTTGATGATGTGGTCTCGATCGTCCAAGGCCGCTGTTCCATGTGCCACGCGGCCGAACCGGTCTGGGACGGTCTGCATTACGCCCCCAAGGGCGTGGTCCTTGAAACCCCCTCCCAAATCGCGGCCGAGGCCAAGCGGATCTACCTGCAAGCCGGCCTCAGCCACGCCATGCCGCCCGCGAACCTCAGCTATATGGAGCCAGAAGAGCGCGAAGCGATCATCCTGTGGTTTAGGTCCGCAGGCCAAGGCGCAGTCGAAGGCTAAAGTAGGTCGGGCTTCAGCCCGACTCGCCGCCTGAATTAACCATCCTCCCGCCCACCCGCTGTCGGGACAGATGCCAGACGCAAACCCGACGCGAACCCGACGCGAACCCGACGCCCGCCATACGGGGATTTTCTCCGAAAATCAGCGCCTTAACCAGCTTTCAGCACCCGCTCCAGCCGGTCTAGGAAAAACGCCACATTCTCGACGCTGAACACCATCGGCGGGCGGATCTTCAAGACATGCCCCTTGGGCCCGGTGGCTGAAATCAGCACACCTTCCTCGCGTAGCCGATTGACGATCCACCCCGCCCGCGCCGCATCCGGCCGCGCCTCGCCATCCACGATGTCCTGGCCCAGAAACAGCCCCACGGCGCGAAGCTCGCCCAAGGCGGCATGGCCCTTGGCCAACCCCCGCAAGCCCTCGGCAAAAGCCGCCCCCACCTTGGCGCAATTGGCCTGCAACCCCTCGCCCTCGATCACCTCCAGCACCGCCATGGCCGTCGCCGCGGCCACCGCATTGCCGCCGAAGGTGTTGAAATACCGCGCTTTTGCACCAAAGACTTCGATCACGCGCGGCTGCATCACCAGCCCCGCCACCGGGTATCCATTGCCCATCGGCTTGCCCAAGGACACCATATCGGGCAGCACGTTATGGCGCTGAAAGCCCCACATCGCCGCCCCCGTGCGGCCAAATCCGGGCTGCACCTCATCGGCAATGAACAGCCCCCCCGCCGCCCGGATCGCCGCCACTGCAGGTGCTAAGAACCCCGCCGGATCGGCAAACACCCCGTCCGACGAAAACACGGTATCCACAATCAACGCCGCCGGTTTGATGCCATGGCGCTGCATATCCCGGATCGCCGTCAGCACCCCGGCGGCAAATTCCGCCCCCGTCTCGCCCCCGGTTCTCGGCGCCGGAACCACCCGCACATGCTCGCCCAGATCCACCCCAGACCCAAGGCTGGGCGACATCCCCGCGATCGCGTAAGTCACGCCGTGGTAAGCATTTTCCGTCACGATGAACCCCGTCCCGCCGGTATGGGCGCGGGCAATCCGGAACGCCAGATCATTGGCCTCCGACCCGGTGCAGGTGAACATCACATGGCTCAACTCAGCCGGAAAATGGCCCAAAAGCCGCTCGGCATAGGCCAGAACCCCCTCGTGCAAATAGCGCGTATGGCTGGCCAGAACCCCCGCCTGCCGCGCCATCGCCGCCACCACATGCGGGTGGCAATGCCCGACCGAGGCGACGTTGTTATAGGTGTCCAGATAGGCCCGGCCGCCCTTGTCATAAAGCCAGACACCCTCACCGCGCACCAGATGCACGGGGGTCTCGTAAAACAGCCGGTAGGCCGGGCCCAAGGCCCTTTGCCGCCGCGCCACAAGGTCTTGATCTGCCTTGGAAAGATTGCCTTTTCCGGGCTGATACGCATTGGGCATCGTGCCGGGCATATGGGCGGCGTCGGTCATGGCTTACTCCATCGGACAGGCGCGCAGCAGCGCCTTGGAAACGGCATCGCGGTGCAGGGCAGACAGCGCCAGAAGCCCCGCGCGGGCGAGGGGAAAATTGCGCAGGATATAGGGCGCATTGTTCGGATACTTCGCCGCCCGCCACGAGGTGATCGAAATCGTCGTCAGCATCCGCGCCATGGTCAGATCAGCGACCAAGCGCAACTCCTGCTCTGTCAAGGGCAGGATCCGGTGATAGTTGGCGGTGAATTCCACAAGGCTTTCCAAAGGCTTGTCCGGGTCCACCTGATAGGATGCCGCCACCCCCAGATCGCAGACAAGGGCTGTGCGCACCATGTCGCCAAAGTCCAGAACACCGGAAATCCGGTCCGGATCGGCCTCATCGACCAGCACGTTATGCGGGTTCAGATCGTTATGCACCACCTGCCAGCGGCAGGCGGCCAGCCGGGGAAACACCTCGGCGTCAAAATGGTCAAGCGTGGCGGTGCACAGCGCGCGCAGATCGTCCGGCACATGGGGCAAATGTGGGCGCAGGCTGCTGGCCTGCCGGATGTCCCATTGCAGCACGTGATCGGCGCCAGGATGGTCAAGCCACTGCAATCCATGGGAAATCCGCGCCGCCATTTCGCCCATGCCCGCCCGCTGCGCCGCCGTTTTCGGCGCCAAGTGCAAGGGCATGCCCTCAAGATAGGTCAAGACCCGCATCAGACCCGCAGGCGTTTCCACCTCGGTCGCGCCCGACCCCGTCCGCACCACCTGCGGCACCGGCAGCCCCTTGCCCTCAAGATGCACGAGCGCTGCGGTCTGGAAATCGGTCACCCCGCGCGGTTCGGCGCAGTTGGCAAACTTCACCACATAGCGCCGCTGGTCATCCTCCAGCCGCAGGTTCAGATCGCGCTCGGATGTTAGGCGCTTCAGCACGCCACGCAGCCCGTAATGCTGCGCCAACAAGGCACCCACCTCGACCTCCGAAAGATCCGGGGGCAGGGTGGACAGAAGATCGCCGGTCTCGCTCATGGCGTCATCAGCCCCAGGCCCGTGATGCAAGTCAACCCCATGTGACTAACGATCAATCTCAGCCCAAAGCGGGAAATGGTCCGAGGCCGGACAGCCGGTGTCCACCCAGACCCGGGCCAGTCTTGGCGACAGGCGGGCGTCGATCAGGATATGGTCCAACTGCCGCAACCGCCGCACCCCGGCGATCATCTTTTCATGGGTGTAAAGCCGAAGCCCCGCCGCCACATCGACCATTGCCCCGCGATAGCGTGCGCCCGGATGATAAGGCGTCTCGCCGACAATCTCTTGATATTCCTTGCATCCCGGCTCGCAGTTGAAATCGCCCATCCAGATCATCTCCTCCGGGCAGGGCGGCTCGGCCTGACCTTCGGTCCACATGCGCGCCGGTTCGTCATCGGTCCCCGACCATGGCCCCACTGGCACCAGCGCCGCCTTCAAGGCGGCAATCTGCGCCAGCCGCTCGCCCACGCCGACATGCGCCAGATGCACCGAGACCACCCGCACCGGGCCACGGGGCGCGGCAATGCAAGCCTCCAGCGCGCAGGTCTGGGTGTTGATCGGGTCGAGCATTGGCCAAAGGGGCAAAAGATGCACCCGGCTCCACAGGATGGGCCAGTGCGCGACAATCATCGGCCCGAACTGGCGGCGGCGGTTGACCACGCGGCCGTCCTTGACTGTAGAGGCATCCATGTCGAACCCGGGGGCAAAGACGGTATACCGGTCGCCCAGAATCTCGGCCAGCCGGGCGGGCTGGTCGTCAAACCCGCTGCGCTGCCAGTGGCGGTCCACCTCTTGCAGGCAGGCGATATCTGCCCCCGCAATCACCTCTGCCGCGCGGGTAAGGTCATAGACCCCATCGGCGCCAAAGCCGTATTGGATATTGAAGGACAAAAGCCGCATCACGCCCCCCCATGGCCCTATCTTGTGCGCCAGACTGGCACTGGTCAGGGGGCAGGCACAAGGGCAAGCTGGGCGGGCCGCCTGTGCAAGAAAAGGAAGCCATTTCATGCTGATCCGCCCCCCGACCAAAGGTGACCGCCCCGCGTGGGAAGCACTTTAAACCGGCTATGCGGCCTTCTACCGGGTGGCACAGACCACCGTGATGCGCGCTACCGTCTGGGGCTGGATCCATGACCCCGCGTATCAGACAAGCGCCCTTGTCGCCGAAGAGGGCGGCCGGCTTGTCGGGCTGGCCCATTACCGCCCCTTTGCGCGGCCGCTTTCGGCCTCGACCGGCGGATTTCTGGATGATCTCTTTGTCGATCCGGCCGCGCGCGGTGGCGGGGCGGCCGAGGCGCTGATTGGCGCTATTGCCGAGGAGGGTCGCGCCAAGGGTTGGACCGTCATCCGCTGGATCACCGCCGAGGACAATTACCGCGCCCGCGCGCTTTATGACCGGCTGGCCGAAAAGACGCGCTGGGCGACCTATGATCTGAAGCTTTAGCGCCGGGCCAATGGGCGGGCGGTTACAAAGCTGGCGGATTCGCCGGCTCGGTGGCAAAGCGCCCCGCCCGCCGGAAAGGCTTGCTTTTCGGGAGAAAAGGGCGCATGGGGGGTGGGCTATATCTGCGATTTCGACCTGCTGTCTCTTTTTTGCGGCGCCAGACACTCGATCTTGTGCTGACTAAGCCGGGCCACCGCATGTTGCGGGTGGCAAAACAGACAGGAGTATCCACGATGGCCAATGGCACCGTGAAATGGTTCAACACCACCAAGGGTTTCGGCTTCATCGCCCCCGCCACCGGCGGCAAGGATGTGTTCGTGCACATCTCGGCGGTCGAGCGCGCTGGCATCCGTCAGCTGAATGACGGTCAGGCTGTGACCTTCGACATCGAAGCTGGCCGTGACGGCCGGGAATCGGCGGTCAATCTGGCGCTGGCATAAGCCGCGCCTGATCTTCGGATCGAAAAGGCGGCCCGTTGGGCCGCCTTTTTTCGTTTGTGGGGGCCGGGGCTTTGCGGCAGGGTCGCGGATATGAACCGCATTGATCAGACCCACCCCGAAGCCCCAGCCCTTGCCGGATATGGCACCTTGCCGATCGGCGTCCAGACCCTGCAGCTGACCATTCCCGGACAAGTTGACGTGCTGGGCTCGGTCAAGGCGATCTGCCGCGCTGACCGGCCCGTGACGGTTGAGCTTTGGTATCCCGCCGCGCCCGGAACGCCACCGGGCACGCGCTATGAGACGCTTTTGCGCGATGGGCATCGTCGCATTGCCTTGCAGGGCCGGGCGTGCCGCGATGCGACACAGGCCGAGGGTCGCTTTCCCCTGGTGATCCTGTCGCATGGCTATCCCGGCAACCGGATGCTGATGTCGCATCTGGGCGAGACGCTGGCTTCGCGCGGCTATGTGGTGGCCAGCCTTGACCACTGCGACAGCACCTATGCCGACAAGGGGCCGCTGGCCTCGACGCTGGTCAATCGCCCCTTGGACACCGCTTTTGTGAAAGCTTCTCTTGTGGATCGGGCTGATACGACGCGCTTTGCAATCATCGGCTATTCGATGGGCGGCTATGGGGCACTGGTCTCGGGCGGGGCCGGGGTGGCAGAGGCGGCCTTGGGGATGGAGGGCGCGCCGCCACATGGTTTGTGGGAGATCCACCGCGCGCCGGTGGTGGATCCCGATCTGCGCGCGATCATCCCCATCGGCCCTTGGGGCCGCCATCGCGGAATTTGGGATGCGGCGGGGCTGGCCGGGCTGCGGGTGCCGATGCTTCTCATGGCGGGCAGCGCGGATGAGATCTCGGACTATGCGGGCGGCATGCGGTTGATTTTTGAAGAGACGCAAGGCGTTACGCGCCAGCTTCTGACGTTCGAGGGGGCGGGCCACAATGCCGCCGCCCCCTATCCCGCCCCGGCGGAGGCGTTCGAGCCGTCACCACATCTGGAGTTTCTGCCCGCCGAACACTACGCCGATCCGGTTTGGGACACGGTCTTGATGAACGCCATTGCCCAGCATCATGCGGTGGTGTTTCTGGATCGCCACCTGCGGGGGGTGGAACATGAAACAGCCCCCGGCCTGAACCGGGGGCTGCGCCTGGAAAGCATGGGGCTGTGACGGCCTGACGCCTGATCTCCTCGTGCGCCTTCGGCTTCTCGTCGTTACGATGAGGGCCGAAGGCCACGAAGAGGGGCGGTTCAGTGATCGGCCGCCGAAGCCGCCGCCTTGGCCTCTTCGACCGAGCCTTTGGCCCCGTTGAAGAAGGCGTTCAGCACCACCGCCACGATCGAGGCCAAGAGGATGCCGCTTTCGATCAACGGGTGGATCGCATGAGGCATCCACATCTTGAAGTTCGGCGCGATCAGCGGGATCAGGCCGAACCCGATGGCCACAGCCACGATAAAGAGGTTGTGACGGTTCTTCGCGAAATCCACACCCGCCAGAATCCGGATACCGGTGGCCGCAACCATGCCGAACATCACAAGACCCGCGCCGCCCAGAACCATGGTCGGCACCGATTCCACCAAGGCGCCCATCTTGGGCATCAGGCCAAGCACCAACAGGATGATCCCGCCTGCAACGCAGACAAAGCGCGACTTGATCCCTGTCACACCCACGAGGCCCACGTTCTGGCTGAACGAGGTATAGGGGAAGGTGTTGAAAATCCCGCCGATCAGCGTGCCCAGACCATCGGTGCGCAGACCTGCCGACAGGGCGGGCTGATCCACCTTTTTGCCGGTCATGTCGCCGAGCGCAAGGAACATGCCGGTCGATTCGATCATCACGACGATCATCACCAGCGTCATGGTCAGGATCATCCAGAAGTCAAAGGTCGGAGCCCCAAAATGGAAGGGCGTGATCAGACCGAACCAGCTTGCTTCGCCCACTTTGGCAAAGTTCATGGTGCCCATGGCCACCGCGATCACCGCGCCGATCACGATGCCCAAAAGCACGGCGATATTGGCAACAAAGCCTTTGCCGAACTTGGCGATCAACAGGATCGAGATCAGCACGATGGCCGAGACGATGATATTGGTCGACGAGGCGTAAAGTGGGTTGTTCATCTTGGCGGCCAGCGCCAGACCCTGCGGCACTTCGGGCAGGCCCGAGATGGTGCCGGCGGCCGCGCCCTCGGTCACCGCTTTCAGCCAGTCGGCATGGGCGGGATCGATGATTTGCGGTGCGGTCGGGCCAACGGGGTTGCCGAAGATCCAGTTGATGCCGATGCGCATCAGGCTGATGCCGATTACCAGAATGATCGTGCCGGTCACCACCGGCGGGAAAAAGCGCAGCATCTTCGACACGAAGGGCGCGATGATCAGCGAGATCACCCCGGCGGCCATGATGGCGCCAAAGATGGCACGGGCGGCGTCATTGCTTGAAGCCCCTGCGCCAAGCTGGGCATTGGCCATGGCCACCATGGGGCCGACGGCCGCAAAGGTCACGCCCATCATGACGGGCAGGCGGATGCCGAATCACTGGGTCGCGCCCAGGGACTGGATCAGCGTGACGATGCCGCAGACGAACAGGTCTGCCGAGATCAGGAAGGCTACGTCCTCGGGTGGCAGTTTCAGCGCGCGCCCGACGATCAGCGGCACGGCCACAGCCCCGGCATACATCACCAGAACATGTTGCAGGCCAAGGGTGAAAAGCTTGGGTGGCGCGAGCATCTCGTCCACCGGATGGATCTTGTCTGTCATTCGTTCTTTCCCTGGGGGCTGTTTTCTTCGCGCCGTCTTCGCGCCGCCCCTTGGGCGCGATCCTGTTAGGACGGGCCTTCAGGGCCCGATGATCCGCCAGGGATGGCCGTAGCGGTATTCTTCCAGATTGGCCGTTCTGCCGATGCGGTCGATCACGGCGAAAAGGCCCGGTGCATGGAGCGGTGTCAGGACGCCGTGCCAGGTGCCGATGTGAAAATTGATGGCCTGTGCGCCATTGGTCAGGAAGGCGCGAGGGGTGCCGGGCGTGCCGCCCCTGTCCGGGGCCACGATGACCAGAAACGGATGTTCGGACATCGGCACGAAGGCCTGGCTTCCGTCGGGGTGGCGTTCGACCAGGGTGAAGTCATAGGGCAGGGCGCGAGGCTGGGCGTTGAAGATCGAGATCCCCGCCCGGCCCTCGGGCCCGAAGTCAAGCTTTGCCCGGTCGTGGTGGCGCTGGCACATGCTTTCGTTGATGAGCCGGAAATCGCCCGCAGCCTCGAGCACATCGCCAAAAGGGGCGAAGGCGGCGGCGGTCAGCGGTTCGGTCTTGATCGGTGTCATCCAGCGCCCTTTGTCGGCTGCGGGAGCGAGGGGTTTCACACCCCTCGCGCTCCCCGTGGGATATATTCACCACATTGAAGGCAGGTGGGCTTCAAAGGGTGGGGCGAAAGGCGCCGGGGCCGCGCAGCGTGGCGTGGCGGTTGACGTCCTTGTACAGAAGATACCGGAAGCGGCCGGGGCCTGCGGCGTAACAGGCCTGCGGGCAATAGGCGCGCAGCCACATGAAGTCACCCGCCTCAACCTCGACCCAGTCCTGATTGAGTTTGTAGACCGCCTTGCCTTCCAGCACGTAAAGCCCGTGTTCCATGACATGGGTTTCTTCAAACGGGATCAGGCCGCCGGGTTCAAAGGTGACGATGTTGACATGCGCGTCATGGCGTAGGTCATCAGGTTCGACAAAGCGGGTGGTGCCCCAGCGTTCGGCAGTATCGGGCATCCAGCGGATCGGCATGTCGCGTTCGTTCGTGATGATGGGGGCGGGTTTTGCAATCCCCAGCGCGGGTTCGTACAGCTTGCGCAGCCAGTGGAAGCGGGCGGGGGCGCTGCCTTCGGCGAGAAGCGTCCAGCGGGGTCCGGCCGGGATATAGGCATAGCCGCCTGCGTCCAGATCGTACCCGGTGCCGTCGATGGTGAGCGTGGCCAGCCCTTCGGTGAAGAAAAGCCAATGCTCGACGCCCGTGTCGGGATCGGGGGTGTCAGAGCCATGGCCGGGCTGCACCTCCATCACATATTGGCTGAAGGTTTCGGCAAAGCCTGACATGGGCCGCGCGATGAGCCAAAGCCGCGTGCCGGTCCAGCCCGGAAGGTGGCTGACCACGATGTCGGAAAAGCAGCCCCGCGGGATGACGGCATAGGCGGTGGTGAACGCCGCGCGCCCGGTCATCAGGGCGGTTTGCGGCGGCAGGCCGCCTTTGGGGGCGTAGTATTGGCTCATGGCAATTGGTCCTTCAGGCGCAATTCCGCGATGCGTTCGACCTGGGCGCAGGCGGTGGCGAATTCCGTCTCGGTGTCATTGCCGATGCGGGTCTGGAAGGCGGCAAGGATCGAGGCCTTGGTGTTGTCGCGCACGGTGATGATGAAGGGAAAGCCGTGCTTGGCGAAGTAATCCGCGTTCAGCCGCTGGAAGGTTTCGCGTTCGGCGTCGGTCAGGGCATCGAGGACGGCGCTGGCCTGTTCTTGCGTGCTTTCCGGGGTCAGCCGTTTGGCGGCCGCGAGCTTGCCCGCAAGGTCGGGGTGGGCGCGTAGCACGCCAAGGCGTTCGTCACGACTGGCCGAACGGAACATGCGGGCCAGCGCGTTGTGCAGGCCCGCCGCGCTGTCATGGGCCGGGCCAAGTTCCAGATCAAAGGCGCGGTCGGCGATCCAGGGGGAATGTTCGAAAATGGAGCCGAAACGGGCGACAAAGCGGTCGCGCGTCATCTGCGAGGGCCGCTCGATGCGCTTCGGCGGATGGGTTTTTGCCCAGTGCTGGGCAATATCGATGCGGCGGGGGAACCAGACTCCGTCGTGCGACTGGGCATAGTCGAGGAACTTTTTCAGGCCTGCAAACTTGCCCGGCCGGCCGATCAGGCGGTTGTGCAGGCCGATGGAAAACATCTTGGCGCGGCCGTCGCAGCCTTCGGCATAAAGCGTGTCGAAGCTGTCTTTCAGGTATTGGAAGAACTGCTCGCCCGTGATGTAGCCCGGGGCCGTGGCAAAGCGCATGTCGTTTGCCTCAAGCGTGTAGGGGATCACCAACTGGTCATGGTCGCCCAGTTCCAGCCAATAGGGCAGATCGTCGTCATAGGTGTCGGAAATCCAGGCCAGACGCCGGGTTTCGGCCGTCAGGCGCACCGTGTTTATGCTGCAACGTCCGGTATACCAGCCTACGGGCGGGCAGCCGACCACCTCTTCGTGCAGGCGGAAGCTTTCCGCGATCTGGCGCGCCTCTTCGGCGGGGTCCATGTCGCGGTGATCGACCCATTTCAGCCCGTGGCTGGCAATCTCCCAACCGGCGGACTTCATCGCGGCCAGCTGTTCGGGGTTGCGGGCCAAGGCGGTGGTCACGCCGTAGACGGTGACGGGTATATCCTGTTCCACAAACAGCCGGTGCAGGCGCCAGAAGCCTGCGCGCGCGCCGTAGTCGTAGATTGATTCCATGTTCCAGTGTCGCTGGCCCGGCCAAGGCGCGGCGCCGGCGATGTCGGAGAGGAACGCCTCGGACTGGGCGTCGCCGTGCAGAAGGTTGTTCTCGCCGCCCTCTTCGTAGTTCAGCACGATGGACACGGCGATCTTGGCTCCGCCCGGCCAAGCGGCATCCGGCGGATTTGGTCCATGACCACGGAAATCGCGCGGGTAGCGGTTCATCGGGAACTCCCTGCAGACGGCGAAAGACTATTCGTGAATCACGAAAGCGTTTATCAAATAATCCCTGAAAGACCTATGGCGGGCGCGTGGGTCACCCAAGGGCGGCGCTTTGCGCTAGGGTCTGGCGACAGCAACGGAGACGGCAATGACAGGTGGACGGCTTTCGACCCATGTTCTGGACACCGCGCGGGGCAAGCCTGCGGCGGGGGTTCGGATTGGGCTTTACGCGGTCAGCGCTGAGGGCCGGCGCAAGATCAAGGAGGTCGTGACCAATCACGATGGCCGCACCGATGCGCCGATGCTTCTGGGCGAGGCGCTGACGGTGGGCACTTATGAACTGGTGTTCTTTGCCGGCGACTATCTGCGCGCCACGGGGCAGGCGACCGGGGACACCCTATTTCTGGATGAAATCCCGATCCGCTTTGGCGTGCCGGATGCAGGGCAGCATTACCATGTGCCGCTGTTGATCAGCCCCTTTGCCTATTCCACCTATCGCGGCAGTTAGGCGCAGGTCCGCAGGCCGGACCTTGTCGCGCTTGCCGGGCTGCCCGCTGCGGCCTAAGGCTTGAGGCGACGGAAGCGGGCGGCCTGCGCGTATCACGCCGAAGGGCTGCGCCTTGGCGATCGCGGCAGGATGGGGCTGGGCATGGCGATGGGCGGGCAGGACAAGGCAGGGGCGGCGGGCAAGGCCGGGTCTGAAATGGGCGCCGATGCCGATCTGGCGCGGCTTTTGGCGGCGGCGGCCCCCGGTCGGCGGCGGCCATGGCTTTGGGCGGGCGGGCTGGCGCTGGCGGCGGCGGCTTTGGCGCTGGTCTGGGGCTTGCTGCCAAAGGAGGGGGCCGGGCCGGGCTATGTCACCGCGCCGCTGACGCGTGGCGATCTGATGGTGACGGTCGCGGCCACCGGCACCTTGCAGCCGACAACGCAGGTCGATGTGTCGTCGGAACTGGCCGGCACGCTGCAATCGGTCAAGGTGGATTACAACAATAGGGTCACAGTCGGTCAGGTTCTGGCGCAGCTTGATACATCGAAACTTGCGGCGACCGTGGCCAATGCCGAGGCGCAGGAGGCTTCGGCCCGCGCGCGGTTGATGCAGGCCGAGGCGACGGCGGCCGAGGTGGCCGAGACGCTGGCCACGCAACGGGAACTGGCGGCGCGCGGCGTTGCCACCCGGCGCGAGATGATCTCGGTCGAGGCCAATGACGCCCGCGCCCGTGCCGCGCTGGACATGGCGAGGGCCGATCTGACGCTTGCCAAGGCCAATCTGGCGCTGGCGCGGGCTGATCTGGACAAGGCGGTGATCCGCTCGCCCATTCAGGGCATCGTGCTGAACCGCAAGGCCGAGGCGGGGCAGATCGTGGGGCCGGGGCTGAATGATCCGGTGCTTTTCGTGCTGGCAGAAGATCTTGCGCGGATGGAGCTTTTGGCCAATGTCGATGAGGCCGATATCGGGCAGGTCGAGGTGGGGCAGGCGGCGGTCTTTACCGTTGATGCCTTTGACGGGCTGAGCTTTGATGCGACCATCACGCAGGTGCGCTATGCCTCGGAGGTGACCGATGATGTGGTGACCTACAAGGCGGTTCTGGCGGTGGAGAACCCCGATCTGCGGCTGCGTCCGGGCATGACGGCGACGGCCACGATCACGGTGGCCGAAGAAACCGGCGCGCTGTTGGTGCCCAATGCGGCGTTGCGCTGGGCACCGCCACGGGTGACGAACGGTCAGGCCGGGGCGGCGGGGCTGGCAGGGCTTATCCTGCCGTCGGCTGCGCAGCGCATGGGGTCTTCGGCGGTGGGCACGGGGCGGTCGATCTGGGTCTTGCGCGAAGGTGCGCCGGTTGAAGTGCCCGTGCAAATTGGCGCGAGTGATGGGCGGATGTCGGTGGTGACGGGTGAGGGATTGGCCGAGGGCGAGGCCGTCATCACCGATCAGATCGTGAAGGCCGATTAGATGGCGGCCCCGCTGATTGCCTTTCGCAACGTCTCGCGGGTTTACGGCAGCGGCGAGGCCGAGGTGCGGGCGCTGGCCGATGTGTCCTTTCAGATTGCGGCGGGCGAGTTCGTGGCGATCATGGGGCCGTCCGGTTCGGGCAAATCCACCGCGATGAACATCATCGGCTGTCTCGATCGGCCCACGTTTGGGGAATATCTGTTCAAGGGCATCGCGGTGCAGGGCCTGGGCCAGGATGCCCGCGCGCTGTTGCGCCGCCATGCTTTGGGTTTTGTCTTTCAGGGTTTCAACCTTCTGCCACGGCAATCGGCCTTGGAAAACGTCGAATTGCCGTTGATCTACAAAGGCATGCCCGGTCCCGAGCGGCGCGCGCGGGCGCGCGAGGCCCTGCGCAAGGTCGGGCTTGAGGGGCGCGAGGGGCATGACCCATCGCAGCTTTCGGGCGGCCAGCAGCAGCGCGTGGCGATTGCGCGGGCGCTTGCGGGGCAGCCTACGGTCATTCTGGCCGATGAGCCGACGGGCAATCTTGATTCCGCCCGCGGCCAAGAGATCATGCAGTTGTTGCAGGCGCTGAACCGCCAGGAGGGCATCACCATTGTGATGGTCACCCATGAGGACGACATCGCGCGCCATGCCAAGCGGCTGATGGTGTTCACCGATGGCCGTCTGACGCGCGACACGGCGGTTGGGGAGAGGGTCTGACATGCTGTGGGATGCGCTGCGTCTGGCTTTTGTCGCGATCATTCGCAACAAGCTGCGGTCCTTTCTGACCGTCCTGGGCGTGGTGATCGGCGTCGCGGCGGTGATTGCCATGGTGACGGTAGGCGAAGGATCGTCGGCGCAGGTGCAGGCTTCGGTCGAACGGCTGGGCACCAATGTGCTGGTGGTGCGCCCCGGACGGGTGCGGATGGGGCCGCCCTTAGGCGAACCCGCGCCGCGCTTTGATCTGAAGGACGCCGCCGCCTTGGCCGAGTTGCCCATCGTCGCCCATGTCGCGCCCCAGTCGAATGGCAGCTATCCGGTGGTGGAGGGCAATGCCAACACCTCAACCCAAGTGTCGGGCACCACGGCGGAATATCTGATCGTGCAGAACTGGCCCTTGGGCATGGGCCGCAATTTTGAACGCAGCGAGGAAATCAGCGGGGCTTCGGTCTGCATCCTTGGCCAGACCGTGCGCGCCACGCTCTTTGGCGCGGGCGATCCCATCGGGGCCACGGTGCGGGTGCGCGGGCTGTCTTGCGAGGTGATCGGGGTTCTGACGGCGCGCGGTGCGGGCAGTTTCGGGCAGGATCAGGATGATCTGGTGCTGATCCCGATTAAGACCATGCAGCGCCGGTTGAAGGGCGACAATGAGGTGGGGTCAATCTCGGTGGCCCTGCTCAAATCGGTGGAAAGCGCGACCGGCATCCGCACCGTCCAGGCCCTGATGCGCGACCGCCGCCAGATTGAAATTGGCGAGGGTGACAATTTCTCGGTCACCGACATGCGCGATTTCAACACGCTTCTCAGCGGGGTCAACTCGGTGATGGCGGGGCTGTTGTCGGCGGTGGCAGCGGTGAGCCTGTTGGTGGGCGGCATTGGCATCATGAACATCATGCTGGTCTCGGTGACCGAGCGCACGCGCGAGATCGGCATCCGGCTGGCTGTGGGGGCGAGCGAGGGGCAAGTCCTGGCGCAGTTCCTGATCGAGGCGGTGGTGCTGTCGGTCTTGGGCGGCGTGATCGGCATTGCGCTTGGCCTTGCGCTTGCCTGGGGCGGATCGATCTTTCTGGCGATCCCTTTCGCGCCCTCGGCCCTGGTTGTGGCCATGGCCTTTGGCTTTTCCGCGCTGGTGGGGGTGGTTTTTGGCTATTTCCCGGCCCGCCGCGCGGCGCGGATGGACCCGATCGAGGCCCTTCGCCACCAATAGGCGCTAAAGCTTGGGCCGCTTGGCCGGGCTGGTGAACCACCCGCCCAAAGCCGCCTCATAGGCCATGCCCGCCCGGAACACGTCGCGGTCTGAGTAGCTGCGCCCGACAATCTGGATGCCTGTCGGCACGCCGTTTGAGGCATGGCCCGAGGGCACGGCCAGCACCGGCAAGCGCGACAGCATGTTGAAGGGCACGGTCATCGCCCAGCCCAGTTCGGGTCTGACTTCGGTGTTGTTGATGATCATGCGGTCCTTGGTGGGGTCAAACCCGGCCGGGGGCGCGGGGATGCCAAGGGTGGGGCAGATCAACAGGTCATGCTGTGTCAGGATCTCGCCCATCGGGGCATAGGCGGCGGCAATCACCTCCAGCGCCTGCACATAGTCCTGCGCGGTGGAGGCCCGGCCCTTTTCGGCAAAGTCGCGCACATAGGTCGTCATCTTGTCGGCGTGATCGTCCAGCAGGCCCGAGATATAGCCTCCGAAGATATGGGTGAGATAGGCCATGCAGGCCGCTGTCACCTCGGGACCCCAGCCGGTTTTCACCTCGGTCACCGTGGCGCCCAGGCTGCGGAACACATCCAGCGCGGCCAAGGTATTGGCGCGCACCTCGGGGTCCACTTCGAAAAGGCCAAGATCCAGCGAAAAGGCGATTTTCCAGCCCTTGATCGGGCCGCCCTCCAGCGGCAGCTTCAGCTTGGGCCTGAGGCTGGCGATATCGCGTGGGTGAGGCCCGGCGATGACGTTTTGCAAAAGTGCTGTGTCGCGCACCGTGCGCGCCATGGGGCCGGTGTGGCAGAAGAAATCAAGGTTGAAAGGCGGGTCATCAACGTTGCGGCCATAGGGCGGTTTGAACCCCACCACCCCGCAGGCCGAGGCCGGGATGCGGATCGACCCGCCGATGTCGGACCCCATTGCCAGGGGCGAGGTGCCCGCCGCCAGCGAGGCCGCCGATCCGCCCGACGACCCGCCGGGCGTGAAGTCGGCGTTCCAGGGGTTGCGGGTGACGCCCCACAGCCGGCTCCAGCAGATGCCGGCGGCAGAAAACTCGGGCGTGGCGGTGCGGGCATGGACGATGCCGCCCGCCGCCAGAATGCGCTGGTTGTTGACCGAGGTGTGGGTGGCAACGTGATCCTTGAGGATGAGCGAGCCCGAAGATGTCGGCTTGCCCGCAATCTCGTTTTCATCCTTGATCCCGATGGGCAGCCCCTCCAGCGCGCGGGTGCGCTGGCCCTTGGCATATTTCGCCTCCGCCTTGCGGGCGCGGTCCATTGCCTCGTCGAAATGGGTAAAGGTAAAGGCGTTCACGGGGTCTTTCACCGCCTCGGCGCGGGCAATGACTGCCTGCATCAATTCCACCGGCGACAGGGTTTTCGCCCGAAACCGCGCCAAGGCCTCATGCGCGGGCAGGTAGCACAGATCAAGATCAGCCATTTTGGTCCCCCAAGTTTGCAGTCACGCTACTGAGGGCCGCGAGATCGGTAAAGCGGGTTAGAAGATTTCCTTCACCGCCTCCATCGCCACATAGGTCGAGGTGCCCGCGACATGGGGCAGGGCGCTGATCTGTTCGGCCAGCACCCGGCGGTAATCTTGGATATCGGCGGTGCGCACCTTCAAAAGATAGTCAAACCGGCTGGCGATCATGTGGCACTGTTCCACCTCGGGCACGGCCATCACCGCCTTGTTGAAGGCTTGAAGGGCGGCTTCGCGGGTGTCCGATAGCCGCACCTCGACAAAGGCCACATGCGCCAGCCCCATGCGGATCGGGTCCAGATTGGCGCGATACCCGGTGATGACGCCCGCATCTTCCAGCCGCTTCATCCGCGCTTGGGTGGGCGATTTCGACAGCCCGATGCGGCGGGCAAGCTCGGTGGCGCTGATGCGGCCCTCGACCGCCAGCACCCGCAGGATGGCCTCGTCAAAGCGGTCCAACTCGACGCGGGCGATTAGCATTGTCTTTTCCCTCAACTGCAAGGCGTTCGGCTGCTTTGGTGGATACTTTAAGGCAAACGGCCTGTCAAATCTGCGCTATCATGGGCCATATCCATGGAGGGCCCGTCATGTCGCAATCGTCTTGGGAAATCATCGACCGCCAGTCGCTGCGCGACGAGGCGGCTTTGGTGCAAGCCCTGATCGCCGAGGCTGGGCTTGACACGGCTGCCCGCGCCCGCATCACCGCGGCCGGGGCTGACCTTGTCCGCCGCATCCGGGCATCGGTGAAGCCCGGCCTGATGGAAGTGTTCCTTGCCGAATACGGGCTGTCGACCGAGGAGGGCATCGCGCTCATGTGTCTGGCCGAGGCGCTCTTGCGCGTGCCCGATGCCGAGACGATGGATGCGCTGATCGAGGACAAGATTGCGCCCTCGGACTGGGGCAAGCATCTGGGCCAGTCGGCCTCATCGCTGGTCAATGCCTCGAGCTGGGCCCTGATGCTGACGGGCAAGGTGCTGGAAGATCGCGAGCCGGGTGTCGTCGGACATCTCAAGGCCGCCGTCAAACGGCTGGGCGAGCCGGTGATCCGCACCGCCGTTTCCCGCGCGATGAAAGAGATGGGGCGCAACTTTGTCTTGGGCGAAACCATTGATCTGGCGATGAAACGCGCCCGCGAGCTAGAGGCCAAGGGCTATACCTACAGCTATGACATGCTGGGTGAGGCCGCCCGGACCGAAGCCGATGCGCGCCGCTATCATCTGGCCTATTCCAAGGCGATCACCGCGATTGCAGCCGCCGTCACCACCGGCGATATCCGCACCAACCCCGGCATTTCGGTGAAACTCTCGGCGCTGCATCCGCGCTATGAGGTCGCCAAGCGCGCCCGCGTGATGGAGGAACTGGTCCCCCGCGTTCGCGCGTTGGCGGGTCTGGCCAAGGCCGCCGGTCTGGGCTTCAACATCGACGCAGAAGAGGCCGACCGTCTGGCGCTGTCTTTGGAGGTGATCGAGGCGGTGCTGTCCGATCCGGCGCTGAAGGGTTGGGATGGGTTCGGCGTTGTGGTGCAGGCCTATGGCCGCCGCGCCGGTGCGGTGATCGACTGGCTTTACGCGCTGGCCGAAAGGCTTGATCGCAAGACCATGGTGCGGCTGGTCAAGGGCGCCTATTGGGATGCCGAGGTCAAGCGGGCGCAGGTGATGGGGCTGGAAAGTTTCCCCGTCTTTACCCGCAAACAGGCGACCGATGTCAGCTATATCGCCAATGCCCGCAAGCTTTTGGCCATGACCGACCGCATCTATCCGCAGTTTGCCACCCACAACGCCCATACGGTTGCGGCGATCCTTGATATGGCGACGGACAAAAAGGCGTTTGAATTCCAGCGCCTGCATGGCATGGGCGAAAGGCTGCATGATATCGTTCTGGAAGGTAACGGCACCCGCTGCCGCATCTATGCCCCCGTTGGTGCGCATCGGGATTTGCTGGCCTATCTTGTGCGGCGGCTGTTGGAAAACGGCGCGAATTCGTCCTTCGTCAATCAGATCGTCAACGAAGAGGTCTCGCCCGAATGCGTCGCCGCCTGCCCGCTGACCGCGATGGAGTCGATCACCCCCATCGCCAGCCCCGCCATCCTGACCGGGCCGGGGCTGTTTGGCGCGCGCAAGAATTCGCGCGGGTTTGATCTGACCGATGCGGCCGATCTCGAGGCGATCGAGGCAGCGCGTGTCCCCCATATGACTCGGCTCTTCGAGGCGTCGCCCCTCATCGCGGGGTCCTCCTCCGGGGCCTTGCGGCTTGAGGTGAAAGACCCAGCCACCGGGGCGCTGGTCGGCCATGTGCTGACCGCAGGCGCGCCCGATGTCGACACCGCCCTGCGGCTTGCCGAACCCTGGGCCGCCGCCGCGCCGGAACGCGCCACAATCCTGCGCCGCGCCGCCGATCTTTATGAGGAAAACTTCGTCCTGATCTTCGCCCTTTTGGCGCGCGAGGCGGGCAAAACCGTCGCCGATGCGGTGGCCGAACTGCGCGAGGCGGTGGATTTCCTGCGCTATTACGCCGACGGGGCGGCGGGGCTGCAAAACCCCGAGCGCGGTGTCTTTGCCTGCATCAGCCCATGGAACTTCCCCTTGGCGATCTTCTCGGGCCAGATCGGGGCGGCGCTGGCCGCCGGCAATGCGGTGATCGCCAAGCCCGCCGAACAAACCCCGCTGATCGCCCATCTGGCGGTGACGCTTTTGCATCAGGCGGGCGTCCCGACCTCGGCGCTGCAGCTTTTGCCCGGCGACGGGCAGTTGGGCGCGGCCCTGACCCGCGATCCGCGCATTGGCGGTGTTGCCTTCACCGGCTCTACCGAGGTGGCGCTGCTGATCCGTGCCGCCATGGCCGAACACGCCAACCCCACCGCGCCCCTGATTGCTGAAACCGGCGGTCTGAACGCGATGATGGTGGACTCGACCGCGCTGCCCGAACAGGCGGTGCGCGATGTGCTGGCCTCCTCCTTCCAATCGGCCGGCCAGCGCTGCTCGGCGCTGCGCTGCCTTTACCTGCAAGAGGACGTGGCCGATCACACGCTGGCCATGCTTTATGGCGCGATGGATGAACTGGCGCTGGGCGATCCGGCGGATCTGTTTACCGATGTCGGCCCGGTGATCGACGCCGAAGCTAAAGCTGCCATCGCCGAATACATCGCCAAGGCCCGCGCCGAGGGCCGGATCTTGAAGGAAATGCCCGCACCGAACAGCGGCACCTTCATTGGCCCCACCGTGATCCGTGTCAGCGGCATCGAAGAGATGACCCGCGAGATTTTCGGCCCCGTGCTGCATGTCGCCACCTTCAAGGCAGGCGAGATCGACCGCGTGGTGCAGGCGGTCAATGCCACTGGCTATGGGCTGACCTTCGGCCTGCATACCCGCATCGATGACCGGGTGCAGGCAGTGGTCGATGCGCTGCGGGTCGGCAATACCTATGTCAACCGCAACCAGATCGCCGCCGTCGTGGGCAGCCAGCCCTTTGGCGGCGAGGGGCTTTCGGGCACCGGGCCCAAGGCAGGCGGCCCGGACTATCTGGCGCGCTTCACCCGCCCAGCCACACCGGCTGCAGGTCAGGACGACCGCCAATGCCCCGAGGCCGAGGCCGCCGCCGCCCTGCGCCTTGACCGCGCCACCGCGCATCCGGCCGAGGCGCTGGTACTGCCGGGGCCGACGGGCGAGTCAAACCGCCTCAGCTTCGTGCCACGCGCGCCGCTCCTCTGCCTTGGCCCCTCTGCCGCCACCGCCCTCCAGCAGGCCGAAGCCATCCGCGCGCTTGGCGGCCACGCGGTCGAGGCACCCGGACTTGATCCCTCGGCGCTGACCCGTCTCACCGGATTTTCCGGTGCGCTCTGGTGGGGCGATACCGACGGTGCCCGCGCCCGTGCCCGCGCGCTCGCCGCGCGGAAGGGCCCAATCCTGCCCCTGATCGGCACGCTGCCCGACAAGGCCCATGCGATGCTCGAACGCCATGTCTGCATCGACACCACGGCCTCAGGCGGCAATGCCCAGCTTCTGGCCGAGGTCTCCAATGGCTAAGGCCTTCAATGTTGCAGAAATATCCTCGGGGGGTGAGGGCCGCAGGCCCGAGGGGGGCAGACAGCCCCCCTTTTATTTGTAAATAATAATCTGTTAATAATAATATTTTTATAGAATAAAGAGGTATAGTATTCCAATTCGTATACCATACAGCTCGCTGATCGCCTGCGTGCTATTGAAGAATGTGCCGCAAC
>VGDH01000025.1 GCA_016869835.1 Alphaproteobacteria bacterium
TGCCACCCCCACCCCCCTCTGCTACTGCACCGCCACACCAGAAGCCCCGGATTCGTCCGGGGCTCTTGGTTTGTTCGTTTCCATCACCGGGAACGGGCCTTAATCGGGGACCTTCGGGGCCCTTAACCCGGGTCGCAAGGCCCGATAGCTGACGGAAGACAGAGAACATGGCACTCAAGTCGTATAAACCGACGACGCCAGGCCAGCGCGGGCTGGTTCTGATCGACCGTTCGGAGCTGTTCAAAGGCCGTCCGGTCAAAGCCCTGACTGAGGGTTTGACCAAGACGGGTGGCCGTAACAACACCGGACGCGTCACGATGTGGCACAAGGGCGGCGGCGCAAAGCGTCTCTACCGCGTTGTGGACTTCAAGCGCACGAAATTCGATATGGCCGCTGTGGTCGAACGGATCGAATACGATCCCAACCGCACCGCCTTTATCGCGCTGGTCCGTTACACGGACGGCGAGCTTGCCTATATCCTTGCCCCCCAGCGTCTGGCCGTGGGTGACAGCGTGATTGCTGGCGCCAAGGTTGACGTGAAGCCGGGCAACGCCATGCCGTTTTCGGGCATGCCGATCGGCGCTATCGTCCACAACGTCGAGCTGAAGCCCGGCAAGGGCGGCCAGCTGGCGCGCGCTGCGGGCACCTATGCCCAGTTCGTCGGCCGTGACGGCTCTTACGCGCAGATCCGCCTCTCGTCGGGCGAGTTGCGCATGGTCCGTCAGGAATGCATGGCCACCATCGGTGCCGTGTCGAACCCCGACAACTCCAACCAGAACTTCGGTAAAGCCGGTCGCAAGCGCCATATGGGCGTGCGTCCGACCGTCCGCGGTGTTGCGATGAACCCGATCGACCACCCGCATGGTGGTGGTGAAGGCCGCACCTCGGGTGGCCGTCACCCGGTTACCCCGTGGGGCAAGGGCACCAAGGGCAACAAGACCCGCAAGCCGAAGTCGTCGGATGCGCTGATTGTCCGTTCGCGTCACGCCAAGAAGAAAGGGCGCTAATCCATGGCACGTTCCATCTGGAAAGGCCCGTTCGTCGACGGTTACCTGCTGAAAAAGGCAGAGACCGCGAAAGCTTCGGGCAAGAACGAAGTGATCAAGATCTGGTCGCGTCGCTCCACCATCCTGCCGCAGTTCGTGGGCCTGACCTTCGGCGTCTACAACGGCAAAAAGCACGTTCCGGTCGCTGTGACCGAAGAAATGATCGGCCAGAAGTTTGGCGAATACTCGCCGACCCGGACCTATTACGGTCACGCCGCCGACAAGAAAGCCAAGAGGAAGTAAGCCATGGGTCAGGAAAAGAATCCGCGCCGCGTGGCGGACAATGAAGCGCAGGCGATTGCCCGCATGCTTCGCACCTCGCCGCAGAAACTGAACCTTGTCGCCGGTCTGATCCGCGGCAAGAAAGTGGAAAAGGCACTTGCCGATCTGACCTTCTCCAAGCGCCGCATCGCCGGTGACGTGAAGAAGTGCCTGCAGTCGGCCATCGCCAATGCGGAAAACAACCACAATCTCGACGTTGACAGCCTTGTCGTCGCCGAAGCCTGGGTCGGCAAGAACCTGGTCATGAAGCGCGGTCGTCCGCGGGCGCGTGGCCGTTTCGGCAAGATCATGAAACCGTTCAGCGAGATCACCATCAAGGTGCGTCAAGTCGGGGAGTCTGCATAATGGGTCAGAAGGTTAACCCCATCGGGATGCGCCTCCAGGTCAACCGCACCTGGGACAGCCGCTGGTTTGCGGAATCGAAAGATTACGGCAACCTGCTCTTGGAAGACCTCAAGATGCGCGAATTCGTGCATGAAGAGTGCAAGGCTGCTGGCGTGAGCCGCGTCATCATCGAACGTCCGCACAAGAAGTGCCGTGTGACCATTCACACTGCGCGTCCGGGCGTCATCATCGGCAAGAAAGGTGCGGACATTGAAACGCTTCGCAAGAAGCTCAATGCCTTCACCAAGTCGGAACTGCACCTGAACATCGTCGAAGTGCGCAAGCCGGAACTGGACGCTCAGCTCGTTGCTGAATCGATCGCCCAGCAGATGGAACGCCGCGTTTCCTTCCGTCGCGCCATGAAGCGTGGCGTGCAGAACGCGATGCGCATGGGTGCGCTTGGCATTCGTGTGAACGTTGCCGGCCGTCTGGGTGGCGCGGAAATCGCGCGGACCGAATGGTATCGTGAAGGCCGCGTGCCGCTGCACACCCTGCGCGCCGACATCGACTATGCGCTCAGCGAAGCCGAAACGCCCTATGGCATCATCGGTGTGAAGGTCTGGATCTTCAAAGGCGAAATCCTGGAACATGATCCGCAGGCACATGACCGCCGTCTTGCTGAAGCTGCCGATGGCCCCGCTCCGCGTGGCCCGCGCCGCGACCGCGAACGCGCGTAAGGAGGAAAAGCTATGCTGCAACCAAAGCGTACAAAATTCCGCAAGGCCTTCAAAGGCCGGATCCATGGCGAAGCCAAGGGCGGTTTCCTTCTGAACTTCGGTTCTTTCGCCCTCAAGGCGACCGAGCCGGAGCGTGTGTCGGCCCGTCAGATCGAAGCGGCCCGCCGCGCGATCACCCGCCACATGAAGCGTCAGGGCCGTGTCTGGATCCGGGTTTTCCCGGATCTGCCGGTTTCGGCCAAGCCCATCGAAGTTCGTATGGGTAAGGGCAAGGGTTCCACCGACCGTTGGGTATCCAAGGTCAAGCCGGGCCGCATCATGTTCGAAGTGGACGGCGTTGCCGAATCCATCGCGCGTGAGGCGCTGCGTCTGGGCGCCATGAAGCTGCCGGTCACCACCCGGATCGTGGCAAAGGAAGACTGGTAAGGAGTTGCTGAAAGGCAAATCCAGTGCGGTATAGCGAATTTCCCTGAAATTCGCGGACCATCATCCGGTGCAGAAAAAAACCCCCGGTGGAAACACCGGGGGTTTTTCATGGCGACATAACCAAAGCCCTATCCCTGCGGCGTCATGGCCTTGCGCCCTTTGGCGCGCTCCAGCCCCAGTTTCCGTTCCCGCCAGATGATGAGGATCCCGGCCGTAATGACGATGGCCGCGCCCAGAAGCATCGTCCAGCTTGGCACCTCGGCAAAGACGAAATAGCCGATCAACAGCGAAAAGAGGATCGAGGCATAGTCAAAAGGCGCCACCAGAGAGGCATCCGCCTCGCGGTAGCTGGAGGTTAACAGGATCTGCCCCACCCCGCCCAACAGCCCTGCGCCGACCAGCGTTGCTGCCTCGGTCCCGGTGGGGATCACCCAGCCGAAGGGCAGCGTCGTCAAAGACAAAAGCGTGGCCGTCAGCGAAAACCAGAACACGATGGCGGATGTGTTTTCCGTCATCACCAGTTTGCGCACAAAGACCTGCGCAAGGGCGGCAAAGACCGCACCGCCCAGCACCAGCATCGCGCCAAAGGCCTCGCGGTGGCCGGCTGCATCGCCCGACAGGATGGTCAGGCGCGGCGACAGCACGATCAGGACGCCTGTCAACCCCAGCGCCACCATGACCAGACGAAAGGCGCGCACATTCTCACCCAGGAACATCGCGGCAAAAACCACCACCAACAGCGGCGCCGCATAGCCGATGGCGGTGACTTCAGGCAGCGGCAGATAAGCCAGCCCGGCAAAGCCCATGCCCATCGCCAAAGTGCCCATCAGCCCTCGCCAGACGTGGCCAATGGGATTTTCTGCGCGAAACCCGGTGCTCAGCTCGTGACGCCAGGCAAGCCAGATCACGATCACCGGAATGGCAAAGGCGGATCGGAAGAAAACCGCCTGACCGGCTGGCACATGCTGGGCCGTGGTCTTGATCATCGCCGACATCACGATGAACACCAGAACCGAGCCAAGTTTCAGGGCAATGCCGCGCAGGGGACGCATCGGGGTTTCCATGGGCCAAGATGTTCCACCCTTCGCCGGGCGCTGCAAGAGGCTTGCGGCGGGGCGGGTCCTCATGTTCCCTGAGGCAAAGGAGATTTGCCCATGACCAACCTCCCGCCCAAAGCCAGCCTTGCCGACCGCATTGATCAGGGCCGCGGGGTGGTTCCTG
Organism: Alphaproteobacteria bacterium; assembly: GCA_016869835.1. Lineage (GTDB taxonomy): Bacteria > Pseudomonadota > Alphaproteobacteria > Rhodobacterales > Rhodobacteraceae > Tabrizicola_A. The sequence continues at coordinate 4,037 of VGDH01000025.1, forward strand.
CCGATCTGGTCCTTAAAGGAGGGCGGGTGTTCGACCTGATTTCGGGTGAATTGGTCGAAACCGATGTGGCGATCTGTGGCGATACGATTGTTGGCACCTTTGGCCGCTATCAGGGGCGGCGCGAGGTGGATATGTCGGGCAAGGTCCTGGTGCCCGGTTTCATCGACACCCATCTGCACATCGAAAGCTCTCTGGTCACCCCCTTTGAGTTTGACCGCTGCGTCACCCCGCGCGGGGTGACCACTGCGATCTGTGATCCGCATGAGATTGCCAATGTCTGCGGGTTGGAGGGGATTCGCTATTTCCTTGAGGCGTCGGCCCTGACGCTGATGGATATTCGGGTGCAGCTGTCGTCCTGCGTGCCGTCCACCCATATGGAAACCACGGGCGCACGATTGATGGCATCGGATCTGATCCCGCTGATGGACCATCCCCGCGTGATCGGGCTGGCCGAGTTCATGAATTACCCCGGTGTGCTGCACAAAGACCCGGTCTGTTTGGAGAAGCTGGAGGCTTTCCGGGGCCGCCACATTGACGGCCATGCGCCGCTTTTGCGTGGCAATGACCTGAACGGCTATATCGCCGCCGGCATCCGCACTGAACATGAGGCGACCACCTATCAGGAGGGGTTGGAAAAGCTGCGCAAGGGCATGCGGGTGCTGATCCGCGAAGGCTCGGTGTCCAAAGACCTGCACGCGCTGGTGGGGCTGTTGACCGAACGCCACTCGCCCTACCTGTGCCTGTGCACCGATGACCGCAACCCCTTGGACATTGCCGAGCATGGGCATCTGGACTGGATCATCCGCACGGCGATTGCGCTGGGGGCTGATCCGTTGGCGGTGTACCGCGCGGCAAGTCTTTCGGCGGCTGAGGCGTTTGGGCTAAAGGATCGCGGGCTGATCGCGCCGGGCAAGCGGGCCGATATCGCGGTGATCGACAGTCTGACAGGTTGCCATGTCTCAGCGGTCTATACGGGCGGGGTTGAGGTGACCGAAGCCGCCTTTGCCGCACGCCAAGTGATCCCGCCCGTTACGCGCCATTCGGTGAAGGCGCCCAAGGTCGAGCCGCATCATTTCCGCGCAGGCGGCAACAAGGTGGAAACACCGGTGATCGGCATCCTTCCTGGCAAGATCATCACCCCGCATCTGACCTTTGATATCGCCCCGGTGGATGGCGACAAGCGGCCCGATCTGGACCGTGACCTGATCCGCATTGCGGTGATCGAACGCCATGGGGTCAATGGCAACCGGGCGACTGGCTTTGTGCAGGGCTTTGGGTTGAAGCGCGGGGCGATTGCCTCAACCGTTTGCCATGACCACCATAATATCGCGGTTGTGGGGGTGGATTATGCCGACATGGCGTTGGCGGCGAACCGGCTTTCTGAAATTGAGGGCGGGTTCGTGGTGGTCGAGGGCGGGCGCATTCTGGCCGAGCTGGCGCTGCCTCTCGCGGGGCTGATGAGCCTTGAGCCGTTCGAACGGGTGCATCAGGATCTCATCGCGCTGCGGGCGGCGGCCAAGTCCCTGGGCGTGGTCTTGGAAGAACCCTTCCTGCAATTGGCCTTCCTTGCCCTGCCGGTGATCCCGCATCTGAAGATCACCGATCATGGGATGGTGGATGTGGACCGGTTCGAGGTCATCCCCTAAGGCCGGCTTGGCCCGCTGTCGCGGATCGTCAGCACGGCGAGCCCCCCGGCGCTGATCAACGCCATTCCCGCCAATGTCCACAGGTCCGGCACTTCGCCAAAGAACACATAGCCCCAGAACACCACGAAAATCATATAGCAGTAATCAAAGGTCGCGATCACTTCTGGTCGTGGCGATTGATAGGCTTTGGCCAGGCCCACGGCGATGCCGATGATCAAAAGGCACAGCATAAGGATCATCGCCCAATCGCTGCCTGCCATGCTGTGCCAAGGGCCAAAGATGAAGCCCGCCCAGTCTGGTGTCACGATCAGCCCCCGAACAGCGCCAATCGCCAGCCCAAAGGCCAGACAGGCGATGTTCAGCCACAGCGCCAGGATCAGCGCCGGGGTGTCGGCGCATTTTGCCCGCGTCAGGATGGCGGCGATGGCATAGAAAAGTGCTGCCGCGATGGGCATCAGGATCAGGGGCGTGAAGGCCGCTGCAAAGGGCCGGACGATCAGCAATAGCCCGGCAAAGCCGATGGCGATGGCCAGCCAATGTGCCGGGGTGACTCGGTTGCCCAGCACCAAGGCTGAAAGCCCGACAATGAAGAAGGGGGCCGTGTAAAAGGCCGCGCCCGCCAAGGCCATGTCCATCAGCGGCAAGACGGCGTAAAGACAGAGGTATTGCACCACCAATGCTGCGCTGCGTGCGATGATCCAACCCGTGCCGGGCGGCAAGACGCGGCCCTTTGTGGCGACCAGCAGGATCGCCACGACAATGGCCGATCGCAGGATCCAGATTTGCCACAGCGTCATCTCGGAACTGGACAGTTTGATGATGGCGTCGGTGAGCGCCATCGCAAAGACTGTGGCGATGATGGTCAAGACCCCTTGGGGCAGGCCAAAGCGCGTACTGTTGGTGGTCTGGATCGTCACGCCCTAGGCCAGCGTCTTGGTCATCAAGATCCACTCAGAGGCATCCACCTGCCAGTCGCCCTTCACCACCAGACGGCGGGCGATGTCGACATAGCCTTTGGCGGCGTAGAGCCTTTGGGCGTCATGATGGGTGTCCGCTGTAATCAGGCTGATGGTTTTACGCCCCGTGGCGCGGGTGATCGCCTCGGCCTTGGCCAAAAGCGCGCTTCCACAGCCTTGGCCGCGATGGCTTTCATAGGTCGCCAGCACGTTGAGATACCACGAACCTGGGGCAAGGGCCTCCAACTCCAGCAGAGGCACAAAGACCGGGGGCGTGTCGGGGGCAATCGGGCTGGGGTCATCCTCGGCCGGATAGCCCAGCAGGCAGGCGGCCACCGCACCGTCCACCTCGGCCAGCCAAGCGTTGTTGAAGGAAAAGCTGCCCGTCGCGCGCGCCGCACGCTCCATGCCATAGGCAATTGCGTCGCCCTCTGGCCCCACCGATTTGCGCCAGAAATGCATCGGCAGATCATCCGCCGCCATGTTGATGAAGCGCACCAGATGCGCGGCGTCGCTGGCCTCAGCCTTGCGGATCAGCATGATCTTCCCCTTTTGCCCTTGGCGTGACAGAAACCAAAAACTCGGCGTGCTTGCAACCATGGCCACCGCCGCCTACCACTATGGCCGACCCAAACCTGATGAGGACCGACATGACCGACATGGTTTTCCGCTTTCCCGCCCCCGGCCCCGAGCCGATGACCACCGACCTTGACGGCTGGACCAAGACCATCGGCACGCCGACGATGAAAACCTGGGTACAGCATACCTCGATCGACGGCTCGGTGATCAGCGGCACATGGGAAGCAACGGTCGGCACCTGGTACGCGGTCTACAAGTTCTACGAATTCGTCCACCTGATCGAGGGGCAGATCACCATCACCCCCGACGGCGGCGCGCCTGTCACGCTGATGCCCGGCGATGGCTTTGTGGTTGAGCCGGGGTTCAAGGGCACCTGGACCATCGAAAAGCCGGTGAAAAAGCACTTCTGCATCAAGCTGAAGTAACCGCCGCCTTACCGTAGGCATCGGGGCAGGGCGGCGGCCATGCCCCAAGAAGGGCGATGGCGAAAATCGCATAAGTCATGGCGAAAACGGCACAGGCTTTCGCCGGGCTTCGGCCTAGGTTCCTGACAAAGCAGGAGGGCCGTTCATGCGCTATTCAGGGTTTCGCGTCATTGCCGAGGCATTGACCGGGCACAAGGGGTGGAAGCCCGTCTGGCGCGATCCGGCCCCGCAGGCGGAATATGATTACATCATCGTCGGCGGCGGCGGGCATGGGCTGGCGACCGCCTATTATCTGGCCAAGGAATTCAAGCAGGCCCGGATTGCCGTGCTGGAAAAGGGCTATCTGGGCGGCGGCAACGTGGGCCGCAACACCACGATCATCCGGTCGAACTACCTTTTGGACGGGAACGAACCCTTCTACGAGTTCTCGCTGAAGCTCTGGGAAGGGTTGGAGCAGGACTTCAACTATAACGCCATGGTCAGCCAGCGCGGGATCATCAACCTGATCCACACCGACGCCCAGCGCGACGCCTTCACTCGGCGGGGCAATGGGATGATCCTGAACGGCGCGGATGCGGAACTATTGAACCGTGATCAGGTGCGGGCGATGTATCCCTTCCTGAATTTCGACAATGCGCGCTTCCCGATCAAAGGCGCCTTGATGCAGCGGCGCGGTGGCACAGTGCGCCATGATGCCGTGGCCTGGGGCTATGCGCGCGGGGCGGACATGCGCGGTGTCGACCTGATCCAGAACTGCGAAGTGACGGGCATGCGGATTGAAAACGGTCGCATTCGTGGCGTGGAAACCTCTCGTGGGTTTATTGGCGCGAAGAAGGTCGGCGTGGCCGTGGCGGGGTCGTCATCGAAGGTGATGGCCCATGCGGGCATGCGCCTACCCATCGAAAGCCATGTCCTGCAGGCTTTTGTGTCCGAGGGGCTGAAGCCGTTTATCGCCGGCGTCATGACCTTTGGCGCGGGGCATTTCTATGTCAGCCAGTCCGACAAGGGCGGCCTCGTGTTCGGCGGCGACATCGACGGCTATAACTCCTACGCCCAACGCGGCAACCTGCCGGTGATCGAGGATGTGGCCGAAGGCGGCATGGCCCTGATGCCCGCCATCGGCCGGGCGCGGCTCTTGCGCACTTGGGGCGGGATCATGGACATGTCGATGGATGGGTCACCCATCATCGACAAGACCCATGTCGAGGGGCTCTATTTCAACGGCGGCTGGTGCTATGGCGGGTTCAAGGCGACCCCGGCCTCGGGCTGGTGCTTTGCCCATCTTCTGGCAAAGGACGAGCCGCACAAGACCGCCACGGCCTATCGTTTTGATCGGTTCCTCAAGGGGTTGATGATTGACGAAAAGGGCCAGGGTGCCCAGCCGAACCTGCACTAGGAGCATATCATGATTATCAATCATCCGATCCTGGGGCCGCGTGACGCGCAGGAATTCGTCTATCTCGGCGACGCCAACCTCATCAACCGCCCTGATGGCATGACCGCCGGTATCGAGGTATTTCACGACTACCTCTACAACCGCGACAACCCGGCCGGGGAGCACCGCGAGCTGTGGTATCACGAGCAGGGCGATCGATCCTGGCTCGTGGTCACGCGCAATACCGTGACGCATGAAATCCTGAAAGTTGAAATGGCCCGTGACGTGGCCAAGGCGCAGGGGCGCAGCAAATGAGCCAGTCCAATCGCATTTCGGGCGGCCAGATCGACCGCAGCAAAACCTTCCGTTTCACCTTTGACGGGCATACTTACACCGGCCACCCCGGCGACACGCTGGCCTCGGCGCTTCTGGCCAATGGCGTGCGCCTGATGGGGCGGTCATTCAAATACCACCGCCCGCGCGGGCCGATCTCGGCCGGGTCAGAAGAGCCGAACGCGCTGGTGCATCTGCGGTCGGGCGCACGGCAAGAGCCGAACACACGCGCCACGGTGGCAGAGCTGTTTGACGGGCTGGAGGCCACGAGCCAGAACGCCTGGCCCAGCCTTAAGCTGGATGCCATGGCGATCAATGACCGGCTCAACAGCTTTTTCACCGCCGGGTTCTATTACAAGACCTTCATGTGGCCCGCAGCCTTTTGGGAAAAGGTCTATGAACCGATCATCCGCCGTGCGGCGGGGCTTGGCGCGCTGAGCAAGGAAGAAGATCCCGATGAATACGACAAGGGGTTCCTGCATTGCGATCTTCTGGTCATCGGTGCCGGGCCTGCGGGGTTGATGGCCGCATTGACGGCGGGGCGCGCGGGCGCGCGCGTTGTGCTGGCGGACGAAGATTTCCGCATGGGTGGACGGCTCAACGCCGAGACCCATGAGGTTGGAGGCCAAGCCGGTGCCGATTGGGCGGCGGGCGTGGTGGCCGAACTCGCCGCAATGTCGAATGTCCGGCTGATGACCCGCACCACGATTGTCGGGGCCTTTGACCACGGGATTTATTCCGCGGTTGAGCGGGTTTCGGACCATTTGGCAGTGCCGATGGCCGGAAAGCCGCGCCAGACGCTGTGGCGCATCTATTCCAAAAGGGCCATCCTCGCGGGCGGCGCGACCGAACGGCCGATTGCCTTTGAAAACAACGACCGTCCCGGCATCATGCTGGCGGGCGCGCTTCGCGCTTATGCCAACCGCTGGGGCGTGGCGGCGGGTGACCGGGTGGCGGTGTTCACCAACAACGATGACGGTTTGCGCACGGCCAAAGACTTGCAGGCCAAGGGCGTTGATGTGGCAGCCGTGATCGACAGCCGCGAGGGGGGCGACCTGCTGCCCGGTATCCGGCACCTGCAAGGCACGCAGGTCATTGATTCATCGGGCGGCTTGGGCCTGAAGTCGGTGACGGTTCGGCTGGCCAATGGCAAGACGGAAACCATCTCTTGCACCGCCTTGGGCGTGTCGGGCGGGTGGAACCCGAATGTGAACATCACCTCGCACCACCGCTCGCGCCCCGAATGGCGCGAGGATATCGCGGCATTTGTGCCGGGCACGGGTGGGCCTGCTGGTCTGACGGCAGCCGGGGCGGCAAATGGCGCGCTCTCGACCCACGGTGCTTTGCTGACAGGTCAGGCGCAGGCGATTGCCGCGCTGACCGATCTGGGCCTCACCGCCAAAGCCGCTAATTTGCCAAAGGCGGAAGATGCGCCGATTGCGATCAGCCCCTTGTGGTATGTCCACGAAGGCAAGGGCCGCGCGTGGATCGACCAGCAGAACGATGTGACCGTCAAGGATGTGAAGCTGGCTCATAAAGAGAACTTCACCTCTGTCGAACATCTGAAGCGCTATACAACCCTTGGCATGGCGACCGATCAGGGCAAGACCGGCAATGTGCTGGGCATTGCGGTCATGGCCGAACTGACCGGCCAATCCATTCCCGCCACGGGAACGACGATCTACCGCCCGCCCTATACGCCGGTTGCCATGGGCACACTGGCAGGCCGCTCGCGGGGCAAGGAATTCAAACCCTTCCGCCTGACACCCAGCCACAAATGGGCAGCCGAACAGGGCGCGATCTTTGTCGAGGTCGGCAACTGGCTGCGGACCCAATGGGTGCCGAAACCGGGCGAGACGACGTGGCGCGAAAGCGTGGACCGCGAGGTTCTGGCAACCCGGCGCTTGGTCGGTATTTGTGATGTGACCACGCTGGGCAAGATCGACATTCAGGGCACCGATGCGGGCGCTTTTCTGGACAAGGTCTATGCCAACACCTTCAGCACCTTGGCCGTCGGCAAATGCCGCTACGGCCTCATGCTGCGCGAAGATGGCATGGTGTTTGATGACGGCACCACGGCCCGGATGGGCGAGCATGAGTTTGTCATGACCACCACTACGGCGAACGCAGTGACGGTGTTCCGCCATCTGGAATACTGCCGCCAGTGCCTGTGGCCGGATATGGACGTGCAGATCATCTCGACCACCGAGGCTTGGGCGCAATTCTCGGTCGCCGGTCCCAATGCGCGGAAGCTCCTGCAAAAGATCGTCGATCAGGACATTTCCGACGCGGCCTTCCCCTATATGGGCGCGGGCAATATCACCGTGCAGGGCCTGCGGGGCCGACTGTTCCGCATCTCCTTCTCGGGGGAACTCGCCTATGAAATCGCCGTTCCCACCCGCTATGGCGATGCGATGATCCGCAAGCTGATGGAGGCGGGGGCCGAGTTCGATGCCATTGTCTATGGCACTGAGGCCCTCGGCGTCATGCGGATTGAAAAGGGCCATGTCGCAGGCGGGGAACTCAACGGGCAGTCCACCGCGCTGAACATGGGGCTGGGCAAGATGGTGTCGAAGAAGAAAGACAGCATCGGCATGGTGCTAAGCCAACGCGAAGGCATGAACCAACCCGATGGCTACCGTCTTGTGGGCGTAAAACCTGTGGACCCGAAAGCGACGATCTCGGCGGGCAGCCATTTCATGGAAATCGGCGCGCCGGTGGAATTGGCGTCCGATGGCGGCTGGCTGACATCGAAGGTCTACAGCCCGCATCTGGGGTCTGATATCGCTCTGGGCTATCTCAAGGCGGGCGATCAGAAAATCGGCCGCCGCATGCGGGCGGTGAACTTCCTGACCAAGACCGATACCGAGGTTGAAATCGTCAGCCCGCATTTCTTTGATCCTGAGGGGGAGCGTCTTCGTGGATAAGGCATGGAAAGCCCTGACAGGTCTGGGGCATGAGACGGCGGAAACGGTCGAGATCGGCCCTTACCGGATTGTCGAGCGGTTCGACGTGGCGCTGGCCTCGCTGGCCGTGCGGCGCGGGCAGGACAAGGGCTTTCAGGCGGCGGCGAAAAAGCTGGGCGTGCCTTTGCCGGGGGCAGCGCGGCATGAGGCAGGAAAGGTCTTTTCCGCCTTCTGGACCACGCCCGAGATGTGGCTGGTCGAGGCGGATTTCGCCACGCATGAGGACATCGTTTCGGCGTTGAAACCGGGTTTTGCCGAGACGGCCTCCATCACAGAACAGACCGATGCCTGGGTGCGCTTCGATGTTTCGGGTGCGGGGTTGGTTGCTCTGTTCGAACGGCTGACCAATCTGGATTTGGCGACATTGCCCGATGGTTTTGCCAGCCGCACGGTGATCGAACATCTTGGGGTCTACCTGATCCGCCACTCGGCGACCCTGGTCACGCTTTACGGCCCCCGCTCTTCGGCCCAAGGGTTGCTGCATGCGCTTGAGGTCACGGTGAAATCGGTTCTTTAGCGTCGGTTGAATGCGCTGAAACCATGACGTCGCGTTATGTGCATTTGTCACAGGCGGGAGGTCTTGATGAATACGATGTTTCCTTATAGGAAAAATTCTCGTATGATTTGAGCCGTTAGGCGAATGAGGCCCCGTAATGGACGACCTGCACGAAACTGCCGTCTTGCCGCGCACCAAACCGGCATTCGATCAGGACCCGCACCGGCTGCGCGAGATCACCGAGCGCAACCTCGAAGCGGCAATCGGCCGGGAAGTGCGCAACTTCCGCCGCCAGCAGGGCATGACGGTGGCTGACCTCGCGGCAGTCACAGGCCTCTCGATCGGCATGTTGTCAAAGATTGAAAACGGCAATACCTCGCCCAGCTTGACCACCTTGCAGGTGCTCAGCCACGCATTTTCGGTGCCGGTCACGGCCTTTTTCCGCAGCTATGAGGAACGGCGCGACGCCCATCATGTAAAGGCGGGCGAGCATCTGGAGATCGAGCGGCGCGGCACCCGGGCGGGACACCAGTATAACCTTCTGGGCCATATCGGGTCGAACTCGTCGGGTGTGGTGGTGGAACCCTATCTCATCACGCTGACCACCGAAAGCGACACCTTCCCGGCCTTTCAGCATGAGGGGCTGGAGCTGCTCTACATGCTCGAGGGCGAGGTGGATTATCGCCACGGCGACCAAGTCTATGCGCTGAAGCCGGGTGATACGCTGTTTTTCGACGCCGATGCGCCGCATGGGCCGGAGGTGCTGGTCAAACTGCCCGCGCGGTATTTGTCGGTGATTTCCTACCCGCAGGGGTGAGGCGCGCGCGGCCACAGTCGCGGCCGCCTTCTGCCTCTCTAAACTAAAACGGGGCGAGCCAAAGCCCGCCCCGTCATGTTTGTCAGAGGTGTCTTAGTAGTCGTCGATCAGCTTGCGCGCGGCCTCTTCGCGATTTTCAGCCTTCAGCTCGGCTTCAATCTCGGCCTCCTCTTGACGCATTTGCAAGACGTGCCAGCCAATCCAGAACACCAGCCCCAGAAAGACCATGATCCCTTCGCTACCCTGAAAGGGATAAATCGCACCAACGTCCTTCAGATCGACAGCCCAGCTTTCGTAACCAATTGTGGACATTTGATTTCTCCCTTTCTCTACTTAAGCATTGCGCATTCAGCGGCTTGGATTTCTGCAGCGGCTGCGTCGTAGGCAGCGCGCCCTTTGAAATCGAGGCCTTCGAGTTCGATCTTTGCCGGGATCCGCAAAAGTCCAAAGTGGTTGAGAATTTTGCTGAGGATATAGACTGGGATAAAGCCCAACAAGAACATGATGCAGGCACCAATAAAGTTGCCCCACGGCGTGATGGCTGCAAAGCCTTCATAGGGCGAGGACGGTGCCCCCCACAGGACAAACCCTGCAATCACCACACCCATAAAGCCACCATACCCATGGACAGCAACTGCACCGACTGCATCGTCGATCTTGAAGGTGCGTTCAACCCAGAAGTGTATTTTGTAGGCTACATAGGGGACGATTGCACCGATTAACATGGCCTGAATCGGATGGTAGAGATCGTTGCCGGCTGAGGCGCCGATGATGCCGCACAGTCCCGCTGAATAGGTCCAGAACGCATCACCCTTCGAGAACACGTAGCCTGCCATCATGCCGCCTGAAAGCGCCATGAGGAAGTTCATTGTGATCGCCGAAAGGGTTGTTGGTGCCAGATAGATGTTGGTCGTGGTCCATGTCTCGCCAGTGATCTGGCCCCCGATCGAGGCGGGTGAGATCATAGGAATGTTACAGGCGGCATAGAACCCCCAGAAACCGGTGTAGATCATGAAAAGTCCGATGGTCACCATCCAAGGATTGTGCGGCGGGATCTCGCGCGCAGTGCCATCTGGACGGAACTTGCCCAAACGCGGCCCGAGCACGATCAGTGCAGCCAGTGCAGCACCTCCGGCAATGCCGTGAACCACGCCAGATGCATAGGCATCATGATAGCCAAGATACTTGACCATCCAGCCGCCCGCGCTCCAGCCCCAAGCGGCATCGGTGATCCAAAGCACCGAACCGAGCAGAACCGCGATCATCCAAAACGCACCCATCCGGATCCGCTCGATCACAGCACCCGAGACAATCGAAGCTGTAGTGATTGAGAACAAAAGGAAGGCTGCCCAGAACACCCCGTTCAGACGGTGCCAGATCGCGGCGCCGTTCAGACCGTCTGCGGTGATTCCAGCAGCAATATCTGTTTCGTTCACGCCCGAAAGGTGCGTGCCCATCAGCGGGCTTGTGGGGCCTGCCACCAGGTTCGGGTCGTAGAAGAGGGCATCCTCAACGAATGTGAACCAATAGAAACCCGTGGGAAAGGCGAAGTAAATCCACCAGCCAAAGAAGAAGAATGTCACAGTGACCAAAGGAATGGCCATCGTGTTCTTCATCAATGTATGCATGTGATTGCGGCGACGCGACGCGCCAACCTCATACATGCAAAACCCCACGTGAATGAGGAACATGAACACCACTGTCACCCAGTAATAGAACTCAGTGAATATGACATTCACGGTACTTAGATTGTCACCCATCTTTTTCCCTCCCTTAGGCCCTTTTGCATTGCCGAATTAGGCTGGGCCCCAACACCGTTTCGCTGTCCGGCAAATTTGTTTTCTGAAAGGAAATCAGCGTGCGACAATCTGTCAAGCAAAACCTGCCCAAGGTTAAGGCGGCTTGAAAACTTTTCCCGAAAAGGAAAAAAAGTTTCTTCACAGTTGAAAGGCGGAATCTTCGGTGCTAGCGTTGGTGCCAAGCAAATCTAACAGGAGGCGAATCCATGTGCGGAATCGTTGGGTTGTTCCTAAAGGACCCAAAGCTTGAGCCCCAGCTGGGGGCCATGATGACAGACATGCTCATCACCATGACCGACCGCGGACCGGATTCGGCGGGCATTGCGATCTATTCCTCGGCCGGTAAGGGACTGGGCAAGCTGACGGTGCAGTCGGCCCATCCTGAAAAGGATTTCAAGGGCCTGGATGGTGATCTGAAAGAGGCCATCGGCGCGCCGGTGGCCATGCTGGTCAAGTCGACCCATGCCGTTCTGGAGGTGCCGCTCGGGCAGCTTGAAGCGGCCCGCTCGGCGGTCACCCATCTGCGCCCGGGCATCAAGGTGATGTCCTCGGGTGAGAATATCGAGATTTTCAAAGAGGTTGGCCTGCCCAAGGACGTGGCGGCCCGCTTTGAAGTGTCCAAAATGGGCGGCACCCATGGCATCGGCCATACCCGCATGGCCACGGAAAGTGCCGTGACCACCATGGGCGCGCACCCGTTCTCGACCGGGGCGGATCAGTGCCTTGTCCACAACGGCAGCCTGTCGAACCACAATGGTGTGCGGCGCGAGCTGAAGCGTCTGGGCATGACCTTTGAAACCGAAAACGATACCGAGGTTGGGGCGGCGTTCATCAGCCACAAGCTGCAAAGCGGTGAAAGCCTTGGCAATGCGCTTGAGGCGACGCTGACCGATCTGGACGGCTTTTTCACCTTTGTCGTCGGCACCCACAATGGCTTTGGCGTGGTGCGCGACCCCATCGCTTGCAAACCCGCTGTCATGGCCGAAACCGATCAATATGTGGCCTTCGGCAGCGAATACCGCGCGCTTGTGAACCTGCCCGGCATCGAGGACGCCCGTGTCTGGGAACCAGAGCCTGCCACCGTCTACTTCTGGGAGCGTTGAACAAATGCAGACTTTCGACTTGGGTAAAGAGGGGCTGCGGGCGCTCAACTCATCGCTTCACGCGTTGAAGGGCCAGACCAACATGACCTCGTGGGAGGTTGTGAACCCCAAAGGGGCACATGCCATCGCGGCCGGTGTCGATGCGCCGGTGGACATCACCGTGCGCGGGTCAACGGGTTACTACTGCGCGGGCATGAACAAGCAGGCGACGATTCGCATCAAGGGCTCGGCGGGGCCGGGCGTGGCCGAAAACATGATGTCGGGCACCGTCATCATCGACGGTAACGCCAGCCAATATGCCGGTGCTACCGGTCGTGGCGGGCTCTTGGTCATCAAGGGCAATGCCTCTTCGCGCTGCGGCGTGTCGATGAAGGGCATCGACATTGTGGTGCATGGCTCCATCGGCCACATGTCAGCCTTCATGGCACAATCGGGCAACCTTGTGGTCTTGGGCGACGCAGGCGATGCGTTGGGTGACAGCCTTTATGAGGCGCGGCTCTTCGTGCGTGGCAGCGTCAAATCGCTGGGTGCCGACTGCATCGAAAAAGAGATGCGGCCCGAACACTATGCCATCCTTGAGGACCTTCTGAAGCGCGGCGAAGCCGACCATCTGGCCAAACCGTCCGAGTTTAAGCGCTATGGCTCGGCCCGCAAGCTCTACAATTTCAATATCGACAACGCTTCGTCGTACTGAGGGTTACATGACCGATCTTCCCCGCACACCGCCCCGTTTCTCGGCCACCTTCACCCCGGCGATCAATGCCGAGATCCGCCGCGCGGCCGCCTCTGGCATCTATGACATTCGCGGCGGCGGCACCAAACGCCACCTGCCGCACTTTGACGATCTGTTGTTCCTTGGCGCGTCCATCTCCCGCTATCCGCTGGAAGGCTATCGCGAGAAATGCGCAACCGATGTCTGGCTGGGCACCCGGTTCGCCAAGAAGCCGATCCATCTGGAAATCCCGGTGACTATCGCCGGAATGTCCTTCGGCGCGCTGTCTGGTCCGGCGAAAGAGGCCCTTGGCCGGGGCGCATCGGCGGCTGGCACCTCGACCACCACCGGCGACGGCGGCATGACCGAGGAAGAGCGCGGCCATTCCAAGACGTTGGTCTATCAATACCTTCCCAGCCGCTACGGCATGAATCCCGACGACCTGCGGCGCTGCGATGCGATCGAGGTTGTGGTGGGACAGGGCGCCAAGCCCGGCGGCGGCGGTATGCTGCTTGGTCAGAAGATCTCTGACCGGGTGGCCAACATGCGCAATCTGCCCAAGGGGATTGACCAACGCTCGGCCTGCCGTCACCCTGACTGGACCGGGCCCGATGATCTGGAAATCAAGATCATGGAACTGCGCGAGATCACCGATTGGGAAAAGCCGATCTACGTCAAGGTGGGTGGCGCGCGTCCCTACTATGACACCGCTTTGGCTGTGAAGGCCGGCGCGGATGTGGTGGTGCTGGACGGCATGCAGGGCGGCACGGCGGCCACGCAGGATGTGTTCATCGAACATGTCGGCATGCCCATTCTGGCCTGTATCCCGCAGGCGGTGAAGGCGCTGCAAGACCTTGGCATGCACCGCAAGGTGCAGCTCATCGTCTCGGGCGGCATCCGTACCGGGGCCGATGTGGCCAAGGCTATGGCGCTGGGCGCCGATGCGGTTGCGATCGGCACGGCAGCGCTGATTGCGCTGGGCGACAACGATCCGAAGTGGGAAGAGGAATACCAGAAACTCGGCACCACGGCGGACGCCTATGACGACTGGCACGAAGGTCGCGACCCGGCCGGGATCACCACGCAGGACCCCGAACTGTTCAAGCGGTTCGACCCGGTTCTGGGCGGGCGTCGGTTGAAGAACTACCTCAAGGTGATGACGCTTGAAGCGCAGACCATCGCGCGGGCTTGCGGCAAGAACCACCTGCACAATCTGGAACCCGAAGACCTGTGCTCGCTGACCATCGAGGCGGCAGCCATGGCGGGGGTGCCTTTGGCCGGAACCAACTGGATTCCGGGGCGGAATGGCGGGTTCTGAACCCGCCCTTTCATCCAAAACCATAAAGAACACAGGGAGTTGTAAAATGGCGAAAGACCTTGCCAAATGGGCCAAGGATAAAGGCGTCAAGTATTTCATGGTGTCCTACACCGATCTGTTCGGTGGGCAGCGGGCCAAGCTCGTCCCGGCGCAGGCGATCAACGAGATGGCGGTGGACGGGGCCGGCTTTGCCGGTTTCGCCACCTGGCTTGACCTGACCCCGGCGCACCCCGACATGATGGCGGTCCCCGATCCGGAATCGGCGATCCAGCTGCCGTGGAAGCGCGAAGTCGCGTGGCTTGCCTCCAATTGCGTGATGGAAGACAAGCCCCTGGCTCAGGCCCCGCGCAACGTGTTGCGCCGTCTGATCGACGAAGCCGCCAAAGACGGCCTGCGGGTGAAAACCGGGGTGGAGCCCGAGTTTTTCCTGTTGACGCCGGAAGGCGACAAGGTCGCCGACCCCTACGACAACGCCGAAAAGCCCTGCTATGACCAGCAGGCCGTGATGCGCCAGTATGACTGCATTGCCGAGGTCTGCGATTACATGCTGGAACTGGGCTGGGAGGCCTACCAGAACGACCACGAGGACGCCATCGGCCAGTTCGAGATGAACTGGAAATACGATGACGTGCTGCAGACCGCCGACAAGCACAGCTTCTTCAAGTTCATGATGAAGTCGGTCGCCGAAAAGCACGGCCTGCGCGCCACCTTCATGCCCAAGCCCTTCAAGGGCCTCACCGGGTCGGGCTGCCATGCGCATATCTCGGTCTGGTCGCTGGACGGTAAGACCAACGCCTTTGCCGATAAGTCAAAGGAATTGGGCCTGTCCGATCAGGGTCGTCACTTCCTGGGCGGGATCATGAAGCACGCCTCGGCCTTGGCCGCGATCTGCAACCCGACGGTCAACAGCTACAAACGCATCAACGCACCGCGCACCTCGTCGGGGGCCACTTGGGCACCCAACACCGTGACCTGGACCGGCAACAACCGCACCCATATGGTGCGCGTGCCCGGCCCCGGCCGGTTCGAGCTTCGCCTGCCCGACGGCGCGGCGAACCCCTATCTGATGCAGGCCGTCATTCTGGCGGCGGGCCTTGATGGCGTGCGGTCAAAGGCCGATCCGGGCCGCCGCTATGACATCGACATGTATCAGATGGGCCATACGGTGAAGAATGCGCCTAAGCTGCCCTTGAACCTTCTCGATGCGCTGCGCGAATTCGACAAGGACAAGACGCTGAAAGCGATGTTGGGGGATGAGTTCTCGGCGGCCTTCCTAAAGCTCAAGCACAAGGAATGGGACAGCTACGCGTCGCATTTCTCCAAGTGGGAAACCGAAAACACTCTGGATATCTAAGCCGACCCCTGTGGCTTATCCCTGTGGCCCCGGAGCGATCCGGGGCCTTTATCATTCCACCGGAAACTCTGGCCCGACGATATGCACCGCCAGCAGGCAGCCGTTGGGCGTGTAAGAGTTATGCTCGGTCCCGTCGCGGTAAAACACCAGATCGCCTGCGCGCAGGATGGTGCCATCGCTTTCATGCAGTTCGCCCTCAAGGATCAGAAACTGTTCATGCCCATTGTGGCGATGCCCGCGCGTCGTCATGCCTGCGGGCATGCGATAGACGTGAAAGCCGGTGCCAAGCTCGATCCCGTCATCCAGCTGCAGGATGCTGTCACCCAGGGCCTTTCCGTCGGGATAGACAAAGGGCGTAAAGGCAGCGGAATGGATATTGGCGATCTTGCGGTCTGCGGCGGCGATGGGTTTCATGACAGCTTCCCTCACGAATTTTGAATATGGGTGAACGTTTTTTGATGCAAGTCAAGGCGCGCGACAGCGTGCCATGCTTTGCTCAATCCCAAGACAAACATGATCGAAGGGAATATCGCCATGAGCAAGAAAATTCTCTGCCCGACCGACGGCAGCGACCATGCCGAGGTGGGTCTGATGCAAGCCATCGAACTGGCCAAGCAGTCGGGGGCACGGCTGACGGTCTGTGTAGTGAACATCGCCCATGGGGGCGCGCGGGGGCCGACCATCAACCACTGGACCACCGAAGAGGCTGCCGCCTTGATGACCGCAGCCGAGGCCCGGGGCAAGGCCGCCGGTCTGGCCGATGTCGGCACTGTGGAACTTGTGGCCCGCGAGGCCGCGCCCGCGATCATCGCCTATGCCGATCAGAACGGCTATGACCACATCGTCATGGGCACCGGCGACAAGCGTGGCGTCAAGCGACTGGTCCTTGGCTCGGTCGCGGCCGAGGTGTCGGGTCAGGCGCATTGCACGGTCACGGTTGCCCGCTAAAAAAAACGGCGTTTGCCGAAAAAAAACCGCCCGTCGGCCAGTGCCGTGCAGGCGGTTTTGATTTTTCACAGCAGGAATAAGATTTGACACAGACGCAACTCAGCTTCTAGCATCTTCCGCAAGGCAGCGCGCGAAACAATCTGCCAGAATCCAACAGCCGGAGGTGTCCATGAAAAAGAGAGTTGCCGTGATTGGTGCGGGGCCGTCAGGTCTTGCGCAACTTCGCGCGTTCCAGTCGGCCAAGGCCAAAGGGGCTGATATTCCCGAGGTGGTCTGCTTTGAAAAGCAATCCAACTGGGGCGGCCTGTGGAACTATACTTGGCGCACCGGCCTAGATGAGCATGGTGAGCCGGTGCATTGCTCGATGTATCGCTATCTGTGGTCGAACGGCCCGAAAGAGGGTCTCGAATTTGCCGACTATTCCTTTGAAGAGCATTTCGGCAAGCAGATCGCCAGCTATCCGCCGCGGGCGGTCCTGTTCGACTATATCGAAGGCCGGGTGAAAAAGGCCGGGGTCCGTGACTGGATCCACTTTGCGACCACGGCCCGCATGGTCAAGTACAATGAGGACAAGGGCAACTTCACCGTGACGGTGCATGATCTCAAGGCCGACCGGATGTATTCCGAGGACTTTGATCACGTCATCGTCGCCAGCGGCCATTTCTCGGTGCCGAACGTGCCCGAATACCCCGGTTTCGACAAATTCAACGGTCGCGTTCTGCATGCCCATGACTTCCGCGATGCGCGGGAATTTGCGGGCAAGGACCTTTTGCTGCTGGGCTCCAGCTATTCGGCCGAGGACATCGGTTCGCAGTGCTGGAAATACGGCACCAAATCGATCACCGTGGCCTATCGCCATGCGCCGATGGGCTTCAAATGGCCTGAAAACTGGAAGGAAGTCCCCGCGCTCGACCACATGGACGAGGATACCGCCTATTTTAAGGACGGCACCAAGAAGAAGGTCGATGCGGTGATCCTGTGCACCGGCTACAAGCACCACTTCCCCTTCCTGCCCGATGATCTGCGCCTGAAAACCGCCAACCGTCTGGCCGCGGCCGACCTCTACAAAGGCGTGGCCTGGGTCCATAACCCCAAGCTCTTCTACATCGGCATGCAGGACCAGTGGTTCACCTTCAACATGTTCGACGCTCAGGCCTGGTGGGTGCGCGACGCCATCATGGGCCGCATTGCCATTCCGACCGATAAGGCCGTGCTGCAAAAGGACGTGGCCGACCGTGTGGCGGGTGAAGATGCGGGCAAGGACGCTCATGACGCGATCCACTATCAGGGCGATTATGTGAAGGAACTGATTGCGGAAACCGACTATCCGTCCTTTGACGTGGACGGCGCCTGCGAAGCCTTCTTTGAATGGAAGGAACACAAGAAGAAGGGGATCATGACCTTTCGCGACAATGCCTACAAGTCGGTCATCACCGGCTCCATGGCCCCGGTGCACCACACGCCGTGGAAGGATGCGCTGGAAGATTCGATGGAAAGCTATCTGAAGAACTGAACCTTCAAGTTTTTCGCGAAAGGCCCCCGGTCCCTGGCCCGGGGGCCTTTTGTGTTTAAAATTCAGGCATCAACCCAGCCACTAACCCCTTGCGCCCGATCCGCAGGAAACATTTTTTCGCGAAAATGAAATTTTTCTCGCCTTGAGGGGCGTCCCGTGCTTTCCTTGCGACATCGGGACGCAGGCGATGGAAGCGCCGGATCCCGTCCGACGGAAACGCGGGAACAAGGAGACAAGTCTTGCCTGCCCGGCAACAGGCCGGTCAGTAACTTCGAAATCAACGCGCGGAGGGGAGGGGCAAAGGCCCCGCCAAACATCCGCCGGGTTCAACAGGAGACAAGGGACATGACGACGGAACAAGGTTCGGGCCAGATGGTCCGGGCGCTAAGTTGGAAAGGCGCCTTCTGGGTCGCGGCAGGTGTGCCGCCATTGGTGCTGTTCTCGATTGGCGGGATTGCGGGGACCGTGGGGCAATATGCCTTTGTGGTCTGGATGCTGTCCATGATCATGGGTTTTTCGCAAAGCTTCACCTACGCCGAAATGGCCGGGATGTTTGGCAACAAGTCGGGCGGCACCAGCGTTTACGGTGCGACCGCCTGGCTGCGCTATGGCAAGCTGATCGCGCCCCTGTCGGTGTGGTGCAACTGGTTCGCCTGGTCGCCGGTGCTCTCGCTCGGCTGCGCCATTGCGGCGGGCTATATCCTGAACGCCCTGTTCCCGATTCCTTTGGCTGAAAGCCAGCAGGTCCTCGACTGGGTGGCGGCCAATATCGGCCAGTTCACCGCTGAAAGCGAAGCGGTCGTGGCCTATATGGCAGAAAATGCTGGCGTTTCCGCGCAGGACGCCATCGCCGCCGTGGCCAGCGCTGCGGGTGTCGAGGCGCTGACCCCCTGGTTCCGCACCTATGAGGCCTTTGCCCTGACCATCCCGGGCCTGGGCACGCTGCATTTCAACTCGACCTTCATCATCGGGGTCGTCTTGATGCTCATCATCCTGATGATTCAGGAACGCGGCGTCGCCCAGACCGCCAACGCGCAGAAGTGGCTGGCGATCATCGTTCTGGTTCCGCTCCTGCTTGTGGGTCTGGTGCCGATCTTCACCGGCTCGATCGACTGGATGAACGTGACCAACCTGATGCCGCCGGCGGCTTCGGAAAGCGGCGACTGGACACTGGGCGGCTGGACGCTGTTCCTTGGCGGCATGTATATTGCGGCCTGGTCGACCTACGGGTTTGAAACCGCAGTCTGCTATACCCGGGAACTGAAGGACCCCAAGCGCGACACCTTCCGCGCGATCTTCTACTCGGGCCTTCTGTGCACCATCTTCTTCTTCCTGATCCCCTTCTCCTTCCAGGGCTATCTGGGTCAGGACGGTATGACCGCGGCCGGGGTTGTTGACGGAACCGGCGTCGGCGAAGTGTTGGGCACCATGATCGGCGGTGGCCCGGTCGTCACCCAGATCTTCGTGATCCTGATGATCATGGCGCTGTTCCTGGCGATCATGACCGCCATGGCGGGCTCGTCGCGTACCCTCTATCAGGGCTCGCGCGATGGCTGGCTGCCGAAGTTCCTCGGCTCGGTCAACAAGCACGGCGCGCCGCGCAATGCGATGTGGACCGATGTGGCCTTCAACGTGTTCCTCTTGGCGCTGGCTTCGGATGCGGGTGGCTACTTCTATGTGCTGGCCATTTCCAACGTCGGCTACATCCTGTTCAACTTCCTGAACCTCAATGCCGGCTGGATCCACCGCATCGATTCGGCCCATATGGATCGCCCGTGGAAGGCCCCCACCTGGCTCATCGGGTTCAACACCTGCCTTGCCTTCGTCAACGCGCTTTTCCTTGGCGCAGGTGCCAAGGTCTGGGGCTATGAAAACGCGCTCTGGTCGGGCCTGATCTTTGCCTCCTTCATCTTCCCGGTATTCTGGTATCGCCATTACATCGTGGATGGCGGCAAGTTCCCGAAAGAGGCCTATGACGATCTGAGCCTGCCTTATGGCGAGCTTGGCGCACGCAAGGCCGGGATCAAGCCCTATCTGGCGCTGGGTCTTGGGGCTGCGGTGGTCTTGTGGTCCAACTGGTTCTTCGTGTTGCCCGGCTAAGACCGCCACACGACGTCAACAAGGGAAAGGGGGCTGCGCAGGCAGCCCCCTTTTTTGCGAAAATGTTTTCTGTGAAGAAAATAAATTGCATTTGATTATTGATTTTCGTCGCGAAACCCAACAGACTTGTCGAAAATGAACGCACCTTAGGGAGACTGCAGATGACCAATTCTTGGCGCTTTTCAACGCTGGCCGACCGGCACCGCGCGCTTGGCTCGAATCTGGAAGACTGGTCAGGCATGGGCACTGCCTGGTCCTATTCCAAGGGTGACCCGAACGCCGAATACATGGCAATCCGCACCAAGGCGGGGCTCATGGATGTTTCGGGCCTGAAAAAGGTCCACATCACCGGCCATGCCGCATCCCATGTGATCGACCGCGCCACCACCCGCGACCCCGAAAAGATCGCGCCCGGCAAATCGGTTTACGCCTGCATGCTGAACGATGCGGGCAAGTTCATCGACGACTGCGTCATCTACCGGATGGGGCCGAACAGCTACACTGTGGTGCATGGCTCGGGCCAAGGGCATGAGCAGCTGACGATGGCCGCCACCGGCCGTGATGTGTCGATCCGCTTTGACGACAACCTGCACGACCTGTCGCTGCAGGGGCCCCTGGCGGTGGATTATCTGGAAAAGCACATCCCCGGCGTGCGCCAACTGCCCTATATGGGCCATATGCCCGCGATGCTGTTCGGCAAGCCGATCACGCTCTCGCGCACCGGCTACACGGGTGAACGCGGTTATGAAATCTTTGTCCGCGGTCAGGACGCCGGCGAGGTCTGGGACCGCATTTTGGAAGAAGGCGCCAGCATGGGCATCATCCCTTGCCGGTTCACCACGCTGGATATGCTGCGGGCTGAATCCTATCTCCTGTTCTTCCCCTTCGATAACTCGGAAATGTATCCCTTCGAGAACGAAGGCCCCGGCGATACCCTGTGGGAGCTGGGCCTTGACTGGACCGTGACCAAGGGCAAGACCGGCTTCCGCGGCGCGGAAGAGCATTACCGCCTGCAGGGCAAGGAGCGCTTCAAAATCTCGGGCCTGAAATTTGCCGACAAGACGAAGGTTCCGGGCAACGCCCCCATCTACAAGGACGGCAAGAAGATCGGCGTTGTCACCCAGCCGATGTATTCGCCGCTGAATGACTGGGTCGTCGCCATCGCCCGCCTGCCCGTCGATTGCGCCAACAACGGCACCGAGGTTGAGGTGCGTTGCGGCACCCATGGCCCGCTGAAGGCGGTTTCGGCCTCGCTTCCCTTCTACGACGTCGAGAAAAAGCGTCGCACGGCCAAGGACTAAGGCTCTCTCACAGGCTGGGGCTGGTCGGCGCGGACAGCGGCCCCGGCCTGTGAGTCTTCCCGAGATCTCACAGGTTCTGACACGATGACAAAGGCCGAATTCCCTCCCTCGATCAAAAGCCGCCCGGTTTATGGGCAGCTTGAACCGCGCCCGGGGGCCCTGCATCTGCTGATCGCCGATGGCGAAGGCGCCGAGGCGCTGGCCGATCTTGTGGCCAAGGACCCCGGCCTTTTGCCCAAGGCGCATGTGCTTTACACCGCCGGTCCCAAGGGCGCAGACCTTTGGCACAAGATCGAAGCCATGGGTGCCAAACAGGCGCAAAAGGCCGCTTCGATCCCGACCCTGCTTTTCCGCCTTGCCCGGGTCTTGCAAGATGCGCCGATGGGGACGCAGGTCTATCTGACAGGATCCGAGGGGCTGATGGGTCAAGCCGAGCGGGACATCATGGCCTTGGGCTTTCCCCACGCCGATATTCAAAAGGAACATCGCGGATCGACCGTGCGGCGTGTGCAATGCGTGCATTGCAAGGGCATCACGGAAAACGTCGAGACCGACCCCTTCCAGTGCAGCCATTGCCGGCTGCACCTCTTCGTGCGCGACCACTACTCGCGCAGGCTCGCGGCCTTTCAGGGCGTGAACATTGATGCGGAAGACAAGGGGCAGATCCCCCCGGCGGTGGAGCGGTTCAAATGAGCGGTGGCGCAAAACTCAACGTCCGCGTGGCCGAAGTGGTGCGCGTCAATGACCTGATCACCCGCTTCCGCTTTGTCGCGCGGGATGGGGGCGAGCTCCCTGCCTTTTCCGGCGGCGCCCATACGGTTGTCGAAATGGACGACCACGGCACCCGCCGCCTGAACCCCTATTCGCTGATGTCCGACCCCGAGGATCGGTCGGGTTACGAAATCTCGGTGCGGCGCGACGATCAGGGCCGGGGCGGGTCGCTTTACATGCACAGCCATGTGAAACCGGGGATGGAGATGGTCCTTAGCCATCCGATGAACCTCTTTCCCTTGGACAACCGCGCCCGCAAGCACCTGTTTCTGGCAGGTGGCATCGGCATCACGCCGTTTCTGGCCATGATGCACCAGCTGACCCGGTTCGGCGGCAAGTTCGAACTGCACTATGCCACCCGCAACCCCGCGCTCTGCGCTTATGGCGACGAGTTGAAGGCAGCCTATGGCGACAAGGTGAACCTCTACTTCGATGATATGGGCCAGCAGATGCCGCTGACCGAGATCCTCGCCCGCCAGCCCATTGGCACCCATGTCTATTGCTGCGGGCCAAAGGGGATGCTGAACTGGGTGCGCGCCACGGGGGCGGCAGCCGGGATGCCCGAACATGCCGTGCATTTCGAGGAATTCACCGCTCCCGGCACCGGCGCCCCGTTCAAGGTGGAACTGTCGCAGTCGAAGAAAACCCTCACCGTCGGCCCGACCCAATCGCTTCTTGAGGCGATGGAGGCTGCGGGCGTCGATGCCCCCTACCTCTGTCGCGGCGGGGCTTGCGGGCAATGCGAAACCAATGTGGTGACATGCGATGGCCTTATCGACCACCGCGACCATTGGCTGTCGCCCGAGGAAATGGCCAGCAACACCAAAATCATGCCCTGCGTCAGCCGCTTTACCGGCAAGACGCTGGTGATAGACCGCTAGGAGCGCCCCATGAGCCTTGATTTCAAATACGGGTTTGACGACTTTTTCCGCGATGAAACCTATTGCGATGACTTCACCTATCGCAATTCGCCCGCTGCGATCCGCCGCTTTCCCTTCCCGTTCGACCGCGACGATTACATGTATTCGGTCAACATGGAGCCGCATGTGCCGGGGCGCAAAGGTTCGGTCTTTGAAAAGACCTTTGATGTCGATGAACATTACCTCAGCGAAATGCGCGACCGCGCCCGCGTGCTGGCCAAGGACCCGCTGCGCTGCCAGTCGCTGCCGCATATGACCCTGGCCGGCTGGGACCTCTTGGAACTGATCATGGAGACCAAGGCCCGCGAATACCCGCAGTGGTTTTCGCTGACCAAGGACGGCAACCGCTGGCACTGGATCAACCGCCCGCTGGGCATCGACCAGAAGTTCACCTTTCTGGATGAAACCACGCTGCCCTATGGTCCGCTGGAGTATATCACCCGCCAGACGCAGGGCGATTTCACCCTGCAGGACGAACGCGAAGGCACGCTCTGGGTCGATGCGGGCATGGTCACCACTCAGGCCGACTGGTCCTTGGATTTCGATATCGGCATGAACTTTCACGAATGGCATGCGCCGGTGCCTTTGGCCCATGAAAATGGCATCTTCGACCGCGCGCTGAAATTCCTGTTGAAACTCCAGCACGGCGCACCGGTGCGCCGCTTCAACTGGACGATGACGGTCAATCCGCTTCTGGACACCGCGCCGGAAACCTATCCCGAATGGGGGCATATGCGCACGCTCCTCACGCAGGAAAACATGGGCCACATGATGCACCTTCGGGTGGAATTGCAGACGCTCTACCGCCTGCCTCGGTCCAACGCGATTGCCTTCGACATCCGCGCCTATCTGGCCAAGTTCGAAGAGCTTGTCACCGTGCCGAAATGGGGCCGCCGCCTGCACCGCGTGGTGCGTGACATCCACCCCGATCTGGCCACCTACAAGGGCTTTATCCGCAACCGCGATGCCATGGCCCAGTGGTTGTCGACATACGACGACGGGGCGCCCACCTCGCCCGGCTGGTGGCCCGAAGACTGACCAAGAGGACAGACAGGAGAACCGATATGCCAAGCGAAGGCCCCCTGCGTCTGGGTTTTCTGATGTTTCCGGGCTTCCCCATGGCCTGCCTGACCTCGGCCATAGAGCCCCTGCGCGCCGCCAACGAAATCACCGGGCGGCGCGAGTTCGAATGGCGGCTGGTGTCGGAAACCCGTGCGCCCGTGCGCTCTTCGGCCGAAGTGCGCTTTGAACCTGACGTGACCCTGGCGGACCTTTCCGGTGTCGATCAGCTTTACCTCATCTCGCCGCCCACCGCCGAATTCGCCGACCCCCGCCACGGACCTGCGCGCCTGCGCTGGCTGGAACGCACCGGCCTGACGCTTGGGGCCTTTTCGGGCGGGATCTTTCCCTTGGCCCGCGCCGGGCTGATGGAGGGGCGTGGCTGTTCGGTGCATTGGTGTTACGAGGCCGCGTTCAAGGCCGAATTCCCCGATGTAAAGGCGTCCGAATCGGTGATCCTGCGCGATAAGCGGCGCATCACGGCCTCAGGCGCGGGGGCGGTCTTTGACCTCATGCTGCGGCTGATCGAGGAACGTCTGGGCCGCCAGTGCATGACCGAAGTGGCCTGCTGGTTCCAGCATCCCTTTGTGCGGGATGAAGATGCCAGCCAGAAGGTCCCCGTGGCCCGCACCGCCTCGACTGCCGACCGCCTGACGCCGCCGATCCGCGAGGCGATCCGCCTGTTCGAAACCCATGTCGAGGACCCGCTGCGCATCCCCGATGTGGCGGCGGCGGTGTCGATGTCGGGGCGGCATTTCGAACGGCTTTTCAAGCGCGAGACCGGGCAAAGCCCCTTGCGCTATTACCGCCATCTGCGGCTGGCCAAGGCGCGGCAGCGGGTCTTGTATTCCAACGACCCCCTGCGCGAGATTGCGGCCGCCGTGGGCTATCTGACGCCCGCGCCCATGGCACGGCATTATCAAGAGCTGTTTGGCGTCAGCCCAAAGGATGAACGGCGCCTGGCCTCGGGGCTGAACCGCGCGGTGCCCATGGCGGCGGAATAGCCGCCGCGCCTCAGCCTTGCGACGACAAGACCGCGATCCCTGCAAAGACCGTGACAATGCCCAGCCATTGCACGGGCAAGACGGCCTCTTTCAGGATCTTCCAGGCCAGAAGGATGGTCAGCACGCCAAAGAGTGATGAGCTGATGGCGGCATATTCGGGGTTGGGCAGGCGGCCGGACAAGGTGATCAGGCTGATGGCCACCGCATCCAGAACCCCCATCAGCGTCAGAAACCCCCCGCTGCCCGCAGCGGCGCGCCAGGGCGCACGGGCCGCCAGCACAATCAGCGCCACCGCCGCCAGCGCCACGACACGCGTCACCGCGATCGAAGCCATTTCATCGCCCTGACGCGCGCCCTCCTGCGCCAGCCAGAAGGTGGTGGCAAAACCGACGGTTCCGGCAATCGACCACAAGATTGCCCCACCCATGCGCGTGCCCCCGGCCGGGTCATCCTCGGCATGACCGCTCAGCGCGACAATCGCGATCCCGCCGACAATCGCCAGCACCGCAACCAGCTCCAAGACCGAAACCGCCTCGCCTCCAAGCGCGGCAAAGCCCAGCGAGATCATCGGAAAGGCGCCCAGAATCGGCGCTACCAGCCGCACCGGCGCCAGGCTGAAGGCGCGGTAAAGCCCCCCCATCCCCAGCACATAGGCCAATCCCGCCGCCGCCGAAAAGCCATAAGCCGGGCCGGTCATCGCCTCCCATTCGGCAATCAGCGCGGTGGGCACCACCAGCGCCAGTGTGCCCGCCGTCAGAACGGCCAGCATCATGGGCAGAATATGCGATCCCTGCCCCAGTTTGCGCACCAGAAGATCATGCACCGCCCAGGCACAGGCCGCCGCAAGGCCAAAGATCAGCGACAGCATTTTCCGTCTTTCCGCAAAGGTCCTGCTTGTGCCATGCTGTCATCCTTGTTATTCTTGAGCGTGAACAAGTTTTATCCACATTAAAACTTCCTGCAAGGGACGCCCATGCTTGACACCCCCTATCCCAGCGTCATTCCAGGGCCGCCACGCCCCTCGCGCATCCTGACACCGCGCAACCTGGAACGCCACCATGGACGTGAACGCCATGTGATCCCCGGCGGTGGGGCCTTGATGCTGCGCCTTGGCGCGGGTGACCGGCTGACGGTGGTTAATGATGAGGGCGGGCAGATCGCCGAACTGGTCGCCACTACGACCGACGGCCGGATTGACGCCGCGATTCTGGGGCAGGCGTCGAATTCCGGGGCCGAGGGGCTGAAGGCCATGCTGGCCTTGGGCGATGCGGCAGGCGAAGGGTTGGCCCG
>VGDH01000026.1 GCA_016869835.1 Alphaproteobacteria bacterium
CTATCACCGGCTGATCCTGTCGGATGAGGGGCTGGCCACCCTTTATGGCCGCTGGATTGATCCCGCACAGGTCGCGCGCTTCGAGGCCGCCCACACCGCCAAACGCGCCAATCCCTTTGCCCAAGATGTGCAGCGCCTCAAGACGCTCATGCGGCTGCGCGCTCTGATGCAGGGCCGCGTTGCAGACACGACCCCGATCCGCCTGATGGATTTCGGCTGCGGCGATGGCGAGATGCTGGCAGCGGCCAAGGTTCTCGGGATGGACCCCATCGGCATCGACATCAGCACAAGCCGCGCCGATGCCGCGCGCGGGGCAGGGGCCGTGGTGCTGCCAGACCTTGCCACCTTTGATGCCAAGGGCGGCGGCAAGGTCCATGCCGTGGTGCTCAGCCAGGTCTTGGAACATGTCAGCGACCCGCTGGGCCTCTTGCGCGCCCTCGCGCTGCGCATGGTGCCGGGGGGCGTCCTCTTCGTGGCGGTGCCCGATTGTAGCGGCCTGACCCGCCCGCGCGACTTTGACGGCTTTCACCGCCTGCAACCCTTGGAGCATCTCAACGCCTTCACCCCGCGCACGCTGCGCGAGACGGTCACGCGCGCCGGGTTCCACCCCCTGCGCCGCCCGATGGCCAGCCTTGACACCCGGCCCATCGGCGTCCTGCGCGCCCTCGCCAGCCTGCTTTACCAGCCCGCGACGACCGACCAATTCTTCCAGCGGCCTTAGCCGCCCACCCTCAAGCCCGATCAAACCGCCATTCGGTCACCTGCCGCGCAGGCGTGCCGGGGCGCAGCGTGATCGGTGGAAAATCGGGATAAGACGGCGCGTCTGACCAGCCTTGGGTTTCAATCGCAATCGCCTCGTAAATCCCGCGCCCGGGGCGACGCGCATCGCGCCCGTCATAGATCTGCACGCCGGGTTCCGTGGTGGCCACCGTCATCCGCAGCCCGGATGCGCCCTGCAAGATCACCACATCGCGCAAGGGCCTTGGCCCGTCCGACAGGCAAAAGCAATGGTCGATGGCTGGGCTGCCGGGGCCCGGGCTGCGCATCTGGCGAAAGTCCATCGCGCCACCCGCCACCAGGGCAATCTCGCCGGTGGGGCGGGCATCGGCATCGGTCGGCAGAAAGTGATCGGCGGCGATCTGCAAGCTGTGCCCGGTCCACTCCGCCCCGCCATCCAGCGTCCAATAGCCGTGGCTCGTGGTATTCCACAGGGTCGGTGCATCGGTGGTCGCATAAAGCTCCAGCCGCAGCGTGGCGCGGCCCGTCAGCGAAAACCGCGCCTCGACCCGCCGATTGCCGGGAAAGCCGCCCAACCCATCGGGCAGGCTCAGACCCAGCGTCGCGCTGTCGTCACTCAGGCTGACCACCTCCCAGACCTGCCCCTGCGCGCCCGTGCTGCCCGAATGCAGGCAATGCCCGGCATGATTGGCCTCCAACTGCACCGCGCGCCCGTCAATCACCGCGCGGGCATGACCGATGCGGTTGGCGACCGGCGCAATGACCGGCCCGTGATAACGCATATCCCCTTCATAATCGGCCAGCCTGTCCGAGCCGAGCGTCAGATCATGCGCCACGCCCGCCAGCCGGACCGACTGCAAGATCGCGCCATAGCTCAGCAGGCCAACGGTCAGATCCCCCTTGGACAGCGTGATGCGCTGCACCGCGCGCCCATCGGCGGTCTGCCCAAAGCTTGCAATCCCGGCCATGTGATAACCCACTGATTTCGGGGCCAGACTGGCTGGGCAGGCCGGGTTTGGCAAGGCTACTTGGCGCAATCCGCAATGGTCGTCGCCATCGCGCGCAGCATCTGGCCGTAAAGCGCGGCCCCCGGTTCGATGAACGACCCCTCCGGGTCCAGCGCGCCCGCAGGCGTCAGCCCGGTCGCCTCGGCCAGCTGCGCCACAAGCTTGGGGTCATGGTTGGCCTCGGGGAACAGACAGACCGGCCCTTCGCGCAACAGCGCCTCAAGCTCGGCAATGTGTTTGGCGCCGGGATTGGCCGCATCCCCCTCGGCGATCGAGGCGGCGATGGTCAGGCCATAATGCCCGGCGAAATAGCCATAGGCATCGTGGAACACCACCAAAGGCTTGTCCTTGACCGGGGCCAGAAGGGCGGCGATTTCACCGTCCAGCGCGGTCAGATCAGCCTGCGCCTTCTCGGCATTGGCGGCATAGATGGCCGCGTTTTCAGGGTCTTGGGCCGACAGCTCCGCCGCGATCAGCCCCAGCCAATGCCCGGCATTGGCCGGATCGAGCCAGGCATGCGGGTCAAGCCCGGTATGGGAGTGGCCCGCGTGGTCGTCATGGCCAGCCTCGTCATGGCCATGATCGTCATGTGCGTGGTCATGCCCTGCCTCGGCCTTTTCTTCAGTGCCGTGGTCGTGGCCCTCATGCCCCGCCTCGGCCCGCCCATGCCCCTCATGCCCCGCCTCGGCCCCATGGTCATGCGCCCCCTCGGCCCCGAAATCCTGCCGAAACGTCCCCTCCGCCGCCAAAAGCCGCAACTCCTTGGCGCTCGACACCGCCTCCAGCGCCCGGTCCAGCCACGGCGTCATCTCCGGCCCGATCCAGACCACCAACCCGGCCTCTTGCAAACCCGCCGCCTGTGACGGGCGCAACTGGAACGAATGGGCGTTGGCCCCCTTTTCCAAAAGCAATTCAGGCTGGCCCAGATCGCCCATCACCTGCGCCACCAGCGAATGAACCGGCGGAATGTCGGTCACCACACGCTGCACCTCGGCCATGGCCGGCAGCGTCAGGGCGGGGACGGCAACACTGGTCAACAGAAGCGATATGATATAACGCATGGCAATGGCCTTCTCTTTGCGGATGAGGGTGGATATGTATGTGATACTATAACACGTCAAGGCCCCAAGATGCCCCATGATACCCCCCATGCTGAGGCCTGCCCCGGCTGCCAGACGCCGGATTTGGCCTTCGCCCAGCATGACCACGGTCATTGCAGCACCGACGCCTTGGCCCGGGCCGAGGCTTTGGCCGTGGCGCGCGGCGTGCGGCTGACCCCGGTGCGCCGCCGGGTCCTGGAAATCCTGCTCGAGGAACACAAGGCGATGGGGGCCTATGACGTCTTGACACGGCTGGCCGCCGAAGGCTTTGGCAACCAGCCCCCCGTGGCCTATCGGGCGCTGGAATTTCTGGAAGATCAAGGCTTTGCCCACCGCATCTGCCGCCTGAACGCTTTTACCGCCTGCATGCACCCCGGCGAAGATCACGCCCCCGCCTTCCTGATCTGCCGGGTCTGCGACACCGTGGCCGAAGCCCCCGCCGCCCCGGTGATGGCGGCACTGACGAAAGCGGCGGCCCAATCGGGCTTTGTTATCGAACGCGCCAATATCGAAGCGCTGGGGCTCTGCCCGGCCTGCGCGGGGACAGCATGACCGCACCTCTTATTTCGGCCGACCGCATCTGCGTCCGCTTTGGCGGGGCCGAGGTCTTGCATGACGTCTCCCTCGCCGTCCGCCCCGCTGAGATTGTCACCATTCTTGGCCCGAACGGCTCGGGCAAATCCACGCTGATTCGCGCGCTTTTGGGCATGGTCCCGCTGGCGCACGGGGCCGTCGCCCGCGCTCCCGGCCTGCGGCTGGGCTATGTCCCGCAAAAGCTCGCGGTGGATCGGACCATGCCCATGACGGTCCGGCGCTTCCTGTCGCTCCCGGTGCGGGTCAGCGATGCGGCCGCGGCCGAGGTTCTGGCCCGCGTCGGGGTTGAGGGCGTGGCCAACCGGCAAATGGCCGCCCTCTCCGGCGGGCAGTTCCAGCGCGTGCTGCTGGCGCGCGCCCTTCTGTCCTCCCCGCAACTCCTCATCCTTGATGAGCCGACCCAAGGGCTGGACCAGCCCGGCGAGGCGGCCTTCTACCAGCTGATCGAAACGGTCCGGCAGGACACCGGCGCGGCCGTCCTGATGGTCAGCCATGATCTGCATGTGGTCATGGCCGCCTCTGACCGGGTGATCTGCCTGAACGGCCATGTCTGCTGCGAAGGCACCCCGCGCGTGGTGTCCAACGCGCCGGAATATCGCGCGCTGTTCGGCCTTGGCACCAAGGGGGCCTTGGCGCTGTATCAGCACGACCACGATCATGATCATCACAACGGGCATGACCACGACCACGGCCATGATCACGCGCACTTCCACCCCCACCGCCATGAGCACACCCATGCTGGATGATTTCACCACCCGCGCGCTTTTGGCGGGCCTTGGCGTGGCACTGGCCGCCGGGCCCTTGGGGTCTTTCGTGGTCTGGCGCCGCATGGCCTATTTCGGCGATGCCACCTCTCACGCCGCCATCCTCGGCGTGGCCCTGGCGCTGGCCTTTCAACTGCCGCTGACCGTCGGGGTCCTGACCGTGTCGCTCGCCATGGCGATGACCGTCTCCACACTCGCCGCCAAAGGCTGGGCGATGGACACCACGCTGGGCGTTCTTGCCCATTCGGCGCTAGCCTTTGGCCTTGTGGCGATTTCCTTTGTCCCCGGCGTGCGCACCGATCTTTCGGCCTATCTCTTCGGCGATATCCTTGTCGTCTCGCGCACCGACCTTGCGCTGATCTGGGGCGGGGCGGCCTTGGTCCTTGGCCTGCTGGCCTGGCGCTGGCAGGCGCTCTTGACGGCTACCCTCTCAGAAGAACTCGCCCACGCCGCCGGCCTCAACCCCGACCGTGAGCGTTTGGTGCTGACCGTGGCCCTCGCCGTGGTCGTGGCCGTCTCGCTCAAGGTGGTCGGCGCGCTTTTGATCGCCGCCATGCTGATCATCCCCGCCGCCGCCGCCCGCGCGATGGCCCGCTCGCCCGAGGCTATGGCAGTCCTCGCCGTGGCCATCGGTGGGCTGTCCGCCTTTGCCGGGCTGCAAATGTCCTTTTGGCAAGACACCGACGCGGGCCCGTCAATCGTGGCTTCGGCGGCGGTGATCTTTGCCCTCTCGGTGCTGATCGGCCAGATGCGGAAAGGCTAAGGCACCGGGGTTGAGGAAATGCGGCCAAGGCCCTAGCCTGCCCCCAGCCCGGAAAGCCGCCATGCCCGTCACCACCTTGCCCAAACCGCCCTATTACGTCGTCACCTTCTCCAGCCAACGGCGCGAGGGCGACCACGGCTATGCCGCGATGGCCGATGAGATGGTCGCCATGGCTGAACGCCAGCCCGGCTATCTCGGCCATGAAAGCGCGCGCGGGTCGGATGGCTTTGGCATCACCAATTCCTTTTGGACCAACGAGGCCGCGATCCGCGCCTGGAAGCTGAAAGTTGACCACCTCAAAGCCCAAGCTCGCGGGCGGGTAGAGTGGTATGTGACCTATGCCGTGCGCGTGGCGCGGGTCGAACGCGCCTATGGGTTTGACGGGCACAGCCTCAAACACGATCATTAACTGCTGCGGGCTTCATGCCCAAAACCCGAAACCGGTGCGGCAAGACGGGAAAGGCAGCGCCTCCCCCGTCTTGCCCCCTGCAGACCTAGCTCAAGATCCGCTTCAAGGGCGGCACGCTGCGCAGGATCACCAGATCAATCAGCGCAATCGCCGCGATGATCAGGCCCAGAACCGGAAACACCAGACACATCGCCACGGCAATCACGATCATGCCGCCGGTCAGCGGGATCTGATCGGGCCGGGGCGGGGCGGCCAGCCGGACGGCCCCCGCCGGGCGGCGCTTCCACCACATCACCATGCCCGAGATGCACAGGGCCACAACGGCAAGGCAGAAGAGGGCATTGAGCGCAAAGTTCACCACGCCCACCTGACCTTCATGCAGCGCAATGCCCACCGCCATCGCCTTGGCCGCGACCGAATACTCGGCATAGCGCACATCGGCCAGAACCTTGCCGCTGTACTGGTCGACATGTACCGTGCGGTCCAGCGTCGGCGGCGCGCCGTCATAGCTCATCGAGTTCTGCGCCAGCGTCCAGACCCCAGTCTCATCGCCGGGCGGGGTCACGCGGAACCGCCCCTCAATCCCCAGCTTGCGGCCCAGATCGACCATGGCGGTCAGGTCCAGCACCGTCCCCTCCGGCAGCACCGCCACGCCCGTGGCCGAACCCGACTGCGGCAAGGGCGTCTGCTCCAACCCCCAAGGCACCTGCTTTTCCCCATCGCCGTTCAGCGACAGATGGGTCTTGTCCGACAGGGGTACATTGTCCCATTTCTCGGCCGGAAAGCTGCCCCAGGCCTGCACCTGATTGCCCCAAATGCCAGCCCAGGCGAGCCCGGTGACCAGAAACAGCGCCATGATGATCGCGCTCCAGCTGCCGATCACCAGATGCAGCGATTTCCACCAGCCCCGGCCTCCGCCTGACAGGTCCGGCACCAGCATCTGCCGAAAGGTCGCGCCATTGCGCGGCCAGGCCAGATAGACCCCGGTGATGACAATCAACAGCCCCAGCGTGGCGGCCACTTCGATCAGCCGGTCACCCAGATCGCCGATCAACAGCGTGCCGTGGATCTTTTCGAAAAACAGGTTCCATGTGTCGCCTTGGACCGTCTGACGCAGCACCTCGCCGCTATCGGGGTTCAGCGCGATAACCATGCCCTCACCCGCATCGGCCACCTCAAAAAGGGCCGGGTTGGTCGGGCCATAGGGCGCGATATATTCCGAAATCCCGGTCGCGCCCGGAACGGCGGCCAGCGCCGCCGCCGCCTGTTCGGCAACAGGCATCGCCTCGCCCGCCGGGGTAACCGACAGCCGGTCGCCATATTCCGGCAGATAGGTGGTGAACAGCATCATGAAAAAGCCGGTGACGGCCAGCATGAGCAGGAAGGGCACGACATACAGCCCGGCATAGAAATGCCAGCGCCACGCGGCAAAATACAGCTTGTTGACCCCGGTCGGGGCCGTGGTTTCGACGGTTTCCATCGAAAGTCTCCTTGAGTGATTTCAGTGTGTTGCGGTGAAATCAGACAAGGGAAGGGGGGCCCCGGGCATAAAGTCCGCGCGGGTCATGGGCAGGGCGCCACAACGAGACCGCCAAACTGGGCGCGGCGCGGCGGTCAAGGGTTTGCGGCGGGCTCGGTGGCAAGGGCGCGGCGATCAGCGCCACCGGCCCATTGGCCGTTGCCCAGTCGCAGGCAGGCTTGGCCGAACCGCCGGGGGCCTTGCGTTTTGTCTCGCCGGTGATGGGGTCAACCACCATCGTCACCTGACCATCGACCGAACACAGCACCAGCTCCAACGCGCCCGCCGTCCCGACATGGGGCATAACGCCCTGCGGCAGGGCGGCAAGGCCAAGCGCTGCGACAACCGCCAGAAGGCGGGTCACATGCTGGGTCAGCCTTCTGATCCGGTCCGGCGCGCGCACGGCCAAGGGGTGACACAGCCCGGCCCGGTCGGTCAAGCCACGGCAGGCGCCCCCGATGATGCCGTTTTCAGGCCCCCATGTCGTTTTTCGCCGCCATGTGTCGGGACGTCTTGCCCAAAATCCTGCCATTGCGGCAGATAGGGGCAAAACCCCTTCAGACCTTGCGGAGTCTCCCGATGAAAACCCATGTCAAAGCCCTTGTCGTTGGCGGTGGCGCCGTAGGCAACGGCATCGCCTATCACCTGGCCAAGGCGGGCTGGGATACCATGCTTGTCGAACGCGACGAGTTGACCGCAGGCTCCACATGGCATGCGGCGGGGCTTCTGCCCCTGTTCAACATGTCCTACGCCACGACCCATATCCACAAATACTCGGTGGATTTCTACAAGGGGCTCGAGGCGGAAACCGGCCTGAACGCCGGTTTCGCCGTGGTCGGCAACCTGCGCATGGCCCAGCGGCAGGAACGCATGGATGAATACATGCTCTATTCTTCCGTGGCCGAAACCGCCGGGGTCTACCACGAATTCCTGACACCCAAACAGATCAAGGACCGCTGGCCGCTCGTGCGCACCGAAGACCTCGTCGGCGCGCTTTACCACCCGCAAGACGGCTACATTAACCCCGCCGACGTGACGCAGGCCATGGCCAAGGGTGCCCGTCAACTTGGCGCGACCATCGAACGGAAAATTCAGGTCAACGGCTATCGCTGGACCGGGTCGGAATGGATCGTCTCCTGCACCCGGATGGAGGACAAGGGCGGCATGCTGGTGCCGACCGAGGAAACCTATGAGGTTCACGCCGAACATGTGGTCACCGCCACCGGCAACCACGCCCAGCGCACGGCGAAACTTCTGGGCATCAAGATCCCGGCCATTCCGGTCGAACACCAGTATATCGTGACCGAACCCGATCCGATGCTGCAAGAATACCGCAAGAACAATCCCGCACACCCGGTTCTGCGCGACGCCGACGCCAAGTGGTATGTCCGCGAAGAACGCGGCGGCTGGATTCTTGGCCCCTATGAATACGGCGCCCCGGCGCGGTTCGAATATGCCGTGCCCGACAGTTTCCGCGCCGACCTCTTCCCGCTTGATCTGGAACGGATCGAGGCGGAATATATGTCGATGATCCACCGCATCCCGTCTTCGGAAACCGTGGGTCTGAAGGATGATTTCAACGGCCCGATCTGCTATACCCCCGACGGCAACCCGCTCGTGGGCCCGGTCCCCGGCCTGCGCAACATGTGGATTGCGGAAGGCTTCTCCTTCGGCATCACCGCCGCAGGCGGCACCGGCTATTACCTCGCCCAGATGATGACGGCAGGCGAGGCCGAGATCGACATGGCCTCCCTCGACCCCAAGCGCTACGCCAATTGGATAACCACCGAATACGCCGCACGCAAGAACGAGGAATGCTACAACCACGTCTTCATCCTGCACCACCCGGATGAAGAGCGTGAGGCTTGCCGCCCGCTCCGCACCGCCCCCGCTTATGAGCGTCAGTTGAAGATGGGCGCGCAGATGGGTCAGGTGAACGGCTGGGAACGCCCGAACTACTATGGCCCGGTCGATGCGCCCGCCCATTTCGACCATGACGGCCGCAGCTTCCGCCGTGGCGCATGGTGGCCCTATGCCGTCGAAGAAGCGAAAGCCGTCCGCAACACCGTCGGCATCATCGACGCCGCCGCCTTCACTAAACACCTTGTGCGTGGCCCCGGCGCGACCGCCTTCCTTGACCACTTCACCTGCAACAAACTGCCGAATGTGGGCCGGATCAACCTGACCTATGCCCTGACCAACCACGGCACCACCCGCACCGAATACACCATCGTGCGGCTGAAAGAGCATGAATATTACCTGATCTCTGCCGGGGCCTGGACCGCCTATGACGCGGATTTCCTGATGAAATCGGCCGAGGATTTCATGGCGGCAGGTGGCGGCCATATCGACATCCACGACATCACCACGCAATGGGGCGTCTATGCACTGGCCGGCCCAAACGCCCGCGCTTTGCTGAACGACATCGTGAAAGATGCCGATCCGGCGACGGTTCTGGGCAACAAGCGCTTCCCGTGGCTGTCCTATCGCGACATCGAGCTTGGCATGTGCCCAGTCCGCGCCGTGCGCGTGGCCTACACCGGGGAACTTGGCTGGGAACTCCACTACCCGATCGAATTTGGCCGCTACCTCTGGGATCTGATCTGGTCGGTCGGCGAAAAGCACGGGCTCAAGGGCGTCGGCGCGCGGGCGCAAAACTGGCTGCGTCAGGAAAAATCCTACCGCGCCTTCGGCAACGAACTGGGCCGCGATGCGACGCCCTTGGAAGCCGACCTGCCGCGCTTTGTCGACATGTCCAAGGAATTCCGCGGCAAGGCCAAGATGGTGGAAACCGGCATCCGGTCCAGGTGCTGCACCCTGCTGATCGACGGCCCGTCGGACGCCGATCCCTGGGGCAAGGAAGCGATCCTCTTGAACGGCGAAAAGGTGGGCCGACTGACCTCGGGCGGCTATTCGGTGGCCTTCGGCAAGCAGATCGGCATGGGCTATGTCCGCCCCGAACTGGCCGTGCCGGGCACCAAGCTGAAAGTGAAGATGCTGCTCAAGGAATGGGATGCGGTCGTCGTCGAAGACAGCCCGTTCGACCCGAAGAACGAGCGCATTCGCATCGACGGGTAAGGCGCGCCCGGACGGGCTTCCAGTGAAAGCCCGTCAGCACCGACCGCCCAAGCACGCTTGCGAGGGCCAGCGGCGACAGCGTTCGCCCCCGCAATTTTCTTGAAAGAAACTTGGGCCGCCCCTTCGGGCGGCCTTTTCCTTAAGACCTACGGCACCACCCGCCGCGCCAGCCAGTTCGCCCAATCCTCGCGGCTGCCCTCAAAGGCGTTGATGTCGATCTCGCACTTCATCCCCGGCACAAGGCCGGTTGAGGTGTATTGCCAGAATCGCCAATGCTGTCCCGGATAGCGGTCTGACGGGTGCGCCGCGACCGACCGCAGCCAGAAATCCACGCCCGACAACCGCCACATCTCGCTGTCCTCATAGAAATCGAACCTCGTATAAAGGATCGGTGCCGTGCCGTAATGCTCGGTCATCATCGCAATGACTTTGGCCGCATCGCGGCGGATCACCGACGCCTCACGCCGGATGGTGCAGGTGGGCGAGGTGGGGGTCCATTCCATGTCCAAGACCGGCGGCAAACTGCCCGCAACGCGCGGCACATGGCGGAAGAACCAGCGCGCCTGCTCCTCTGGGGGGCGGCAGTGATAGTAAAAGAGATATGCCCCCCGCTTCACCCCCGCCCGGCCCGCGCCGCGCTAATGCACCTTGAACATCGGGTCCAGCATGTCACCGCCTTCGGTGGCCTTGATGAAGGCAAAGTTCACCCCATTTTCCCGCGCCACCTGCCAATCGACCGAGGTTTGATAGCGCGACACATCCACCCCATGCACCGGGTGATGGGCGGGGTCTTGGCCCGCCCAAGGGTGCGGATCGGCATCCGAAAAGTTGGGCCAGGTCACCTCCACCGGCGGGGCGGCGGCAGGTTTGTCCGGGGCGCACGCGGCACCACAGGCGGCCAGCGCAAGGAAAAGGACGAGGAAAAGACCTTGTTTCATCCCGCCATCCTGCCCCGGCCTTCGCCTCTTGTCACCGGGCAAGGGGCCGCAGGTGAGAAATCCGCCTATGCGGCGATTTCATCCTCCGCAGGGGCAGGGGAATGCTGCACAACCAGCAAAAGATTGTTGGCGGGCATCGGTAGAACGTCACAAGCCATGCCGGCCTTGCCCAACTGCCCCATAACCCAAGCCAGATCCTTGTAGCCAATCGCCGCATCCTGCGCCCGCAAGCTGGCGTCAAAGGCGGCGTCACCCGCGCTGGTGGCTTGACCGTCCCGCAAGAAGGGCCCGTAAAGACAGGCCGTGCCACCGGGGGCAAGGACCGCACCCAACTCGACCAAAAGCGTGGTGGCCGCGTGTTCAGGGATCAGGTGCAACAGGTTCACCTACAAGATCGCATCCCAAACCCCCAGCCGCGCGGCCCAGCCGGGCTCTGTCGCATCCAGCAAAAGGGGCGGTTGAATGGCGGCCTCCACCATCGCCGACCACGCAAGGATCGAGGCGAAATTGGCAGGCTCCACCTCCGTCGGTTGCCAGATCAGCCCCAAAGGCCCCGCCATCTGCGCGGCGTGCAGGCCCGAGCCTGAGGCAATCTCCAGCATCCGCCCCCTCAGGCCCAGCCCTTGCAGCGCCTGCAAAATCGGCCCCGCATTGCGCGCCGCTGAAGGCACCATGCGCCGCCCGTCAGGCAGCACCTCGGCCCCGGTGTCCGGCAGTTTCAACGTCATGCGAAACGGGCGGGTGACAGGCTGGAAATCAACTCGGCCGACAAAGGCG
The DNA here is from genome assembly GCA_016869835.1 of Alphaproteobacteria bacterium. Taxonomy (GTDB): domain Bacteria; phylum Pseudomonadota; class Alphaproteobacteria; order Rhodobacterales; family Rhodobacteraceae; genus Tabrizicola_A. The sequence goes on from VGDH01000026.1 coordinate 11,688, forward strand.
AGGCCCGCCCGCCGATCAGGTCCGCCGCCAATTGGCTGGCCGCCGGGCAGGATTGAAACCCATAGCCCCCTTGCCCCGCCACCCAAAAGAACGACTTCTCCCGCACGTCATGCCCGATCACCAGCGACCGATCCGGCGAAAACGTCCGCAGGCCCGCCCAGTTCGAGATCAAGCGCGTCACCGGTTCGGTGACAAACTCCTCATAGCGCGCCAACCCTTCGGCCAGCACCATGTCATCGGCCCAGGCGTCATGCGGCTCCATCGGATGCTCCTCGGCAGGCGACACGATCAAGGCCCTGGCATCGGGCTTGGCATACCACAACTCGCCCACGCCAAACATCATCGGCCAGCCCGAGATGTCATGCCCACCGGGCGCGGGAATGCGCGCCATGGACCGGCGATACGGCTGAAAGCCCAAGGGCTGTACCCCGGCCATCGCCGCAATCTGGTCAACCCAGGCGCCTGCGGCATTGACCAGAAGCCGCCCCTCGAACACCCCCGCCGCCGTGGTCACCGCCCAGCCCGTCACCGTCTTGGCAATCGCGGTCACCCGGGCATGGGTGACAATCTCACCCCCATTGCCCCGCGCCTCACGGGCAAAGTTCTGCAACAACAGATCCGTGTCGATATCCCAGGCATGGTCGCCAAAAGCCGCCTCAACAATGCTGTCATTCAGGATCGGCACCATCGCGCGCGCCTCAGCCATACCGATCGGCTCCAGCGCCATATCCGCCGCCTCTTCGGCCAGCTTCGCTGTCTCACCCGCCCGCGCCAGGATCATCAGCCCGCGCTTTGACAGCACATTCTCTTGCGCGCGGAAATAATCGCCCGAGGCGACCGATAGGCCCACCACCGGCGGCAAGCCGTAATTCGGCTCATAAAGCGCCGCCGACCGGCCCGAGGCGTGATGAGCCAGATGTGGCTCGGCCTCCAGCACCGTCACGCGGCCCAGATGCGACAGGCGGGCGGCGGCGGAAATCCCCGCAATCCCCCCACCGATGATGAGAAAGTCGTTCATGCTTCTTCCGTTCGGTCCGTGGCAGGGGGCGGCGCGGGATAAAGCGCCGCGATCCGGGCATAAGTTTCGCCAGTCATAGGATAATCCGCAGCCGCAAGCGAGGGGGCAAGCTGACCGGCATCGCGGGCAGAAATCAGCGGAACAGGCCGCGAGGGGTGGCATCTTGCCCAAGCCACTGCCAGCGTCGCCGGGTGCGTGCCCAACTCGGCCGCCAACCGTGCGAGCCCCTCGGCCGCCACCGCCATCTCATCCCGTCCATAGCGCGCGGCATAGCGGCTGTCCTCGGTCAATCGGCCGCTGCCGCCTGCGGCATACTTGCCGGTCAAAAGCCCGCCGCCCAAGGGCGAATAGGTATAGGCGGTCATCCCCTGATCAGCCGCCATCGGCAAAAGCTCGACCTCGGCCTGCCGTTTCACAATGCTGTACATCGGCTGAATGGCATCAATCCGCGTGCCAAAACCTGCCGCCACGGCTTGCGCCTTCATCACGGTCCAGGCAGCGAAATTCGACAGACCGATCCGCGCGATCAGGCCCCGCGACTGCCAATCGGCAAAGAGCTCGAGGGTCTCTTGCAACGGGGTCTCAGGGTCAAACCGGTGCAGATACAAAATATCCACCCCATCGCGCCCCAACCGCTTGCGGCTGGTGTCAAACTGCGCCGTCAGATTGGTCCGGCCTGCGCCGCCCTCATAGCTGATCTTGGTGGCGATCTGAATGTCATGGCCCCGCGCGAACTGCCCCAGCAGGGTTTCTGACGCGCCATCGGTATAGATCCAGGCGGTGTCGAAATGGCGGATGCCCGCCGCATAGCAGGCGTCAAACATGGCCATGGATCGCGCCGCATCGGCGCGGCCACCGCATTGCATGGCCCCAAAGGCAAGGGGATGTTGTGTCATGGGGGCCAAGATGCCCAGCCGGTCCGGCAAGCGCAAGCTTTGGCGCGACACGCCTCGTCGTCTTCGACGCTCGTCGTCTGGGCCGCCGACGAGAAGCCGAAGGCGCACGAGGAGGATCACAAAAGAAAAAGGCCCGCAAAAGCGGGCCTTTAACCTGTTCAAGATCGCTCAGATCACTGCGGAATGTCGCCGACAATGCCTTCGATATAGAAGTTCATGCCCAGAATGTCGCCATCCGGAGCGGTCGCACCTTCGGCCAACCAGGGCGAGCCGTCCTGCTTGTTGATCGGGCCGGTGAAGGGGTGATAGCTGCCATCCGCAATCGCATCGCGCAGCGCCAGCGCCTCGGCCTTCACATCCGCCGGAACCTTGTCGGTGATCTCGCCGATCTCGACTTCGCCCGCGGCAATGCCTTCCCAGCTGTCGGTCTGCTCATAGGTGCCGTCCAGAAGCTGGCCGACGCGCTTGACGTAATAGGGCGCCCAGTTGTCGATGATCGACGACACACGCGGACCATCCTTGTAGGCGGCCATGTCGGATGCCTGACCAAAGCCGATCACGCCTTCCACCTTGGCAGCCTCGGCCAGCGGCGCGGTCGAATCGGTATGGGCCGCGATCACGTCCACGCCCTGATCGATCAGCGCCTTGGCAGCATCCGCCTCTTTCGCCGGGTCAAACCAGGTGTAGGCCCAGACAACCGAGAGCTCGACATTCGGGTTGGCCTTCTTGGCATGCAGGAAATAGCTGTTGATGCCCGACACGACTTCCGGAATCGGGAAGGACGCGATGTAGCCGATCTTGTTCGACTTTGTCATCTTGCCCGCGATATGGCCCTGAACGGCGCGGCCCTCATAGAAGCGCGCGTTATAGGTCGAGACGTTGGGATGCTCGCGCTTGTAGCCGGTGGCGTGTTCGAACTTCACATCGGGGAACTTGGCCGCAACCGCATTGGTCGGGTCCATATAGCCGAACGAGGTGGTGAAGATGATGTTGCAGCCGCCCAAGGCCATCTGCGTCATCACACGTTCAGAATCGGCACCCTCGGGCACGGTTTCCTGCCACTGGATTTCCACCTTGTCGCCGTAAGCGGCCTGCACGGCCAAGGCACCTTCATGGTGCTGGAAGGTCCAGCCGCCGTCACCGATCGGGCCGACATAGATGAAGCAGGCTTTCACCTTGTCCATCCCGGCGGCCATGGCAGCGCCGCCCGACAGGGCCATGCCCAGCCCAAGGGCTGCGGTGGCCAGTAGCGTTCTTCTCAACATTCCGTCTCTCCCCGTAGGTGGGGCCGTTGCGCGGCCCCGGTTGATGGTTTGCCTCAACGCGAGGCGTGGAAATTCTGTCCCAAGGCGGCCGGTGCGTTCAGCGACGCCTTTCCCTTGCCCGATGACATGATGACCAATACGACGATGGTTATCAGATAAGGCGACATGGACAAGTACTCGACCGGAATCCAGCTGCCTGCGGCTTGCAGGTTCAACTGCAAGACGGTGATGCCGCCGAAAAGATAGGCTCCGATCAGCGCGCGCCAGGGCTTCCAGCTGGCAAAGACCACGATGGCCAGCGCAATCCATCCCGCGCCAGAGGTGATTCCATCCACCCATTGCGGCACGCGCACAAGTGACACATAGGCCCCGCCCATCCCCGCCATGGCCCCACCGAACATGATGGCCCCCAGACGGATGCGGTTCACCTTGTAGCCCAGCGCATGGGACGCCTCATGGCTTTCACCCACCGCGCGGATGATCAGGCCCAGCCGCGTCGCCTTCAGCACATACCAGATCAAGGCCGTCATGAAGATCGAGAAATAGACCACCCAGTCATGGCTGAACAGCACTTGGCCAAAGAACGGAATATCCGCCAGGGGCCCCAGCGGCACCGCTTCGGTCTGCACCGGCTTCAGCCCGTTGTAACCCTGGCCCAAAAGCGCCGACAGCCCAAGGCCAAACAGCGTCAGCGCAAGCCCCGTGGCCACCTGATTGGCCAGCAGAACCTGCGTCAGAAAGGCAAAGACCAGCGAAATCGCCGCCCCGCCCAGCGCGCCGCAGACAAAGCCCAGCACCGGGCTTTCGCCATGGATGGTGACCATAAAGCCCACGATGGCCCCCATGATCATCATCCCCTCAACGCCCAGGTTCAGGACGCCCGCCTTTTCCACCACCAACTCGCCCAGGGCCGCCAAGAGGATCGGCACCGAGGCCGCCATGAGCGAGGCAATCAGGACTGCCGGATCAATGCCACCCATGATCACTTCCCCCCTGTGCGGATGCGGATACGGTAGTTGGTCAGCACATCAACCCCCAGAAGGAAGAACAACAGCATCCCCTGAAACACCTGAATGGCGGCCGAGGGCAGGCCCATGTTGGTCGAGGCCATCTCGCCGCCGACATAGGTCAAGGCCATCAGGATACCGGCCAGAATGATAACAATGGGGTGCAACCGGCCCAGAAAGGCCACGATGATCGCGGTAAACCCATAGCCCACGTTGAAATCAATGCTGATCTGGCCGCCCGGCCCGGTCACCTCGAACAGTCCCGCCAACCCGGCCAGCCCGCCCGAAATGCCCATGCACAAGACCACCAGCCGGTTCGGGTTCACCCCGTGAAACCGCGCCGCGCGCGGGGCCTGCCCCGACAAATTGATCTGAAAGCCGATGATATGGCGCGCCAAAAGCCCCCAGGCCACCAGCGCCACCACCAGCGCGGTGACCACGCCCCAATGGATGCCCGACCCCGCAATCAGCTCGGGGTTGGCCGCCGCCGGATAGCTGGAAAAGTTGCGGCTGCCGGGAAAGCCCATCCCCTCGGGGTTCTTCAGAAACCCGGTAGAGGCCTTGGCCAGAATGGTCTGCGCCACATAGACCAGCATCAACGAGACAAGGATCTCGTTGGTGTTGAACCGGGTTTTCAAAATGGCCGGGATCATCGCCCAGGCCCAGCCGCCCAGGGCGCCTGCCAACACCATCACCGGAAAGATCCAGCGGCTTTCCGTCGGGTAAACGGCAAGCCCCACCGCCGCGCCACAAATGGCGCCCATGATATACTGGCCTTCCGCCCCGATGTTCCAGATCCCTGCCTTGAAGCCCAGTGCCAGACCGATGGCGATCAGGATCAGGGGCCCGGCTTTGACCAGAAGCTGGCCGCGCAGGTAAAAGGCAAACTCGCCAAAGATCGGGTCCCAAAAGATCGTGCGGATCACCTCGAACGGGTTGGTACCCATGGCGGCAAACAGCATCCCGCCAAAGATCATCGTCAGGACCACGGCCACCACGGGCGTGCCGTAAAGCCAGAACTGCGACGGGTTCGGGCGCTTTTCAAGCCTCAGCATGATGCGACACCTCCATGCCATGGGCACCGCCCATCATCAGGCCAATCTGATCCACCGTCAGCCCCTTCACCGGGCGCGGGCCGGTCAGCCGGCCCTCATTTAACACCGCAAAACTGTCGGCGATTTCCAAAAGCTCATCAAGATCCTGGCTGATGACCACCACCGCCGCCCCTGCGGCAGCCCGGTCCAGAATGGCCTGCCGGATCGCCGCCGCGGCCGCCGCATCGACGCCCCATGTCGGCTGATTGATGACAATCACATCGGGCTCTTGCATTAATTCCCGCCCGATGACGAATTTCTGCAGATTACCCCCCGAAAGCGCCCGCGCCGCCACATGGCTGCCGGGGGTGCGCACGCCATAAGTCTTGATGATCTCATCCGCAAAGCCGCGCGCAGCGTCCCAATCGACAAAGCCGTTCCTGACCAGCCCCTTGCGGACACCACCCGTCAGAAACGCGTTTTCGACCAATGACATATCCGGTGCCGCCGCATGGCCCAAACGGTCCTCAGGCGCCATGACAAAGCCAATCCCGCGCCGCGCGGCAGGCCCCATGCCCCCCACGGCCACGCCCGTCGCGCTGATCTGGCCCGCACCCGATTTGATCTCACCCGACAGCGCCAACAGCAATTCATCCTGCCCATTGCCCGCCACCCCGGCAATGCCCAGGATCTCGCCGCGCTTCACGGTAAAACTCACATCCTTCAGGCTCGTGCCAAAGGGAATGGGCGAGGGCGCCGACAGGCCCTTCACCTCCAGCGCCGCATGATCGCCGCCCCAATCCTTGGGCGCAGGCCGCTCTGGCGGGGTCAGCGTCGCGCCCACCATCATCTCGGCCAATTCCCGCGCGGTGGAGGCCTTGGGGTCCGCCGTCCCCACCACCTTGCCGCGCCGCAAGATCGTGGCGGCATCACACAGCGACCGGATTTCTTCCAGCTTGTGGCTGATATATAGGATCGCCGTACCTTCCGCCGCCAACTGGCGCAGCGTCTTGAACAGGATCTCCACCTCTTGTGGCGTCAGAACGCTGGTCGGCTCATCCATGATCAAGAGCTTGGGGTCTTGGAGCAGGCAGCGAATGATCTCCACCCGCTGACGCTCCCCGGCCGACAGATCACCCACCATGCGGGCCGGGTCCAAGGGCAGGCCGTAATCTTCCGACACAGATTTGATCCGCGCCGCCAGCGCCTTCATCGGCGGCGGGTTTTCCATGCCAAGGGCGACGTTCTCGGCCACGCTCAGCGCCTCAAACAGGCTGAAATGCTGGAACACCATCGCCACGCCCGCGGCCCGCGCCACACGCGGGGCGGCAGGGGCATAGGCCGCACCCTTCCATTGCATCTGGCCGCTGTCGGGTTTGACCAGACCATAGATCATCTTGACCATGGTCGATTTACCCGCGCCGTTCTCGCCCAAAAGGCAATGCACCTCGCCCTCGCGAATGGCAAAGCTGACGTCAGAATTCGCCACCACGCCGGGATAGGCTTTGGTGATGCCCTCCACCTGCAAAAGGATGGGACGTGTCATGTTCCTGTGGTCTCCATCTTCTTCGGCAGGCTGTGACGGGACAGAAAAGCGCTGGCCACACCAATGGTAATGGCCTGCGGATGCTTTCCTAAGGAAGGATTGCCGATCGGGCAATCAATTCGCGCGATGGACGGGGCCGAATGGCCCAAAGCCCCCAGCCGCGCCCGAAACCGCGCCCATTTGGTCGCCGATCCGATCAAGCCGCAGGCGGAAAAGCCATGGCTCAGCAGGCGGTGGCAGAGATCAAGGTCCAGCGCGTGGCTGTAGGTCAGGATCAGATGCTCGGCGTCTTTCGGGGCCAAGGCCACAGCAAGGCCGGGGTCCGGCACCGGCAAGGCGCGGGCCGTATCGGGCAGCGTTTCCGGAAACCGCTCAGGCGCGGTATCGACCCAGGTGATGGCTAGGCCGGGCAGGGGGGCCAGCACATCCACCAGCGCCCGGCCCACATGGCCCGCACCCCAGACCCAAAGCTGACGCGTCGGGCGGGCCACAGGCTCCACCATCCAGCCTTGCACCATCTGCGGCGCGGGCATCATCCCTTGGCCCCGCGCCCGGTCCAACACACGCTTGACCGCCAAGGGCATCGCGCCGCCGTCCACCGCCCGCGCAATGACCTCACCTGCTTCTGGCAGGTTTTCCGCGTCATAGACCTCGGTCAACAACGTTACCGCCCCACCGCAACACTGGCCAAGGATCGGCCCCAGCGCCGCATGGTCCAGCCTTGCGCCGCCCGCGCCCAGCATCGCCCGCGCCCGCGCCGCCGCCTGAAACTCCAACGCGCCGCCGCCAATCGTGCCCGATTGCCCGCCCGCCCAAACCAGCATCGCCGCCCCCACCTCCCGCGGGGAGGATCCTTTGACATCGGCAATCACCACACGGGCCACGGCCCCGTGGCGACTGACAGCCGCGCGAAGGGCGATAAGATCAAACATGTCCCTGCTGCCTTCTGACGGCCATAAGCACCCGCTCCGCCGTGGCGGGCGCATCCAATGCGACGTAAACCGACCCATCGCCACAAGCTGCAATCGCATCTGACAGCGCATAAAGCGCCGAGATGCCCAGCATGAACGGCGGCTCGCCCACGGCCTTCGATTTGCCAATCGTGTCCTCGCGGTTGGGCTTGCCCCACAGCGCCACGTTGAACACATCCGGCCGGTCCGAACAGGCCGGGATCTTGTAGGTGCTGGGCGTATGTGTGGTCAGCATCCCCTTGCTGTTCCACACTAATTCCTCGGTCGTCAGCCACCCCGCGCTCTGCACATAGGCGCCTTCCACCTGCCCGATATCCAGATCGGGGTTTAGGCTGCTGCCGGTGTCATGCAGAAGATCGGCCCGCAAGATCCGGTTCTCCCCGGTCAGCGTGTCTATCACCACCTCGGTCACCGCCGCGCCATAGGCGAAGTAAAGGAACGGGCGGCCCTTGCCCTTGACCCGGTCCCAGGTGATTTTCGGCGTGGCGTAATAGCCGGTGGACGACAGCGAAATGCGCGCCTGATAGGCCCAGGCGGCGACCTGGGCAAAGCCGTAGACCTCGCCCGCCACCCGCACCTGACCGTCCGCGAATTTCACCGACCCCACCGACACCCCATGCTTGTCGGCGATAAATGCCGCCATCCGCGCCTTGATCGTCTCACAGGCCGCACGCGTCGCCATCCCGTTCAGATCCGACCCGGACGAGGCCGCCGTGGCCGAGGTATTGGGCACCTTTGACGTATCGGTGGCCGTGATCTTCACCGCCCCGGTATCCACCCCGAGCACATCGGCTGCCACCTGCGCCACCTTCTGGTTCAGACCCTGCCCCATCTCGGTGCCACCATGGTTCAGGATGATCGACCCGTCCTGATAGACATGCACCAAGGCCCCGGCTTGGTTCAGCCAGGTCAGCGTGAACGAGATGCCGAACTTCACCGGCGTCAGGGCAATGCCGCGCTTCAGGATCGGATTCTTGCTATTCCACGCTGCAATCTCGGCCTTCCGGGCGCGGTATTGGCTCGATTTCTCCAACTCCGCCACCAACTCATGGCCGATGAAATCCTCCACCTCCATATGGAAGGGCGTGGTCTGGGGTTGAGAATTGACGGGCGAATGGGCGCCACTAAAGCGCTGGCCCGTCCCCGGCCCGCCCACGCCGTTGGAACGGTAAAAGTTCAACAGCCGCACATCCAAAGGCTCACGGCCAACGGCATGGGCAACGTGATCCAACACACGCTCGATCCCCACCATGCCCTGCGGGCCGCCAAAGCCGCGATAGGCGGTGGCGCTTTGGGTGTTGGTGCGCAGCCGGTGGCTTTCGATGCGGACATCGCTCAGGTGATAGCAATTGTCGGCATGCAGCATGGCCCGGTCCGCCACCGGCAAAGACAGATCCTGAGACCAGCCGCAGCGGAAGAGATGCGTGAACTCCACCCCCAAAATCCGCCCCTCAGCGTCATGGCCGACGCGATAGGCAATCCGCAGATCATGCCGCTTGCCGGTGATCATCATGTCATCGTCGCGGTCATAGCGCATCTTGCAGGCCCGCACTGTGGCGCGCGCCGCCATGGCGCAGGCAATGGCCAAAGCATTGCCTTGGCTTTCCTTGCCGCCAAAACCACCGCCCATCCGCCGCGTCTCCACCCGCACCGCCGACATCGGCAGATGCAGCGCATGGGCCACCTTGTGCTGAATCTCGGTCGGATGCTGGGTGGAGGAGACAATCGACACCCCACCATCCTCACCGGGCAAGGCAAAGGCCACCTGACCTTCTAGATAGAAATGCTCCTGCCCGCCCACCTCAAAACTGCCCTCAGTCACCAGCGGCGCGAGGGCAATGGCGCTGGCGGCATCGCCTTTGCTCCAGACCACCGGGCCTTGCTCAAAGCGCGAATTGGCGGCCAGCGCCGCATCCACTGTCAAAAGCGCGGGAAGCTCGTCATAGGCCACGCGGCCCAACCGCGCGGCCTTCCTCGCGGCCAGATGGCTCTCGGCCACGACAAGGAAAATCGGCTGGCCGACATAATGCACCCGGCCCGTGGCCAGCAAAGGCTCATCGTGAACGGATGGCGAGCAATCCGGCATATCTGGCCAATCCTCAGCCGAGAACACCGCCACCACACCGGGGGCGGCACGCACCGCCGCAAGGTCCATCTCGGTGATCACACCATGGGCGCAGGTGGACAGGCCAAAGGCCAGATGCAAGGCCCCTGCCGGCAAAGGCACATCATCGGCATAGCGGGCGGCGCCCGTGACATGCAACGGCGCGGAATCATGCGGCAGCGGTTTACCCATGCTCATGGCTGCACCTCCAACACCGAGACCGGGCTTCCGGCAAGGTCATGGGCATAGCGCGTCAGCATGTTCTGCGCGGTGACCAGCCGATAGGCAGCCGAGGCGCGCATGTCCGTCAGGGGCTGATAATCGGCGGCCATTGCGTCCCGCGCGGCGGCCAGCGTGGCCTCGCTCCAAGGCTGACCGATCAGCGCCGCCTCAGCCGCCCGCGCCCGCTTGGGCGTGCCCGCCATGCCGCCAAAGGCGATGCGGGCCTTTGTCACTTTTCCGGACTCAATGGTCACATTAAAGGCCCCACAGACCGCCGAGATGTCTTGATCGAACCTTTTCGACAGTTTGTAGACCCGAAGCGCCGGGGCGCTGACAGGGATGGACACCGCCTCGACAAACTCGCCTGGCTGGCGGTCCTGTTTGCGATAGTCGAGGAAGAACTCCTCCAAGGGCAGATCCCGGCGCTGCGCACCCCGGCGTAGGTGCAAGGTCGCCCCCATGGCGATCAAGGGCGGCGGCCCATCGCCAATGGGCGAGCCATTGGCGATATTGCCGCCGATCGTGGCCGCGTTGCGAACCTGCAAGCTGGCATAGCGGCGCAGCATCTCGGCAAAGGACGGGTGCAGCGGGATCATCGCCTGCAACAAGGCCTCGATCGTTACGCCTGCGCCGATCCGCAAGGCATCACCCTGCCGGTCGATGCGCTGCAAATCGGCAAGCTGGCCAAGGAAGGTAGGCTTCGGCAAATCGCGCAGCTGTTTGGTGACCCAAAGCCCGACATCCGTGGCCCCGGCGATCAAGGTGGCGTCGGGGTTGGCAGCGTACCAGTCGGCAAATGCGTCAAGGTTGCGCGGGCTGAGGTGTCCGGGGGCCGTCTGCCCCCGGGCCCCCGAGGATATTTGGGCCACATTGAAGGCATCGGTCTGCATCCACTCCGGCACCGGGGCGGTTTCGGCCGATTGGGCGGCGCGGATGATCGGCGCATAGCCCGTGCAGCGGCAGAGGTTGCCGGCCAGAACCGTGTCATGGTCTTGGCGGCCTGCCAGATGGCCCACCGCCATCGAGACGCAGAACCCCGGCGTGCAGAAGCCGCATTGGCTGCCGTGATGGGTGACCATCGCCGTTTGCACCGGGTGGTGTTCGCCGTTCGGGCCCGAAAGCCCCTCGACCGTGCGCACCGCCTTGCCGTCGAGCTGCGGCAAGAACAGGATGCAGGCGTTCAGCGCCTGTGCGCCCTTGGCGTCGGTCACCATCACCGTGCAGGCGCCACAATCGCCTTCGTTACAGCCTTCCTTGGTGCCACAAAGCCCTTTGGTATCGCGCAAATAGTCCAACAGCGTCTGCGTCGGTCCCTCGGGTACAACGCGGACCGGCGTTCCGTTCAACAGAAACGCGATCTCTGACATGGTCTAACCCGCCGCCTTCTCCCCGGTTCAGGCATTCTGCGCGCCCGCCCGATGCGGCGTAAAGCGGAACACGCGCCTGATGTGGCATTTTGCCTTGTTCTGTCTGGCATGAAGCCTGCCGCAAGGGATTCTGGCAAGCAATACCTTTCGGGATTTTCCGAAAGCAGTTTCAAATCCGTGCCGAAGATCGCCCGCCCTTTCCCCGCCCTTCAGGCTTCGCTAGGCTGGCCGCCATGACAGCCCCGCGATTCATCCACCTACGCGTTCATACCGAGCATTCGCTTCTGGAAGGCGCGATGCCGGTGAAAAAGCTGGTCAAGGCCTGTGCGGCCGCCGAAATGCCTGCCGTGGCGGTGACCGATAGCAACAACATGTTTGCCGCACTCGAGTTTTCGGTGCTGGCCAAGGAGGCCGGGGTGCAGCCGATCCTGGGCTGCCAGATCAGTCTGGCCCATGATCCCGCCCAGCCCGGCGAAAAGCCGCGCTCGCCCGCGCCCATTGTTCTGTTGGCGCAGACCGAGGCGGGCTATGGGAACCTGATGAAGCTCAACTCTTGCCTTTACATCGGCAAGGGGGGGCACCTGCCGCAGGTAACGCTGGAGGAGCTGGCCGCCCATGCCGAGGGGCTCATTTGCCTGACCGGGGGCCCGGATGGGCCGGTCGGTCGCCATCTGGCGGCAGGGCAGGGGGTCAAGGCGCTGGCGCTTCTGGAACGCCTGGCGGCGATCTACCCGAACCGCCTTTACGTCGAACTCCAACGCCACCCCGGCGAGGGCGGCCGCCTGCCCGAGCCCGAGGCGCGCAGCGAGCGTGGCCATATCGAATTTGCCTATGAGATGGGCCTGCCCCTTGTCGCCACCAATGACGTCTATTTCCCGAAGCCCGAAATGTATGAGGCGCATGACGCGCTGATCTGCATCGCCGAGGGTGCCTATGTCGATCAGCAAGAGCCGCGCCGCCGCCTGACGCCGCAGCACTATTTCAAGACCGAGGCCGAGATGGCGGCGCTCTTCGCCGATCTGCCCGAAGCTTTGGACAATACCGTGGAAATCGCCCGGCGCTGTGCCTTCATGGCCCATAAGCGCGCGCCGATCCTGCCGCGCTTTGCCGATGACGAGGTCGAGGAGCTGCGCCGTCAGGCCTGGGAGGGGCTGGAAAAACGCCTTGCCGTCATCGAACTCGCCGCGCCGCGCGCCGAATACGAGGCCCGGCTGACCTTCGAGATCGACATCATCGAGAAGATGGGCTTCCCCGGCTATTTCCTGATCGTGGCCGATTTCATCAAATGGGCCAAGAAACACGACATTCCCGTCGGTCCGGGCCGGGGGTCGGGGGCTGGTTCCCTTGTCGCCTACGTCCTGACCATCACCGACCTTGACCCCCTGCGCTATGCCCTGCTGTTTGAACGCTTCCTCAACCCCGAACGCGTCTCGATGCCCGACTTCGACATCGACTTTTGCATGGACCGCCGGGAAGAGGTGATCCAATACGTTCAGGAAAAATACGGCCGCGACAAGGTGGCCCAGATCATCACCTTCGGCGCGCTTCTGTCCAAGGCCGCCGTCCGCGACGTGGGCCGGGTGTTGCAAATGTCTTACGGGCAGGTGGACCGCCTGTCGAAGATGATCCCGGTCGAAGGGGTGAAACCTGTCAGCATCACCAAGGCCCTTGCCGATGAGCCGCGGCTTCGCGAAGCCGCGCGCGAAGAGGTTGTCGGCCGCCTGCTTACCTATGCCGAACAGATCGAAGGGCTTTACCGCAACGCCTCAACCCATGCCGCAGGCGTGGTGATCGGCGACCGGCCCCTGGACGAACTGGTGCCCTTGTATCAAGACCCCCGGTCCGACATGCCCGCCACCCAGTTCAACATGAAATGGGTCGAGGCGGCAGGTCTCGTGAAATTCGACTTTCTCGGCCTGAAAACCCTCACAGTCATTCAGGACGCCATTCGCCAGATCCGCCAGCAGGGCCGGCCTTTGCACATCGCCGCCGATGGCCGTCCGCTTTACACCCCGAAACCCGGCGCGGAAAACGACATCGGCCATATCCCCCTGGAAGACAAGGCGACCTATGATCTTTACGCCGCCGCCAAAACCGTCGCCGTCTTTCAGGTGGAATCCTCGGGCATGATGGATGCGCTCCGGCGCATGAAACCCACCTGCATCGAAGATATCGTCGCCCTCGTGGCGCTCTATCGTCCCGGCCCGATGGAGAACATCCCCACCTATTGCGAGGTGAAGCACGGCCTTCGCCCGCTGGAATCCATCCACCCCACCATTGACCATATCCTTGCCGAAACCCAAGGCATCATCGTCTATCAGGAACAGGTAATGCAGATCGCTCAGGTCATGGGCGGCTATTCGCTTGGCGGCGCCGACCTTCTCCGTCGCGCAATGGGCAAAAAGATCGCCGAGGAAATGGCCAAGGAACGGCCGAAATTCATCGAAGGCTGCAAGAAAAACCACGGCATCGACGAAAAGAAATCCGGCGAGGTGTTCGACCTTCTGGAAAAATTCGCCAACTACGGTTTCAACAAATCCCACGCCGCCGCCTATGCCGTCGTCAGCTATCAGACCGGCTGGCTCAAGGCCAATCACCCGGTCGAATTCATGTCCGGCGTGATGAACTGCGATATCCATCTGACCGACAAGCTCGCGGTTTACAAACGTGAACTCGACAAGATGGGCATCCGCGTGGTGGCGCCCTGCGTCAACGCCTCTGACGCCACCTTCAAGGTCAAGGATCAGGCACTGGTCTATGCCTTGGGCGCGCTGAAGAACGTCGGCGTCGAGGCGATGAAAATGATCGTTGACGCCCGCCATGTCGAAGGCCACGAGAAACCCTTCGCCACGCTCTTCGACTTTGCCCGCCGGGTGGACCTCAAACGCGTCGGCAAGCGTCCCTTGGAAATGCTGGCCCGCGCCGGGGCCTTTGACCAGCTGGAACCCAACCGCGCCCGGGTGTTCGAAGCGCTCGACAGTCTTGTGGCCTATTCCGCCGCGATCCATGAGGCCACGGCCTCCAATCAGGTCAGCCTGTTTGGCGACAGTGGCAGCGACATTCCCGAACCGCGCCTGCCCTTCCGGGATGACTGGCTGCCGGTCGAACGGCTGGGCCATGAACATCAGGCGGTGGGCTTTTACCTTTCCGGCCACCCGTTGGATGACTGTATGTCCGCGCTCAAACGCAAGGACGTGAAAACCCTGGCCGAAATCACCGCCCGCGCCGCAAACGGGCCCTTCGTGGGCAAGCTGGCCGGGTCGGTCGCCTCCAAACAGGAACGAAAATCCGCCAAGGGCAACCGCTTTGCCTTTGTGCAATTGTCCGATCCGACCGGGCTTTATGAGGTCACCGTGTTCTCCGACGTGCTGGAAGCTGCGCGCGATTATCTCGAACCGGGGCGCAATGTGGTCCTGACCGTCAAGGTCGATCCCGATGGCGACGGGGTGAAACTTCTGGCCAATGCCGTGCAGCCGATTGATGCCGTGGCCGATCAGGCCGGCGCACAGGCCATTCGCATCCACCTCAACCGGGCCGAGGCGGTCGGCAGTCTGGCGACACTTCTGGGTAAACTCGAAGGCCGCACCCGCGCCGAGGTGACACTCTGCCTGCCCGACGATCAGGGCCGCGAGATTGATGTGACCCTGCCGCAGCCCTATCCGGTGACGCCACAGGTCCGGGGCGCGATCAAGGCGATGCAGGGCGTGGTGCTGGTCGAGGATATCTGACATGACCCGCGTCACAGCCGAAATGGTGACAACGGGCGGCTGCCTCTGCGGCGCCCTGCGGTTCACGGCGCGGGGCGAGCCTTATCGGGTGGGCCTCTGCCATTGCCTCGACTGCCGCAAGAACCACGGCGCGCTGTTTCACGGCTCGGCCATCTTCCCCGAAACCGCCGTCACCGTGACGGGCGAGGCCCGCGACTATCAGCGCCGCTTTTTCTGCCCCACCTGCGGCTCTCCGGTCTATGCCCATTTCGGCGATGAGATTGGCATCAACCTTGGGTCCTTCGACGCCCCCGACACCTTCCGCCCGACCTATGAGCTCTGGACGGTGCGCCGCGAGCGCTGGCTGCCCGAATTTCCGCTGGCCCATCATTACCCCAAGAACCGCGAAGGCACTGGCCGGACCGAGGCGTGACGCAGTCATCGACGAGGTGGCCGACAGGGCGGCCGATTCGTCGCCATGGTTAACCAAAGCCGCGCCTGCCCCGTGTCGGGACAGATGCCAGACACCTACCAGACAGCAACCCGACGCCGGCCATCCCGGCGTTTCCTCGGTTAATGCAGCGTTATCAAGGGCTTAGATCAGCCTCTGGCCCAGCTTGGCAAAACTCACCGCCAGCACGATCCGCAGCACATGATGGGCGGTGACATAGATGACGCTCATGTTCAGGCCCAGCGCAATCAGGCTCATTTCCGCCAATCCGCCGGGGGCAAAGGCCAGAAAGGCCGCCGCCAGCGGCTCTCCGGCCAAAAGATGCACCGCTTCGGCAAAGACAAAGGCCAGCGCCAGGGCCGCCACCCCGTTCAGAAACGCCAATTTTCCGCATCTCGCCAATAACTTGCGGTCCATGCCGACAAACCGCACCCCCAGTCCCGCGCCCAGAATGACCTGGGTGATCGAGATCAGCCCTTCGGGTGGAATGGCCTGCATCAGGCCGCTGCCATGCAAGGCGGCCGAACACAAAAGCGGCCCGGTGATGATGTAGCCCGGCAGCCGCAGCCGCTTGCCCAGCAGCGCGCCGATCAGCCCGGCCGCGATCATCAAGCCCACATCTTGCGGGGTCAATGACACGGATGCCCCAACCATGGTGGTCCCGGCGGCCGATCCCACCGTGTGGCCGGTCAGCGCCAGAAAGATCAACGGCACGGCGATGATGGTCCCGATCAGCCGCAGGGTCTGCAAGGTGACCAGGATACGGACATCCGCCCCGGCCTCCTCGCCCATCTGGACGCTTTCGATCAACCCGCCGGGAATGGCCGAGTAATAGGCCTCGCCCCGCTCCAGCCCCCCGCGGCGATAGATCGCAAAGGCCATAAGATGGGCGACCGGAACAAAGACCAAAAGCGCCGCCATGGACGGCCCCCACCCCAAGGCCGCCTGCGCCACTTCGGGCGTAAAGGCCCCGCCAATGGCCACCCCGATCACCGGCACAAAGGAAAACCGCAGCCGCGCGGGCAGGGTCGGTGTCTTGCCCAAGATCTTGATATTCATGGCAGAAAAAACGCCGACCAGAACCATGGACCCCAGAAGATAGCCCAAGGGCAGATGCGCGGCATGGGCGGCAAGCCCGCCTGCAGCACCGACGCCCAAGGTCAGCGCAAGGGCCCAGAAATCCACCGGCCGCCGCATCCGCTCACCAATGCGGCGGCGGCACATTGGCCTCGGCCGACCCCAACCCCGCCGCCTCGCGCTCGGCCTCGCGCTCCATCAGCATCTGCACGCGGCGGGTCAAAGTGTCGATCGTGCGCCCCTGGGCAGCCACCACATCCGACAGATCCTCCACCGCCCGGATCAGATGGGCAACGCGTTCTTCCAGGCTGTCCAGTCGTTCCATGTTTCATCCGCCGCTTGCCGTGCCTTTGCCCCTTCGTTAGAGGAAGGGCCAAGCGATGCAAGGTGCAATTCCCATGTCAGAAGCCAAAATCCGCCGTCCAAAGGCCGAAGCTCCCAAAGGCTTTCGCGATTACTTCGGCGCCGAGGTGACCGAACGCAAGGCGATGCTGGACAAGATCACCGCCGTCTACCATCGCTATGGCTTTGACCCCTTGGAAACCTCGGCGGTGGAAACCGTTGAAGCGCTTGGGAAATTTCTGCCCGACGTCGACCGCCCGAATGAAGGCGTCTTTGGCTGGCAGGATGAAGAGGGCGACTGGCTCGCCTTGCGCTATGACCTGACCGCGCCCTTGGCCCGCGTGGCCGCGCAGTTCCGCAATGACCTGCCGACGCCCTATCGCCGCTATGCCATGGGTCCGGTCTGGCGCAACGAAAAGCCGGGGCCGGGGCGGTTTCGGCAGTTTTACCAATGCGATGCCGATACGGTCGGTTCAGGGTCCGTCGCGGCGGATGCCGAGATCTGCGCCATGCTGTCGGACGCCTTGGAAACCGTCGGCATCCCGCGCGGCGACTATGTGGTCAAGGTTAATAACCGCAGGGTTCTCAATGGGGTAATGGAAGTTGCCGGCCTTGCCGGCGACGACAAGGAGGCCGAACGCGGCATCGTCCTGCGCGCCATCGACAAGATCGACCGGCTGGGGGATGACGGCGTGCGCGCCCTTCTGGGCGCGGGCCGCAAGGACGAAAGCGGCGATTTCACCAATGGCGCGGGGCTGTCGCAGGCTCAGGCCGAGGTGGTGATGGGCTTTACCTCGGCCAAGCGAGACACCGGCGCGGCGACGGTTGCCCGGTTGCGGGAATTGGTCGGTGCCTCGGTCATCGGGGCCGAGGGCGTCGATGAGCTGGAACAGATCGCCGAGCTTCTGGATCGGCAGGGCTATGGGCCTGACCGCATCGTGCTGGACCCCGGCGTGGTGCGGGGCCTCGGCTACTACACCGGCCCGGTCTATGAGGCCGAGTTGACCTATGAAATTCTTGACGAAAAAGGCCGCAAGCGGCAGTTCGGCTCGGTTGCCGGGGGGGGGCGTTATGACGATCTGGTCAAGCGCTTTACCGGCCAGTCGGTGCCCGCAACCGGCGTGTCGATCGGCGTTGATCGC
>VGDH01000027.1 GCA_016869835.1 Alphaproteobacteria bacterium
ATCTCCTCCGGCTTGTGCTTCTTCTGGGGCATTCCTTCATCCTCCAAATGGCTCAAAAACCATACCTCAGGGAGGACCACTTTTCAGGGGGCAGGCCACTGATGACGCTGCAGTGAGAGTGAGTGCCGCTCATCAAACTTCTCAGCATGATTTGATCTCGGATTGGTACGAGAACATTATTGGCATTACTGGCGAATACTTCATTAAGAATGTGTCTGGCATAGATGCATCGGTAACCGCAGCTTACTTTCATTCGAACTATTCGGATTCGTATAGAGAGCCGGATGATCAACTGAGGGTTGGCATGAAATGGTATTTTGGCGGCCCAAGAACGCTACTCGAAGCCAAACGAAAGGGTGCTGTGGAGACGCGGTACAACAACTATGTTGACGTTCCGCGTTGGTGGCAGTTCCCACTTTAAACGCCGCTCCTTCGGTGCAGCCAGGTAATTAGCGGCTGACAGCGCTTGGCGGCATTGGGCTCGTGGCCGTCTTCTGGGCGCTGAAAACCAAACAGTTCGACGACCCGACGGGCGACGCCAACCGCATCCTGACGAAAGACTGGGACGACAAACCCAAGCCGTAGGGTGGGGTTTCACCCTGCCAAGGCACACGGCTTCGGCCCGCCTGTGGCCCAGTCCAACAGCTCCACCGTATGCACCACCGGCACCCCGGTGCCCGACCCGATCTGCATCATGCAGCCGATATTGCCCGCCGCAATCACATCCGGGCGCTTGGCCTCCAGCGTTTCAACCTTGCGCGCTTTCAACTGCGCGCTGATCTCGGGCTGCAACAGGTTATAGGTCCCGGCCGAGCCACAGCACAGATGGCTGTCGGCAGGCTCCACCACCTCAAACCCCACCCGTTTCAGCAAATCCTTCGGCGCGGTTTTCACCTGCTGGCCATGCTGCAAAGAACAGGCCGCATGATAGGCCACCCGCAGCCTCTTGGCCGCGCCTTCGGGCAGGCCGATCTTCCCCAGAAGCTCGCTCACATCCACGGCAAGCCCTGCCACCGTTGCCGCATCCTCGCCGCCCAGCATATGGCCGTAATCCTTCACCGTCGTGCCACAGCCGCTGGTGTTGATGACAATCGCATCCAACCCCCCCGCCGCCTTTTCCGCCATGAAAGCCGCCACATTGGCGCGGGCCGAGCCATGGGCCTCCCCCTCCCGCCCCATGTGATGCGTCAAGGCCCCGCAACAGCCCATCCCGCGCGGCACCACCACCTCGCAGCCCAGCCGCCGCAAAAGCCGGATCGTCGCATCGTTGATGTCAGTGTTCAGCGCCTTTTGCGCGCAGCCCGTCATCAGGGCCACCCGCATCCGGGTCTCGCCTTGGGCCGGAAAGGTCTGCGGATCGTCATTCCGGCTGACCGGAGGGATGGTTTTCGGCGCCATCGCTAACATGGCCCGCAGCCGCGCATCGGGGATCAGGGCCGCAAAGGGCCGCCCGATCTTGGCCGCCAAAAGCGCAAGCCGGAACCGCGTGGGATGCGGGATCACCCACGCCAAAACCCGGCGCAAGGCGCGGTCATGCCACGGTCGGCGATAGGTCGCTTCCACATAGGCCCGCGCCTGGTCAATCAGGTGCATGTAATGCACCCCGCTCGGGCAGGTGGTCATGCAGGCAAGGCAGGACAGGCACCGGTCAATATGCTTCACCGTACGGGCATCGGCAGGGCGGCCCGATTCCAGCATCTCCTTGATGAGGTATATCCGCCCCCGCGGGCTGTCCAACTCATCGCCCAAGACCTGATAGGTCGGGCAGGTGGCCGTGCAGAACCCGCAATGCACACAGGCGCGCAAGATCTTGTTGGCCTCAGCCAGTTTCGGATCGGCCAGTTGCGCGGGCGAGAAATGAGTCTGCATCGCCTCATGCCCCCAGGGCGCGGCTGACCAGCGCCGCGCCAATCAGAACCCCACCCACGACCAGCGCCACATAGCGGCCACGGCTCGCCTCGGCTGGCAAGACCATCAGCCGCAGCCCCTGCACCAGCCCGGCAATCACGATGCCCACCTGCACAAACCCGACAATCGCCGTGCCACCCGCCCCAAAGACCTCCAGCCAGATCAGGCCCTGCGCCAAAAGGAACATGATCCCGATGGTGTAAAGCGTGCCCGGCGCGCGCGGCAGGCGACACAGCGACAGGTAGATCACGATCGGCAAGGCAAGGATCAGGATCGAGGGCATCTTTGTCTCCTTCAGGCCGCAAACAGTTGGCGCGGATCAAACCGCGCGCGCAAGGCATCGGACAGAGCGACGAGGCCCGGCGGTTCGGGCGGCAGGGCGGGCACGTCCTCATCGCCGGGCGCCGGACGCATCAGCGTGGCATGGCCCTGCCCGGCAACTGCCGCGCGCACCGCCTCGGCCTGCCCCGGCGGCGTCTCCAGCCAAAGAAGCCCACCCCCCCAGTCAATGACGGCCGTCCCGCCGCCCAGCCGCGCCACAATCCCCTCGGCCGCCGTCGGCGTCACCACCAGCCGCCAGATCGACCCCAGACTGCCGACCAGCGCTGCCACATCCCGCACCCCGGCCCAGATCGCGGCACTCTCCGCACCCTCGCACAGCGCCCAGTCGCCCCCCAGTCGGCGGCGCAATTCCTGTGCCCGATAGCGGACCGAACCTTCCATCCCCTCCACCCGGATCAAGGCCCGCCCCCGGTCAAAGGCCGCACCCGACACGTCAAAGGGCGACTGAAGCGCGCCCCGCAGCGCCGCCAGCCCCGCCCCGGCGGCCCGCGCGCCAACCAGCGTCACCTCCACCTCGGGCATGGCCTGCACCCGAAGCGAGACCTCGGTCAACACCCCCAGCCGCCCCCGGCTCCCCGCCATCAGCTTGACCAGGTCATAGCCGGTGACATTCTTCATCACCCGCCCGCCATTGCGAATGGCCATCCCGGCGCCATCGACAAACCGCACGCCCAAAAGACTGTCGCGACAAGCCCCCGATTGCACCCGGCGCGGCCCGCTGGCATTGGCGGCCACCACCCCGCCCATCGTGCTGACCCCCGCCCGGCCCAAAAGCCCGCGCAGGTCCGGCACCTCAAAGGCGAGCCGCTGGCGCTCCGCCGCCAAAAGCACCTCAACCTCGGCCAACGCCGTGCCCGCGCCCACCACCAGCGTCAGCGCCCCCGGCTCATAAAGCCGCACCCCGCCCAGGCCCGAACAGTCCAGCACCTCCCCCGCCATGCGCCCGATCGCCCGCGTGCCACCGCCGCGCAGCCGGAACGGCCCGCCGCCTGCGCCCCGGAGCATCTCGCTCAGCTCATCTTCGCTCACAGGGCGCATCTCAGCCTCGTTCATCTTGGCACAAATACCCCGGGGGTCCGGGGGCTGGCCCCCGGGCGGTTCACCCCGCGCGGCGGCTCTCGCTGGCGCTCAACGGAAACACCTTGGCCGGGTTTAACAGCCACTTCGGATCGAACACATCCTTCACCCGCATCTGCGCCTCCAGATCCTCGGGCGAAAACTGCACCGTCATCAGGTCGCGCTTTTCGATGCCCACCCCATGCTCGCCGGTCAGGCACCCGCCCACCTCGACGCAGAGCTTCAAGATCTCGGCGCCAAAGGCCTCGCAGCGCTCCAGATCGCCGGGCGTGTTGGCATTGTAAAGGATCAAGGGGTGCATGTTGCCATCGCCCGCGTGAAACACATTGCCGACGTCCAGCCCGAACTCTGCGCTCATCTCGCCAATCCGGCGCAGCACATAAGGGAGCGCGCTGACCGGGATCGTGCCATCCAGACACATGTAGTCATTGATCTGCCCCATCGCGCCGAAGGCCGACTTGCGGCCCAGCCAGATGCGCTTGGCCTGATCCTCATCCGCCGCCTCGCGGAACTCAACCGGGTTGTGCGACAGGGCAATCGCCCTGATGCGGGCCAATTGCTCGTCAATCTCTGCCGGGCTGCCTTCCACCTCGATGATCAACAGCGCCTCGCAATCGGGGTAACCGGCCTTGGCAAAGGCCTCGGTCGCGCGGATGCAGGGGCGGTCCATGAATTCGATGGCCACCGGGAGGATGCCCGACTTGATGATGTCGGACACACAGGCCCCGGCCACCTCGTTGCTGTCAAACCCCACCAGCACCGGCCGCGCCCCCTCGGGCTTGGGCAGGATGCGCAAGGTGGCCTCGGTCACCACGCCCAACTGCCCCTCGGATCCACAGATCACCCCCAAAAGGTCCAGCCCCGGCGCCTCCATCCAGGGCCCGCCGATCTCGACCACCGTGCCATCCATCTGCACCAGCGTGACGCCCAGAAGGTTATTCGTCGTCACCCCGTATTTCAGGCAATGAGCGCCCCCCGAATTCATCGCCACATTGCCGGCAATTGCACAGGCCAGCTGGCTTGACGGGTCCGGCGCATAGAAGAACCCCTCCGCTTCCACCGCGCCCGTCACCGACAGGTTGGTGCGCCCTGCTTCCACGCGGATAAGGCGGTTGTCGTAGTCGGTCTCCAACACCCGGTTCATCCGGCCGATGCCCAGAACCACGCAATCGGCGGTCGGCAAGGCCCCCCCGGCCAGCGATGTGCCGGACCCCCGCGGCACCACCGGCACGCCCATCGCGTGACAGACCTTGAGGACCGCCGCCACCTCGGCCGTGCTGCGCGGCAAGGTCACGGCCAGCGGCTGGCAGGCATAGGCCGACAAGGCATCGCATTCATAGGCGCGGGTTTCCTCGGGCGCGTCGATCACGGCATCCGCCGGCAGAACCTCGCGCAGCGCCGCTGCAATGGCCGGTTTGCGACCGATGATCGCACGCTTGGGTGCCGGCATCTCCATGATGGCCTCCTGATCCCGCATTGGTAAGAAAATATAACCAATTTGCAGTAAGGCGCAAGGACAACGTAAAGTGGGGCAAAGCGGGCTTCCCCCGCGCCGCGAAACTTCCTAGGCTTCGCCCATGACCGACGCGCTTTTCCCCGGCCCCTTCGCCCTGCCCGATCTTGCCGCCCTTGGGCTGACCCTGTCGCTCTGGCTCGGCGTCGGCTGGCTGATCGAGAACCCGCCCGCCTGGCGCGTCTCGGTCTCCAAGCTGATGGAGCGCTATCGGCATGACTGGATGGCCGAATTCGTCACCCGCCAACCCTGCATCTTCGACGCCACGATGATCGACAGCCTGCGCCAGGGCACCGCCTTTTTCGCCTCGGCCTCGATGATCGCCATCGGCGGCGGCATTGCGCTGATCGGCAATCCGGCGATGCTTGGCGCGCTGACCCACGATCTGTCGCTCACCAGCGACCCGGCAGGGCTGCAACTGCGCGTGGCCTTGGTGGTGGCCTTTCTGGCCAATGCCCTGTTGAAATTCATCTGGGCGCATCGGCTGTTCGGCTATTGCTCCATCCTGATGGCCGCCGTGCCGAATGACCCCAATCACCCCGAAGCCCATCACCGCGCCACCCAGGCCGCCGACATCAACATCACCGGCGCCAAAAGCTTCCACCGCGGCCTGCGCTCGATCTACTTCGCGCTGGGTGCGCTTGGCTGGCTTCTTGGCCCCTGGGGGCTGACCGTGGGGGCTCTGGTGATCTCCGCCATCCTGATCCGCCGCGATTTCGGCTCCACCTCACGGCAAGTCATGCTGCGCCGCCTTCCTTGATCCCTTCGGGCACGCGTCAGGCACATCGGGCGAGGCGTGCCCGCACGGCTCAACGAGCCTCAGCCGCCGCCCGCCTGCGCCCCTCGGCCAGCCAGGCCGCCACGGTCAGACCTGCCGCCAGCACCAAAAGCAGCCAGCCCGGCACCAAGGGCGCGATCCGCAGATCCTCGGTCACATAGGCCCCGCGCGGGGTATAGCCCAGCCAGCCACGCCCGGCAGCCGGTCGCCCCTCGCGCACCGCGCGCAAGGTCGGAAATCCCTCCTCCAGCCGCGCGATACCGCCCTGCACGCTGTCGACCACCGGCTGCAACGCAACCGGCGAGGCCAGCGTCTCGACAAACTCGCGCGGCGCGGCGGGGCCCACAGCCACCACCCGCGTCAGATCATCCTGCGTCAGCCGGTGAAGCCCCACCATCGGTGCCTGCCACTCGGCCTGGAACCGCCCCGGCGACAGCTGCGGCATGACCAGTTCGGTCACGCTGCCATCCGGCGCGGTAATGCTCAGCGCCCCCGGCGGTTCTTCGCGGATCGTCCGGCGCGTCAGCGTCAGCGCCTCGCCATTGGCCGCCGCCATCAACGCCTCTTCCTCCAGCTCCGGCTCTTTCAGCATCCAATGCGCCAGCCGCTTCATCAGCTCCAACTGCGGCCCGCCCCCCTCATAGCCCCGTCCCCAAAGCCAGGCATGGTCCGAGGCCAGCACCGCGATCCGGCCCTCCTCCACCCGGTCCAGCACCAAGAGCGGCCGATCCCCCGGCCCCGACATCGCCACCTGCCCGCGCAACAGCTCAACCTCGGCCAGCCGGAACCAGCGGCCCCAGCCGCCCTCGGGGGCCAGCGGCTCCAGCCCCTCGGTGACCGGGTGGCGGCGGCCCAGATCGGTCAGCGCCGGGCGGAAGGGCTCTTCGATCACCTGCGCTGTCGGGGCCACCGGCAGGATCTCCGACAGGGGCGACCGCCACAGACTGTCCACCGCGCCGAACTCGGGTCCAGCGGCCACCAGAACCGTGCCACCGCCCCGGACATAGGCCACCACATTGTCGATGTATTCCATCGGCAAGATGCCCCGCATCCGATAACGGTCAAAGATGATCAGATCGAATTCATCAATCTTTTCAACGAACAATTTCCGCGTCGGAAAGGCAATCAGCGCCAATTCGTCCACCGGTACGCCATCTTGCTTTTCCGGCGGCCGCAGGATGGTGAAATGCACCAAGTCCACCGCCGCATCGGATTTGAGCAGGTTGCGCCAGACCCGTTCACCCGCATGCGGCTCGCCCGAGACCAAAAGCACCCGCAGCCGGTCGCGCACCCCGTTCACCTGCACCACGGCGGCATTGTTGCGGTCGGTCAACTCGCCTTCAACCGCAGCCAGCGAGAAATGCAGCACATTCTGCCCGCCATGGGCCAAGGTCACTGGCAGTTCCAGATCGGTGTTGACCGGCACCGAAAAGGTCACCGGGTCTTGGGCATCCACCGCAATGCTGATCTCGGCCTCAGGCCCCAGCGCCGGGGCCGCGCCCTGATCCTCGATCCGCAGCTTCAGCGTGAATTCCTCGCCGATGATGGCAAAGGCCGGGGCGTCGGTAATCACCAGACGCCGGTCCCAATCGCTCTCGCGTCCCGTCAGCAGCACATGCACGGGCGCAGGCAGGCTGGGGGCAAGGCCCGCGTCATGCACCTGCCCATCGGTCACGATCACCGCCCCGGCGATGCGGGCGCGCGGCTCGGCGGCAATCGCCTCGGCTAGGGCGGTCATCGCCAGACTGCCCGCATCCTTGGCCCCATCGGCAAAGCGGATGACCCTCAGCTCGGTGTTCTCCAGCGCCGCCACCGCCGAGCCAAGCCGCGCCAAGGCCGCCTCGGTCTGCGCCGGACGGTCGGCAAGGCGCTGGCTGGCGCTGTCATCCACCACCGCGAGGATGATGTCCGACAGCGGCCTGCGGTTTTCTTCTTGCAACGAGGGGTTCACCAGGGCCAGCCCCAGCGCCAGCATGGCAAGCCCGCGCAGGGGCCAGCCACGCAGGCCCCGCCAGATGGCAAAGGCCAGCAAGACCAGCGCCAGCGCGCCCAATCCCCAGATCAGGGGCAGCGGGATCAGCGGGTCAAAGATCACCGTCCGGCTCATTCGCCCAACCTTTCCAGAAGGGCCGGCACATGAACCTGATCCGATTTGTAGTTGCCGTTCAGCACATGCATCACCACGTTGATGCCAAAGCGATAGGCCAGCTCACGTTGGTCCTGGCCCGCGAGACCGCGACCAACCGGATACAGCGCCGCCCCCGCGCCATCCACCGCCCAAGCCGCCGCCCAGTCATTGCCGCCGATGATCACCGGCGTCACCCCGTCATTGAGGTTGCGAAACGGCATGCCCTCGGCGGTTTCGGCATCAGGCGGCGGGGCTTCGACCCACAGATCGGGGCCGGTGTGGCGGCCGGGAAAATCTTGCAACAGATAGAAGGTGCGGGTCAGCACATGGTCCTCGGGCAGAATGTCCAAGGGCGGCACATCCAACCCCAAGGCCAGAAGCTGCAACATCTCGGCCTCGGGCGTCGCACCGCCCAGACCCGCGATATCGGCATCACGGGTGTCAAACAGGATCATGCCCCCCGTGCGCAAGAAGGCGTTCAGTTTCGCATAGGCACGGGGCGACGGGATCAGCTGATCGGGGGTGATCGGCCAGTAAAGAAAGGGGAAAAAGGCCAGCTCGTCATTTTCCAGATCAACGCCCATCGGCGGCTCGGGCTCGACAGAGGTGCGCAGCCACAGCTGATCGCCAAGGCCGCGCAGACCGGCGGCGGCGGTTTCGTCCACCTGCGGGTTGCCGGTCAGCACATGGGCCAGCACCACGCCCCGCGTCGCCTCGATCCCGCGCGCATCACCGGCGGGGTCGGGGGTAGGCGCGGTCTGCGCCCCAACCTGCGGCACCGGCAGCGCCAGCGCCATCAGAACCACAGCCGCTACCTTCGACCAACGCGGCATCCGGCCCAACACAAGGGCCGATGCCAGAATATCCACCGCCAACAGCGCCAGCGCGGCGGCCAAAAGCCAGCCGCCCAGCACCTGCGCCCGCGTAGCGCCCAATCCCTCCACCACCGTGCCCGCCGGCCAGACCGCCGGGCTCAGCCTGGCCGTCGCGGTCAGCGTGTTCACTGCCACCAGCCGCTCTTCATGGCGGTAAAGCCCCGGCGGTGCCGCGCCGCGCGGACCGTCCTTCAGCGCCTGCGCCAGAAGATCGCCTTGCACCTCGCCCAGATCACCCGGCTCGACCAGATCGCCATGGCCGTCCATCACCCGCTCGGGCACCCACAGCAATCCCTCAACCGCCCCTTCGCTTCCGCCCCCGATCCGGGCCGAGACTGCCAGCCGCTCCAGCATCTGCATGAAGAGCCCCGACAAGGGCAGGGTCGACCATTCGGCATTGGCGGTGACATGGACCAGCACCACCTGCCCCGCCCCCACCGTCTTGCGGGTGACCAAAGGCGTGCCATCGGCCAAGGCGGCAATGGTGCGCGCGCCAAGCTCGGGGTCGGGCTGGGCCAGAACCTGCTGCGAAACCGTCACATCCGCCGGAATGGCCAGCCCGTGAAACGGGCTGTCCTCGGCAAAGGGCTGAAGCGGCTTTGGCTCGCCCCAACTCATCGTGCCGCCCACCGACCGGCCCCCTTCGCGCAGCCGCACCGGCATCAGCGGGTCCTCCTCGCTGCGCGCCAGATCGCTGGCCGCCAGACGCGGCCCGGCAAAACGCAGCAACAGCCCGCCACCGTCCAGCCAATCCAGAATCCCATCCGCCTCGGTCTCGGTCAGCCGGGCGACATCGGCCAGGATGATGACATCGGGCTTGGCCGGCAGCACATCGGTCAGACTGCCATCCACCAATTCAGCCACCGGGTCCAAGGCCTGCCGCAGGTAATGCGCCGCCGACAACAGCTGCAACCCCTCGCGGTCGGCGCTGTTGTCGATCACGGCCACCTTGCGGCGCTTCAGACTGTCGTCGGTCAGGCTCACCGCCCCGGCGCTGCGCTGGCCCAAAAGGGCAAAGCGGTTGATCCGGTTGCGCAGTTCCGGCGGCACCTCCAACGTGGCCACCGCCTCGCCACTGCCGGGGGCAAAGACAACGGGCGCACGGGCCAACTCGCGGTCAATCCCGGCCGGGTCGGGGCCATGGGCGGTCACCTCCAACTCGGCCCCGGCGGCATCGGGCAGGCGCAGCGCGGTCAGGGTGATCTTGCCCTCGGCCAGCGTGGCCGGGCGCAAGCCATAGGCCGGACGCGGCGACAGCGCCGCCGTCACCTGCCCCCGCGCGGCAAGCTCGGCCGCCAGCGCCGCGCGGCCCGGATGGTCCAGCCCGTCCGACAGCCACAGCGTGTCAAACCCGCCCTCGGGCAAGACCGAGACCCAAGGGGCAAGGTCCGGCGCCCAAGGCGCAGGCTGCATCGCCGCCAGACGGCCCTGCCACTCGGCCGGGTTGGAAAACACCACCGGCTGCGGCGCATCGCTCAGCCGCGCCACAGCGGCAGGCCGCCCGGCCCGCGCCGCCTCTTCCAGGGCCGCCGCCGCGCGGGCCTGGGCACGCGGCCAATCGCGCGCACCAGCCCAACTGCAATCCATCAGCACCAGAAGCGGCCCGCTTCCGGGCTCACGGTCGTCAGGGTTCAACACCGGCCCGGCAAAGCCGATGATCGCCGCCGCCACCGCCAGCATCCGCAACAAAAGCAGCCACCACGGCGTCTTGTCCGCCTGCCGCTCGTCATCGGCCAGCCCCAGCATCAGCGCCACCGCCGGAAAGCGGCGGCGAATGGGGGCCGGCGGAATGGCGCGCAGCAAAAGCCACAGGATCGGCAGCGCAATCAGCGCCAGCAACAGGCCCGGCGCGGCAAAGGCAAGGGGGCCAAAAGTCATCGCATGCCCCCCGCCAGCGCCTGATAGGCCCACAACAGCGCCCCGTGCGCCAGATCGCCGCTGTGATGGCAGGCGTAATGCCAGCCCACCGCCCGGGCAAGGCTGGTCAACCGCTCCTTCCGCTCGGCCAGCCGGACCAGATACCGCTCCCGCAAGCCCGCCGCGCTTTGCGTCTCATGGTTCAGACTGCCGCCCATGGATTCAAACACCGTGCGGCCCGAAAATGGAAAATCCTCTTCCGCCGGATCAAGGATTTGCACCAGCACCCCCCGCACCCCGCGGTCGGCGGCAAAGGTCAGCGCGGTTTCCAACCCCTCCAGCGGCCCCAGAAAATCCGACAGGAACACCGCACGGCCATGGGCCACAAGGCCCGAGGCATCGGGCAATCCGTAATCCTCGGCACTGTCCACCAGACCATTGGCCAGCGTGACGATCTGCGCCCGGCCGGGGCGCGGCGGCTGACCGGCAAGGCCCACCCGCTCGCCCCCCTTCAAAAGCAATATCCCCAAAGCCAGCGCCAGCACCCGCGCCCTCGCGCCCTTGCTCGGCCGCGCCGCATCGCCCGAAAACCCCATGCTGCGCGACGGATCGGCCCAGAGCGTCACCGATTGCGCCGCCTGCCATTCCCGTTCGCGCACGAAAGGCGTATCGGCCCGCGCCGAACGGCGCCAGTCGATCGCCCGCGCCGAATCCCCGGCATGGGCCGGGCGATATTGCCAGAACTCATCGCCCTGCCCGGCCCGCTTGCGGCCATGCTCGCCCAGCATCACCGTCTGGGCCAGCATCTCGGCCTCGGCCAAAAGGGCCGGCAGCGACTGGCCCAGAAGCTCGGCCTCGCGGCGCAAGGGCGCAATGGGATCGGCGGCAAGTGTCAAGCGGCAGCCTCAAGTCGAAGGGTCCGCGCGGTGACGCGGTCAATCAGCCCGACCAAGGTCTCCCCCCGCGCCCGCGCGGCAAAGGACAGGGCCATGCGATGCTCCAGCACCGGGCGCGCCATGGCCGCCACATCGGCGACCGAAGGCGCAAGCCGCCCCTCGAGAAACGCCCGCGCCCGCACGGTCAGCATAAGCGCCTGCGCCGCGCGCGGCCCCGGCCCCCAGGCCAAGGACCCCGCCAGATCGGCCCCCTCCGGCTCACCGGGACGGCAGGCGCGCACCAGGTCCAGAATGGCCTCTACCACCGCATCGCCCACCGGCATCCGCCGCAAGACCGACTGCGCCGCCAACAGGCCCTCAGCATCAAACACCGCATGGGCCGCAGCCTCGGTTGCGCCGGTGGTGGCCAAAAGAATGTCACGCTCGGCCGCGCGGGTCGGATAATCGACATTCACCTGCAACAGGAACCGGTCCAACTGCGCCTCGGGCAAGGGATAGGTGCCCTCTTGCTCAATGGGGTTTTGCGTGGCCAGCACATGGAAAGGGCGGCCGAGCGCGCGATGCTGGCCCGCGATGGTCACTTCCTTTTCCTGCATCGCCTGCAACAGCGCCGATTGCGTGCGCGGGCTGGCGCGGTTGATCTCATCGGCCATCAAAAGCTGGCAAAAGACCGGCCCTTCCAGAAAGCGGAAGGCGCGGCTGCCATCGGCAGCGGTCTCCAAGACTTCCGAGCCGAGGATATCCGCCGGCATCAGGTCGGGGGTAAACTGGATGCGGTTCGACTTCAACCCCATCACGGTTGACAGCGTATCGACCAGCATGGTCTTGCCCAACCCCGGCAGCCCGACCAACAGCGCATGCCCCCCGCACAGCATCGCGGCCAGCACCTGATCCACCACCCGCTCTTGCCCGATGAAACGCCGCGCGACCGAGGCCCGCGCCTGCCCCAGCCGCTCGCCCAGGGCTTCGATCTCGGCAACCAGCCCGACAACCTGAGTTTGGGGTTCGGCCATGACATTCCTCCGCAAGGGTTTATATGTGCATATGACCGAAACATGGGGCCGGGCACAAATGGCAAAAGCCGAAGATGCACAAATGATCGTGAAACCCTCGGCCGACGGGCTGATGTCGGCGGTCGCGGGCGCAGCCAGGAAAGGGCCGCCGCCGGTCCATCTGTGGAACCCCGATTTCTGCGGCGACATCGACATGCGCATCGCCCGTGACGGGACATGGTTCTACCTTGGCACGCCGATCGGCCGCGCGCCGATGGTCAAGCTCTTCTCGTCGATCCTGAAACTGGAAGAGGGCAATTATTACCTCGTGACGCCCGTGGAAAAGGTCGGCATCGTGGTGGAAGATGCACCGCTCCATGCCATCGACTTCGACGCCACAGGCAGCGGCGCCGATCAGGTGCTGACCTTCCACACCCGCACAGAGGACGAGGTGGTGGCCGGCCCCGACAACCCGATTCGGGTCGACCGCGACGCGCTCACCGGCGAACCATCGCCCTACGTCCATGTCCGCCTCGGGTTGTGGGCCCGGATCGACCGCAAGTCCTTTTACCGGCTGATTGATCTGGGAAGCCATGAAACGGTTGACGGGCAGGGCTGGTTTGGCCTCTGGTCCTCAGGTCGATTCTTTCCCGTCATCCCTTCTGCGGATTTGTAGTGAATGCCCCGTTTTGCC
Organism: Alphaproteobacteria bacterium; assembly: GCA_016869835.1. Taxonomy (GTDB): domain Bacteria; phylum Pseudomonadota; class Alphaproteobacteria; order Rhodobacterales; family Rhodobacteraceae; genus Tabrizicola_A. The sequence continues at coordinate 13,061 of VGDH01000027.1, forward strand.
GCCAACCTGACCATGCTCTTTACCGAAGTGCCGATGCTGGATCGGCCGGGGCTGGCGGCACAGGCGGGGTTTGACGGGGTCGAAGTGCTGTTTCCCTATGACCACGCCGTGGGCGATTGGCAGGCCACACTGGCCGGGCTGCCACTCGCGCTCGTCAATACCCCGCCGGGCGACTGGCTAGCCGGGGATCGCGGCTTTGCCGCCGTGCCGGGCGAAGAGCGGCGCTTCCGCGACAGCTTCCTGCGCGGGGCCGATCTGGCCAACCGGCTGGGCGCGGCACGACTGCATGTGATGGCAGGGGTCGCCAAGGGACCGCAGGCCGAACAGGTTTTTGTCGAAAACCTTGCCTGGGCCGCCGCCCAAGCCCCCGCCCAGCGCCTTGTCATCGAACCCCTGAACCCCGATGACATGCCCGGCTATTTCCTGAATGATTTCGACCAGGCGGCGCGCATCCTTGATGATCTCGGCCTGCCGCGCGTCGGCCTGCAATTCGACCTCTGGCACGCCGCGCGCATCGAAGGCCAGGCCCAGACCGCCTGGGACCGCCACAAGTCGCAGGTCTCGCATATCCAGATCGCCGGCTTTCCCGCCCGCAACGAACCGGGCGGCGGCGGCTTTGATCTGACCGCCCTTTGCACCGAGGTCGATGCCATGGGCTATGACGGCTGGATCGCCGCCGAATACCGCCCGGCGCGCGCCACCGTGCATGGGCTGGCCTGGCTTCAGGCCCTCAAGGCCCGCGCCCAACCCATCGGCGCCTGATCGCCCGCATCTGCACTTTGGTGTTCATCTTGGCCTAAATACCCCCGCCGGAGGCATCCGGCATGGGCCGCAGGAGCCTCCGGCGGGGGTATTTAGGCCAAGATGAAACACCGGTTGCGCTCTTGTCGCCAGCCCGGCGGCGCGGTTACAATGGGGCCAATCCAGATCAGAGGTTCCCAACATGTCCACCACCGCCCCCGAGACCCAGACCGTCACCACCTGGAAAGTGGCCTGCGATGGGGGTGAGGGTGCGCTTGGCCATCCGCGCGTCTGGCTGACCATCCCGGCCGAGACCGGCTGGGTGGAATGTGGCTATTGCGACAAGCGTTTTGTGATCGACCGCGATCATGCCCACGACGACCACTGATCGCGCGGCTTGACCCTTTTGCTGGGGGACCCGGCCGGGCGGCGACGCCCTATTGTGCCGGATATCTGAAAACAACGGGGGCGGATCATGGCATTCGGCAAGGGCAATCACCTGCATCTGATCGACGGATCGGCCTTCATCTTTCGCGCCTATCACGCGCTGCCGCCGCTGACGCGCAAATCCGACGGTATGCCGGTGGGGGCCGTCGCGGGGTTTTGCAACCTTCTTTGGGGCGAGTTGACCCGTGCCCGCAAAGAGGCGCCCACCCATATCGCGGTGGTCTTTGACGCCGGTTCCAAGACCTTCCGCAACGACATCTACCCCGCCTACAAGGCCAACCGCCCCGAACTCCCTGAGGACCTGCGCCCGCAATTCGCCTTTACCCGGGCCGCCACCCGCGCGTTCAACGTGCCTTGCATCGAGGTTGACGGCTATGAGGCCGATGACATCATCGCCACCCTGGCCCGCCACGCGCGCGAGGCGGGGGGGACGGTAACGATCATCTCCTCCGACAAGGACCTGATGCAATTGGTCGGCGACGGCGTCGATATGCTCGACCCGATGAAGAACAAGCGCATCGGGCTCGATGAGGTGTTCGAGAAATTCGGCGTCGCCCCTAATCGCGTGGTGGATGTGCAATCGCTCGCAGGCGACTCGGTCGACAACGTGCCCGGCGCGCCGGGGATCGGGCTGAAAACCGCCGCTTTGCTCATTCAGGAATATGGCGATCTCGATACGCTTCTCGCCCGCGCCGGAGAGATCAAGCAACCCAAACGGCGCGAGGCTTTGGTGGAAAACGCCGAGCAGATCCGCATCTCGCGCCGTCTTGTGCAGCTTGACGCCGATATGCCTTTGGATCTGGCGCTGGATACGCTGGAACTGAAAGCGCCAGAGCCTGATGCCATCATGGGTTTCTTGAACGAGATGGAGTTTCGCACCCTGACGAAACGGGTGGCGGAACGGCTGAAGATCGAGGCGCCGGACCTTGATGCTGCCAAGGGCATGCATGTCGAAGGCGCCCATGACGCGGCCCCTCAGGCAGACCGTCTGCCCTTTGACCATGCCGGTTACGAATGTATCCGCGACATGGCTGCCCTTGACCGATGGATCACCCGCATCAATGCCGTGGGTCACGTCGCGGTGGATACCGAAACCACCAGCCTTGACGAAATGCGCGCCGAACTGGTGGGGATTTCGCTCTGCGTCGATGCGGGCAAGGCCGCCTATATCCCCTTGGGCCACAAACAGGGGGGCGGCGATTTGTTTGGCTCGACCGCCCTTGTTCAGGGTCAAATGTCGCTGGATCAGGCGCTGGCCGCCTTGAAACCGGTTCTGGAAGATCCGGCGGTTCTGAAGATCGGCCAGAACATGAAATACGACTGGAAGATTTTCGCCCGCCACGGCATCCGCATTGCGCCTTTTGATGACACGATGCTGATGTCTTACGCCATGCATGCGGGGCTGAACGGGCATGGGATGGATGCGCTCTCCGAGCAATACCTTGGCCACCAGCCCATTCCGATCAAGTCGCTTCTGGGGTCAGGCAAAAGCCAGATCACCTTTGACCGGGTGGGCATTGACGATGCGGTGAAATACGCCGCCGAAGACGCCGACATCACCCTGCGCCTGTGGGAGTTGTTCAAGCCCCAGCTGCACCGCGCGCAGGTGACCACGGTTTACGAGACGCTGGAGCGTCCCTTGGTCCCCGTGCTGGCCGAAATGGAAATGGCCGGCATTCAGGTGGACCGCGATGTACTCTCGCGCATGTCCAACGCCTTTGCTCAGAAACTCGCCCAGTATGAGGATGAGATTCAGGAGATTGCAGGCGAGAAGTTCAACGTCGGCAGCCCCAAGCAACTCGGTGAGGTGCTGTTTGACCGGATGGGCGTTCCGGGGGGCGAAAAGGGCAAGACCGGGGCCTATGCCACCGGGGCCGACATTCTGGAAGACATCACCACGATGGAGGATAGCCTGCCAAAGGCGGCGCAATTGGCGGCCAAGGTCTTGGACTGGCGGCAGATTTCCAAACTGAAATCCACCTACACCGACGCGCTGCAAGAGGCGATCAACCCCGATACAGGCCGCGTTCACACCAGCTATTCTATCGCCGGGGCCAACACGGGCCGCCTGGCCTCCACCGATCCAAACCTGCAAAACATCCCCGTCCGCACCGAAGAAGGCCGCCGCATCCGCGAGGCGTTTGTCGCCCCTGCGGGCAAGGTTCTGGTATCCTTGGACTATTCCCAGATCGAACTGCGCATCCTCGCCCATATCGCCGATATCCCCGCCCTGCAGCAGGCCTTCCGCGACGGCATCGACATTCATGCCATGACGGCATCGGAAATGTTCAACGTGCCCTTGGACCAGATGACCTCCGACATCCGCCGCAAGGCCAAGGCGATCAACTTTGGCGTCATCTACGGCATCTCGGGCTTTGGCCTTGCGCGCAACCTGCGCATCCCAAGGGGAGAGGCGCAGGGCTTCATCGACCGCTATTTCGAACGCTTCCCCGGCATCAAGGAATACATGGCCGAGACGGTGAAATTCGCCCAAAGCCACGGCTATGTGCAGACCTTGTTCGGCCGCAAGATCCACACCCCGGAAATCAACGCCAAAGGCCCCGGCGCAGGCTTTGCCAAACGCGCGGCCATCAATGCTCCCATCCAAGGCACCGCCGCCGACGTCATCCGCCGCGCCATGATCCGCATGCCCGCCGCAATTGCGGGCCTGCCTGCCCGGATGCTCTTGCAGGTCCATGACGAACTCTTGTTCGAGGTCGACGAGGGCGCGGAAACCGCGCTGATCGCCGCCGCCAAGGATACGATGGAAGGCGCCAACCTGCCCGCCGTGGCGCTCAAGGTGCCGCTGACGGTCGAGGCCGGCACCGGCCGCAACTGGGCCGAGGCGCATTAGGCTCACCAAACCGCTCTCGGCACCTCTCCGCCAGTTGATGTCCGGGGGGGATGCAGGCCCTCCGCGCTTGGCCTATATAGGCGGCATGAAACCGCTTCGCGTTCTTCTCGCCCCGCTTGCCCTTGTGGCGCTTTCGGCCCCCGCCTTTGCCGACAAGATCCCGCTCGGCGACCTGTCGTCCTATCTCAACTCCTTGGCCACCGTGCAATCCGACTTCACCCAGGTGAATACCGACGGCACCGTGTCCCTGGGCAAGATCTTCATCAAACGCCCCGGCCGGGTTCGCTTTGAATATGCCCCGCCCGACAAGAGCCTTGTCCTTGCCTCTGCCGAGACCGTGGCGATCTTCGACGCCAAATCGAACCAGCCGCCCGAGGAATACCCGCTCCGGCGCACACCCCTGAACCTGATCCTGGCCCCCAGGATCGACCTTGGCGGCGCGAAAATGGTCGTCGGCCACAAAGAGGTGGAAAACACCACACGCGTCGTGGCCCAAGACCCCGAACATCCTGAATACGGCACCATCGAACTGGTGTTCACCGCCGATCCCATCGCGCTGCGCCAATGGGTCATCACCGATGATCTGGGCCAACAGACCACCGTCATCCTGGGCGAGCTGACCCCGGTCTCGAACCTCGCCGCCTCGCTGTTCAACATCATCGAAGAGAAAAGCCGCCGGTCGCGGCGCGACTAGACGCAAGGCCGCGTAGCGCAACTAGACGCAAAACCTCGCAGCGCAACCAGACGACAGGCCGCGCAACGCGATCAGCGGCAGTAGGCCAGCTGGTTTTCGTACATCACCGCCCGTTCGCCCACCGCGGCAGCCACCTCGACCAGCCAGGGCTTGTCCAGATAGGACTGGTTGGCATAGCCCGTCCGGCCCTCGTGATAGGCCAGATACTGCGCCTCGGCGTCGGTCTTGGAAATCCCCAGCCGCTCAGAGGAATTGTGCATGTACCAGCCCATGAAATCGGTAGCATCGGCGATGCGGTCGCGCGTGGTGCGCCGACCGCCCTCTTCCTTCTGGTATTCCTCCCAGGTCCCGTCCAGCGCCTGGCTATAGCCATAGGCCGAGGACTGCCGCCCCATCGGAATGACGCCCAGCACAAAGCGATAGGGGGTGCGGGCATTGCCGATGAATTTCGACTCCTGATAAATCGAGGCCATCTGCACCGAAACCGGGATGCCCCATTTGCGTTCGGTCTTCTTCATCGCCTTGAAATAGCTGGGACGCTGCGCGACGATCGCACAGGCATCATCCAGATTGCGCGGCGCCAAATAGTTGCCACCCCCGCAAGAGGCCAGCAAAAACAAAAGGATCGCCGCACGGAGAGTTCTGCTCATCTGCCCCTCACGTTCTTGTTTTGCCCGCAGGATAGGGGAAAACACCGGGCAGGGAAATGCCCCTTGGCCATGTCCTCATCAGTTTTCCGTGCGCTGTGGCCATGATTTCGGCATCATTTGGCCCATGTTTTGGCATAATTGGCCACAGACTGTTTCCGTCCTGACCTTTCGCACCAATGGACAAGGCGGCGCATGTGCGATTAGAACTCCTATTGGAGACCCCGCGCCATGCTGAAGACCGACGCGAAATATCACCTTGGGCAGGTCCTGCGGCACCGCAAACATCCGTTTCGCGGCGTAGTCTTTGATGTCGATGCGATGTTTTCCAACACCCAAGACTGGTATGAGGCGATCCCCGAAGATGCCCGCCCGGCCAAGAACCAGCCCTTCTATCATCTTCTGGCCGAAAACGACCAAACCTATTACGTCGCCTATGTCTCGGAACAGAACCTCGTCCCCGATGATGCCGGCGAACCCGTGACCCACCCCGACCTGCCCGACCTCTTCGGCGATTTTGAAGATGGCCGCTATCCGCTTCAGTTCCAATTGAACTGAAATCACTGGCAGGGCTCACACTTCCGTAACCTGTTGTTCCTAGCCTGACGTCGTAAGACCTCAGGAAAGGGATTTCGGATGGAGCTTGTGGCACAAGAGCATGGGGGTATTCTGGTGATCCGCGCCATGCGCGACCGCATTGATGCGGCCTGCGCCATTCAGTTCAAGGACCGCATGCGCGACCTGACCCGCGACAGCAGCGCGCCGCGCGTGGTGTTTGACATGTCGAATGTCGCGTTTCTGGACAGTTCGGGCCTTGGCGCCGTGGTGGCCGTGCTCAAGGCCCTTGCGCCCGACCGCAAGCTTGAACTTTCGGGCCTCACCCCCACGGTGCAAAGGGTGTTTCGACTAACGCGGATGGACAGCATCTTTGTCATCCATGACAGCGTGCCCGACGGGTTTCGCCATGCAGGTTGATCTCTTGCGCCCCGCCGACAGGCCCGGATCGCGGGCCCTCTCCGCCGCAGGTGACATCGGCGATGTCGCCGCCTTCACCCGGTCCTTTCCCGGCACCGCCGGGGCCGTGCGCCGCGCGCTCAGGCGGGTCATGGCCAGCGCGGTCCTCTCCGGCCTGCCCGAAGACCTTTGCGGCAGTGCCGAAATCGTTCTGGCCGAGGTGCTGAACAGCATCGTCTAACATGCCTTTGCCGATGGGACGGGCACGATCACCCTGCATCTGGTACGTCAGGGCGGGGGGCTGGCCTGCGAAATCCACGATCAGGGCGCAGCAATGCCGGGGCTCAGCCTGCCTGCGGGCCGGTCCCAGCCGCTGGCCGATCTGGCCGATTTGCCCGAGGGGGGCTTTGGCTGGTTCCTGATTCGCAGCCTGACCGTGGGTCTGGACTACCGCCGAATCGCGGGGGTCAACCGGCTGTCATTCCAGCTTCCGGCAAGACAGTCCGACGCCTGACAGGCGATTGTTTCCAATTCAGGATTTCTGACGCACAAAGGTCATATTTTCCCCCTAAATCCGCCGCTGAGCGTCGTCATATCTTCCCATGTAGCTGGATAAAGCTTCCCCCGGTGCGGTGGATCAAAGCCCCCACCCAGTTCACCGCATCGGGGCACTTTCCCAACGTATCGCCAAACCGCCATGCCGCGCCCGAACTCCGGGTCCTGCGGCCTTTGCTTCTGCCGCATCCGTTTTCCAGCCGGACCCAGACCCGCCCGGTCCACCTTCTTTCACCGCACCCTTGGCAAAGCCCCCCTCGCCCCCTAGGTTCTCAATCTTCGGAGGGCTTTACCGTGCGCGACTTTCATCTGCCCGGCCGCTCGGCCGTCTATGCCACCAACGGCATCTGCGCCACCTCGCACCCGCTTGCCGCCAAAGTGGCCATCGACACGCTGCAAGCCGGGGGCAATGCGGTGGACGCCGCTCTTGCCGGGGCCTTCGTTCTGGGCATCGCCGAACCGCAGATGTGCGGCATCGGCGGCGATTGCTTTGTGCTGATGAAACCCGCCGGGTCGGAAGAGATCCTCGCCCTCAACGGCTCGGGCCGCGCCCCCGCCGCCTACAGCGCCGAGGCGATGCGCGCCCGCGGCCTCTCTGCCGTTCCCCTGCGCGGGGTCGATCCCGTCACCCTGCCCGGCGCGATGGACGCCTTCTGCCGCCTGTCGGACCGCCACGGCAAGCTGGGCCTCGACCGCATCCTTGCCCCGGCCATCCACTATGCCGACACCGGCATCCCCGTCGCCCCCCGCGTGGCCTTTGACTGGGCCGACGACGCCCCCGCCCTGCAAGGCGCCGCCCGCCGCCACTACCTCATCAACGACCAGGCCCCCCGCACCGGCCAGCTCTTCCGCGCCCCCGGTCAGGCCGAGGTTTTGCGCCGCATGGCCCGAGAGGGCCGCAACGGCTTTTACACCGGCGAAGTGGCCGAGGACATGATCGCCTCGCTGCAGGCCCTGGGCGGCTGCCACACGATGGAAGATCTCGCCAGCGTCACCTGCGAGGACACCACCCCCATCCACGGCCCCTACAAGGGCACCGATCTGTATGAGCACCCGCCAAACGGCCAGGGCGCGACCGCCATTCTGATGCTCAACATACTGTCGCACTTCGACCTTGCCGCGATGGACCCTTTCGGCACCCAGCGCGCCCACATCGAGGCCGAGGCGGCCAAACTCGCCTATGACGCCCGCGACCGCTTTATCGCCGACCCCGCCGCGCGGCTGGATCACATGCTGTCGCCCGCCACGGCGGCCAAACTCGCCGCCCTCATCAACCCCAAACGTACCATGGCCGCCGCCAAGCCCCTGACCGAGGCGGTGCACAAGGACACCATCTACATCACCGTCGTCGACCGCGACCGCATGGCCGTCAGCCTGATCTATTCGATCTTCTGGGGCTTTGGCGCGGGCATCGCGTCGGAAAAATTCGGCATCACCTTCCAGAACCGCGGCGCAGGCTTCACCCTCACCCCCGACCACCCGAATGAGGCCACCCCCGGCAAACGCCCGATGCACACCATCATTCCGGGCATGCTGAAACAAAACAGTCGCGTCACCATGCCCTTCGGCGTCATGGGCGGGGCCTACCAGCCCTGCGGCCACGCGCGCTTTGTCAGCAACATGGTGGATTACGGCATGGACGCACAGGCCGCCATCGACGCACCGCGCTGCTTCTCGGGGGCCGAGGGCATGGTGGTGGAACGCGGCTATTCCGACACGGTGCGCGCCGAACTGGCCGCCATGGGGCACCCCGTTTCCATCGCACATGAACCCATCGGCGGGGCGCAGGCGATCCTGATCGGCGAAGACGGCGTGCTTGTCGGCGCGTCCGACCCGCGCAAAGACGGCTGCGCCTTGGGCTATTGAGATGAATTATCAATCCATTACCGACAGCATCCGCGCGCTGTGCCACAATGAGACCGACACCGTCGCGCTCATGGCCACCTTCGTCTGCGAGGTGCACCACGCCCACCCTTGCGCCGATTGGACCGGGTTCTACCGCGTCACCGCACCTGACCTTCTGAAGATCGGCCCCTATCAGGGCGGCCACGGCTGCCTTGTGATCCCGTTTTCGCGCGGCGTCTGTGGCGCGGCCGCCCGCACGGGTCAGGTGCAGAACGTCCCCGATGTTGACGCCTTCCCCGGCCATATCGCCTGTTCCTCCTCCACCCGGTCAGAACTGGTGCTGCCGGTCTGGAACGGTGCCGGAAAGCTTCTGGGCGTCTTTGACATCGACAGCGACACCCCCGGCGCCTTTACCAAGGCCGATGAAGACTGGCTTGTGCCGCTGCTGGCCGAGATTTTCGCAAAGGCCGAATGATGCACGGCTCCTGCCTCTGCGGTCAGGTGCAGTTCACGGCCAGGCCCGATCCCGGCGTGATCGCCTGCCATTGCAGCCAGTGTCGGCGGCAATCCGGCCATGTCTGGGCCGGCACCTTTGCCGCCCACGCCGATTTCCGCCTGATCCGCTCTGACACCCTGCGCTGGTATGCTGCCAGCGATCAGGCCCGGCGCGGCTTTTGCGGCGGCTGTGGGGCCTTCCTGTTCTGGCAAGCCACGGGCGAGGACCGCATCTGCATCGCCGCTGGGGCCTTTGACGGGCCGACCGGCCTTCGCATGGCCGAAAGCTGGCACCTTGCCGATGCGGCCGATTACCATGATCCGGCGGGCGGCCCGCCCCCCGCGCCTGCCCGCGCCGAAACCCTGCACGGCGCCTGCCTTTGCGGGGCCAATCAGTTCACCCTGCCCGGCCCGATGGGCGAGGTCTGGGCCTGCCATTGCAGCCAGTGCCGCAAGACCTCGGGGCATTTTTCCGCCAGCTTTGATGCCGATGAGACTTCGGTGATCTGGCAGGCGCGCAAGGTGACCGAACATGTCAGCCCCGGCGGCAGCCAGCGCGGCTTTTGCCCCGATTGCGGCTCGGGCCTGTATTTCCGCGCCGCCGACGGGGCCTTTTCGCTGGAAGCCGGGGCAATTGCCGCGCCCACCGGCGGCCAATTGGCCCGCCATATCTTTGTCGCCGACAAGGGCGATTACTACGATCTGACCGACAGCCTGCCACAAGACTAGGGCGGCGCTAACCCGATTTGTGAACAACCGTTCACAAGCCCAACCGCGCCAGCGCCTGATCCAAGGGCGTCCAATCCGCCAGATGCAACCGCACCGGCAGCGACAGCACCGAGGACCGGAAAGCAGGCGGCAGCCGCGCGGCATCCTTTTCCGTGGTCACCAGTTGCGCCCCGGTCAGCAGCGCCTCGGTCTCCAGCCGCCGCATCAGGGCCTCCGACAGCGGCTGATGGTCGTCCAGCGCCTCGGCCCGCAGGATGTCCGCGCCAAGCCCCTGCAGCGTCGCGAAAAACTTCTCGGGCCGCCCGATGCCCGCAAAGGCAATCACCCGCTCGGTCGTCCAGTCGATCCCCGTGGCGATGGGCTCCAGATGGCCGGTCAACAGCGTCTGGCGCAGCGCCTTGCCCCACTCAGCCACAAAACCCGCCTGCGCGTCGGCGGGGCCAATCGCCAAGACCAGATCAGCCCGCGCCAGACCCGCCGCCACCGGCTCGCGCAGCGGCCCTGCGGGCAGGCAGCGCCCATTTCCTAACCCTCGTTCGGCATCGACCACCACCAGCGACAGGTCCTTGACGACCGAGGGGTTTTGAAACCCGTCATCCAGCACAATCACCTGCGCGCCCGCCGCCTCGGCGGCGCGCACCCCTGCGGCCCGGTCGCGCGCCACCCAGGTCGGCGCAAAGGCGGCCAACAGCAGCGGCTCATCCCCGACCTCCGCCGCCTTGTGCCGCGCGGGGTCCACCTGCACCGGCCCGGTCCGCGACCCGCCATAGCCGCGGCTGACCACATGCACGCCTGCGCCGCGCGCCAAAAGGCGCGCGATCAGCGCCATGGCGGTCGGGGTCTTCCCGGTGCCGCCCACGTTCAGATTGCCAATGCAGATGACCGGCACGCCCGCGCGATAACCCGCTCGGCGCAGGCGGCGCGCGGTGGCCGCGCCATAGGCCCAGCCCAAAGGCGCCAGAAGCCGCGCCATCGGGCCGGGCCGCGCAGGCTCATTGAACCAAAAGGCGGGCGGGCGCATCACGGAAGCCCCAGCAACTGGCGCAGACGCTGCAACACCTTTTCCGTGACCTCCGCCCCATCCGAAGCAACCGTCCAGGCCGCCTGTGCCGCCAGCGCAGCGCGGTCAGGGGCAAGAAGATCGCCCAAGGCCTCGGCCAGATCGGTGGCCGATCCCACGGCGCGGGCGGCCCGCGCCGCGCCCAACCGGCCAAAGGTGGCGCCATAGGGGCCGGGACGCGGACCATGGATGATGGCTGAACCCAGGGCCGCCGGTTCCAGCGGATCGCGCAGCGCGCCCTCGCCCGCCAGACTGCCGCCCAGATAGGTAACCGGCGCCAGCCGATACCACAGCCCGTATTCCTCGGCACTGTCGGGCAGGTAGACCGAGGTTTCGGCATCGGGTTCTTCATCCAGCGCCCGGCGCGCCACGATCCAGCCCTCCTGCGCCTCAAGCTCCACCGCCAAGGCCTCGGCGCGGGCAGGCTGCTCGGGCACCAGGATCAGCAACAGCCGGTGCGACAGGCGCAGCGCGGCGCGATGCGCGGCGATGACGGCGGCTTCCTCCGCCTGCGGCACCGCAGCCGCCAGCCAGACAGGCCGCGCCTTCAACAGCTCGGCCAGTGCGGCACGCTCGCCCTCATGGCAGGCCAGTGCGGCCGACACCGCCTCCATCCGCCCCAGCACATCCACCTGCGCCGCGCCCGCCTTGCGATAGGCCCGCGCGGCCGCCTCATCCACCGCAAAGACATGGCGCAGCGTCTGCACCGCCCCCCGCATCAGTCCCGGAAACCAGCCGTCCCGCCCCCGCACCAGGCTTGGCTCGCGCCCATCCACCACCATGGCCGGGATCCCCCGCGCCTCGGCCTCGAACAACAGCGCCGGGCGGATCTCGTCATCGGCTAGCACAATCGCATCGGGCCGCCAATGGTTCAGGAACGCCTTCACCTCGACCGGCTGATCGGCGGGCGCGGCCATCCGCCCCGCCTCACGCGGGCCAGTGACCAGCGTGGCAATCCCATCCTCTTCGGCCAGCTTGTTGGCCAGATGCACCAGCCCCTGCAAGGCCCCTTCCTTCGGACCATGCAACCAGATCAGCCGCCCCTCGGGGCGCGGCGGAAACGCCGCCTCTGCGCCCGCCTCGCGGCGACCCGTCAGATTGTAAAGGCGCCGTCCAAGCGAAAGGGCCATGGCTTATCGGATCACGCGCCCAGCTCTTCCGTCGTCGATCCCGACGAGCCCTCATCGCGCAGCCGGTGAATATGGGCGATGTAATAGCGCATATGGGCGTTATCCACCGTGCGATGCGCCTCCGCCTTCCAGGCGGCATCGGCGCTGGCATAATCGGGAAACATGCCGACGATATGAATGTCGTTCACATCCCGAAACACATTCTTCTTGGGGGTCACCAATTCCCCGCCAAAGACGAGATGAAGGCGCTGGGTCATGTGATCTCCTGTAACTGGCTATGCGGCTTTGCAGCGAAACTATCCCTTGGCGCGGGCCGGGACAAGCACCGAGCGTCGCCCAAAGCAGGCTTGCCCCCGCCCTGCCCCGCCGCTAGCCTGCCGCCAAATCCTGAACACCCAAATCCTTCAGACGAGGTCGCCCATGTCCACCATCGAAGCCCGCCTTGCCGAACTGGGCGTCACCCTGCCCGATGCCCCCGCCCCTGCGGCCAATTACGTGCCCTTCGTGGTGGTGGGCGATCTGGTGCATGTCTCGGGCCAGATCAGCCAGAACGCAGGCGGGCTCATCAAAGGCCGCCTTGGCGCCGACATGGACGTCGCCGCCGGGGCCGAGGCCGCGAAAAGCTGCGCCATCTCGATCCTTGCCCAGTTGAAAAACGCCTGCGGCGGCAATCTTGACCGCGTGGTGCGCGCGGTGAAACTGGTGGGCTTCGTCAACTCCACCCCCGAATTCATTGACCAGCCCAAGGTCATCAACGGCGCGTCCGATTTCATGGTCGCCGCCCTTGGCGATGCCGGGCGGCATGCGCGCTCGGCCGTCTCGGCGGCCTCGCTGCCCTTGGGCGTTGCGGTGGAAATTGAGGCGATCTTTCAGATCCGCCCGGCACGGAACCCCGACGATGCCCCTTCCCGCTGAGCTTTTGCGCCAGCCCATCGCCCACCGCGCCCTGCATGACCGGCGCGCGGGGCGGCCCGAAAACTCTCCCGCCGCCATTCGCGCGGCGGTCGAGGCGGGCTTTGGCATTGAAATCGACGTGCAAGGCACCAGTGACGGGCAGGCCGTGGTGTTCCATGACGAATGGATGGAGCGGCTGACCGAAGCCACGGGCTTTGTCAAAGACTACACCGCCGCCGAACTGGGCCAGATCACCTTGCGTCACGGCACCGACACCATCCCCACGCTTGAACAGGTCCTGCAAATCGTCGCCGGCCGCGCCCCCCTCCTGATCGAAATCAAGGACCAGACCGACCGCATCGCCGAAACCGATGGGCGGCTTGAAACCGCCGTCGCCCGCGCGCTCAAAGGCTACGGCGGCCCGGTCGCGGTGATGTCCTTCAACCCTCATGCCGTGGCCAATATAGCCCGCCTTGCCCCCGACATTCCCCGCGGCATCACCACAGCGGCCTATGATTACGAAGGCTGGGCGCCGCTCTCGCCCAAACGCTGCGACGAATTGCGCGAAATCGCCGATTACGACCGGGTTGGCGCCTCTTTCATCAGCCATGAAGCCGCCGATCTCGCCCGCCCCCGCGTGGCTGCGCTCAAGGCTAGGGGGGCCGCGATCCTGACCTGGACGATCAAATCCGCCAAGGATGAGGCCAAGGCCCGCCAGATCGCCGACAACGTCACCTTCGAGGGGTATCTTGCCCAGAACCCGGCTTGACCTTCGCCCGACCGGCCCCATCCTTCAGCACCAATGATCCCCGGGGGCTGGCGTGACCGACACGGCCGAACTGCTTGACAACATGGCCGCGATCCCGGCGCAGGACTGGGACGCGCTCGCCTGCCCCGAGGCGGCTTCGGGCCGCCCGATTGACCCCTTCACCACCCACCGTTTTCTGGCCGCGCTCGAAGCCTCCGGCTCCACCGGCGACGGCACCGGCTGGCAGGCCCGGCCCCTTGTCCTGCGCGACCAAGGCCGAACGCTGGCGGCGATGCCGCTTTACGTGAAAGGCCATTCTCAGGGCGAATACATCTTTGACCACGGCTGGGCCGAGGCTTACGCCCGCGCCGGCGGGCGCTATTACCCCAAACTTCAGGTCGCCGTGCCCTTCACCCCGGCCACCGGGCGGCGCTTTCTGGGCGATCCGGCCCACCGCGCCACGCTGATGCAGGCGGCCATCGGCGTCACCCAGCAAAATGGCCTCTCGTCGCTGCACGTCACCTTCTGCACCGAGGATGAGGCAGAGGCGCTGACCGGGGTGCAAGGCACGCTTCACCGCATCACCCAGCAGTTCCATTGGGAAAACCACGGCTACGCCAGCTTTGACGATTTCCTTGCGCAACTCTCCAGCCGCAAGCGCAAGATGATCCGCAAGGAACGCGAAACCGCCCGCGCCCATGGCCTGACCATCCGCGCGCTGACCGGCGATCAGATCGAACCGGCGCATTGGGATGCCTTCTGGCTCTTTTACCAAGACACCGGCAGCCGCAAATGGGGCACGCCCTATCTGACCCGCGCTTTCTTTGACGCGGTGCAAGCGACGATGCGCGATGATGCGCTTCTGGTCCTCGCCTTTGAGGGCGACCGCCCCGTGGCAGGCGCGCTCAACTTCATCGGGCGCGACACGCTTTATGGCCGCTATTGGGGCTGCGTGGCCGATTATCCCTGCCTGCATTTCGAACTGTGCTACTATCAGGCCATCGACTGGGCGATTGCCCACGGCCTCTCGCGGGTCGAGGCAGGCGCGCAGGGCGAACACAAACTGGCGCGCGGCTATCTGCCCAGCGCGGTCCATTCCCTGCACTGGATTGCCGATCCGGGCTTTGCCAAGGCGGTCGCGCGCTATCTGGATCAGGAACGCCGCGCGGTGGGCGAAGAGATGGAAATCCTCACCGCCTACGGCCCGTTCCGCAAGGTCGAGACCGAGGATTAGGTCCGCACAGGATGTCCCGCCGGATGTCCCGACAGATGCCAGACGGATGCCAGACGCAGAAACGACGGGCCAGAAACCACCAAGGGAAGATCCAGATGACCGCCCAATCGCTGACCACCGACGAACGCCAAACCCATCTGCCCGCCCTGGGCGAAACCGGCTGGGGCGCCGTGCCGGGCCGCGATGCGATCCGCAAGGTCTGGAAGTTCCGCAGCTTCTCCGAGGCCTGGGGCTTCATGTCCCGCTGCGCCCTGGCGGCGGAAAAGGCCAACCATCACCCCGAATGGACCAACCGCTTCAACATCGTCGATGTGACGCTGATCACCCATGACTGCGCAGGCCTCTCGATGCTCGACATCACCCTCGCCCGCCAGATGGACCGGCTGTCCAGCGGGGCAGAAGTGGTTGAAAATCATGCAGAACCAATATCTTGCCTTTGCGAGACACGGGCGCGTCAGGCCTAGGCTTTTGCGGGCAAGCCGGCCGAAAGGCTTGTCACCGGCACAAGATTCCGTTTGACCCCAGCCGCCCGGCACCGCAGTTTGCCCCGCAATTGCGGAGCCCCGTCAGATGTCGAAATCCCTCTCGTCCCCGTCCCCGCTGATCACCCCCGTTCTGGTGGCCGGCTGCGTTATCCTGATGCTCTCCTTCGCAGTCCGCGCCAGCTTCGGGGTGTTCCAGATCCCCGTCGCCAGCGAATTCGGCTGGCCCCGGGCCGATTTTTCCCTCGCCATCGCCATCCAGAACCTCGCCTGGGGCATCGGCCAACCAATGTTCGGCGCCCTCGCCGAACGCTTCGGCGACCGCAAAGCCATCATCGCCGGCGCCTTTCTTTATGCGGCGGGCCTTGTGTTGTCGGCCTATGCAATCACCCCCGGCCAGCACCAGTTTCTCAATATTCTCATAGGCTTCGGGATTGCGGGCACCGGCTTTGGCGTGGTGCTTGCGGTGGTGGGGCGGGCGACAAGCGCGGAGAACCGCTCCATGGCGCTTGGCATTGCAACGGCGGCGGGATCGGCCGGGCAGGTGTTCGGCGCGCCTGTGGCCGAGGTCCTTTTGCAATCCTACCCGTGGCAGACGGTCTTTGTGATCTTTGCCGTCGTGATCGTCGCCAGCCTTGCCGCCTTGCCCTTCCTGTCTACCGGCAAACCCGCCACCAAGGCCGAGTTAGAGGAAGGCCTTGGCACCGTCTTGGTGCGCGCGTTCAAGGACCCGACCTACACCTTGATTTTCCTTGGCTTTTTCAGCTGTGGCTATCAACTGGCCTTTATCACGGCGCATTTTCCCGCCTTTATCACCGATTTCTGTGGCGCAATCGACAGCGGCGGCATGCTGGCGGGGCTGGGCATCACCACCACTTCAGCCCTGGGCGCGGT
>VGDH01000028.1 GCA_016869835.1 Alphaproteobacteria bacterium
GGTACCCGTCTCTCGCTGCCCTTAGTCTTCAACGACCTCCACGGATGGGGCTTGATAACGATATGCGGAACCTGTGCGGTCAAGATAATGTCCTCACGCAATAGACCTGCCACTTCGCCAAGTCTGGCCCCACTGTCCGAGACCATGGCAATCAACCATCTCTTTTCGTCACTCGCAGTTTTGCACCTATTTTGGATGATCCTGATCACCGCCTCAGGAATAGTTGCTCGCTTGGTCACGCCACGACCGCGATCATAATAGACTTAGACAAATGGATTGCCATGCCTCAGCGCAAGCTCACCTATGTTGAAGTTGATGACTGCCCTAATGCTTCCCAAGATGCGTGTAATCGACGACCCAGACAGTTCTTTTGCCACCAAGTAATCTCGCAACGATAACGCACCTGACCTCGTGTAATCCGAAAGAGGCTTTTCCCCTGCTGCGTCGATCAGATAGCCACAAGCCCTCTCGGCGGCCCTCCTGAAGGTATCAACGCGACCAGCCCCTTTCTGGCTCACATAACGCACAAGTGCCTCTGCAAGCCTTGGTGACGCAATCGTGCCTTCCTCGTGGGCGATCTCAGCCAGCGCCGGTCGTTGTACTGAGACGCGCTGGTATGCCTCTTGTGCCTGCAGAAGGAATTTTCGCCCCGGCAGATCAGTCTGGCTCAGCCGCAAATGGGACCAGTATTCGTCCAGCTTAGCTGCAGCCATCATCGCCCGACCCCGAGCTACGTGAACCGACTTCGTTCGTAGGGCTTCAACGATTCTGTCTGTTTGGTAGCTCCCCCTGAGGTCCGAGGGAATCCTTCTGGAAAAGTAGAAATAGCCGTCTTTTTGGAAGGTGTATGGTGCCCGATTGGTCTTCAATTTGGTCTACGCTCCAGCCGCCCCGGATGACCCTGGAGAGATTAAGTGAGCGTTATCAGATGCTTGTCGCTACAACTTGAGGAAAGCTGGTGCCCGAGGCGAGACTCGAACTCGCACGACTTGCGTCGGAGGTTTTTGAAACCTCTGCGTCTACCATTCCGCCACTCGGGCCAGCGACATGGGGTTTAGCGGCCCGCGTCGGCGGCGTCAACGGGGATCGGGAACGGAAATCAAGGGCTTTGCAGCCTGTCACCTTGGCCCTGGGCAGCGGGACCGGACGCGCGCCGCATCTGCGCCTTGACGCTGCCGGTCTGGCGTGATTGGCAGGCAGGCGAATTGACGGTCCTGCGACCGCCCGACCTTTGACCAAAGGACCCCCTGCGTCGTGATCCGTGCCCTTTATCTTTGGACCCTGCGGATGGCCGAGCACCGGCACGCGTTGTGGGTTCTGGCCTTTGTCGCCTTCATCGAAAGCTCGGTCTTTCCTATCCCGCCCGATATCCTGATGATCCCCATGATCATCGCCGCCCCGCGGCGGGCCTTTGTGATTGCGGGGGTGGCCACCCTCGCCTCGGTTCTGGGCGGGATGTTTGGCTATTGGATCGGAGCGGTTCTGTTCGACACCATTGGCCAGCCGATCCTCGCCTTCTACGGCAAGGAGGCGTATTTCGATGCGTTTTCGCAAAACTACAACGCCTGGGGGGCATGGGCGGTGCTGATCGCGGGGGTTACGCCCTTTCCCTACAAGGTCATCACCATCCTGTCGGGAAGCACGGGGCTGAACCTGTGGGTGTTCATCATTGCCTCGATCCTGGCACGGGGGCTGCGGTTCTTTCTGGTTGCTGCTCTTTTGTGGAAGTTCGGCGCACCCATTCGTGACTTTATCGAACGGCGGCTGGGCCTTATGTTCACGATCGCCATGGCGCTGCTGATTGGCGGCTTTTATGCGGTGAAATTCCTGTGACCCTTACACGAACCCATCTGATCCTTCTTGCGGCGGGCGGATCGGCAGCCATGCTGCTGGTTGCGCTGGCCTTTCAATACCTTGGCGGTCTGCAGCCCTGTGTGCTGTGCATCTGGCAGCGCTGGCCGCATCTGGCGGCGGTGCTGATCGGCGGGCTTGCGCTCGTGATGCGCGGCCCGGTCCTGCCCATCCTTGGCGCGCTTGCGGCGCTGACCACGGCGGGGATTGGCAGCTATCACCTTGGGGTCGAGCTGGACTGGTGGGCAGGTCTTGCGCAATGCGCTGTTAATACGCTCGAAGGCGTGTCGGCGGCCGATCTTCTGAACACCGATGTGACAATCGGCGCACCGGCGGCCTGCGACAAGGTCGCCTGGTCGCTTCTGGGCCTGTCCATGCCGGGCTGGAATGCGCTCGTCTCGGCGGGGCTTGCCGGCCTGTGGCTTGCGGCCGCGCGCAAAGGTTAGGGATGGGCGGCGAGGGCGGCCTGTGGCAGCGGCTGCGGTTTCAGGCGGCACTTCTTTGGCAGCTTTTGCGCCGCGCTCCGGCACAGATATCGCCCAGTCGCCGGACCGATGCCGCAAGTGGCGACGCAGAAACCCTGATCGAAGCCCTGCAAAGCGGCAATCTTGCCCGGCTTGACTGTCTTGGCCCTGCGCTTTTGCGGGGCAGCCACAGTCCTGGCCTGCCCTGGTTCTTCGTCGCGCTGGAAAGCGGCAGTCTTCGTACCGTCAGCTGGTTTCTGCGCCATGGCGCAAGCCCCGTCGCGGCCGACAGGTCCGGCCGCCTGCCGCTGGAGGTCATCATCGCCCGCGTCGCAGCAGCGGATGAGTATGACGACCACCTGCCCGATTGCCCCGCCATGGCCCGCGCCCTGATCGCCGCCGGGGCCGACCCTGACGCGCGAAACCTGTCCGGAACCTGCCTGCCCGATCTGGCAGCTTCCACTGGCCTGACTTTGCCCTGACGCCAAAGGGGTTGCGGTTCTTCGCAGAAAAACCGCTTCAGCCCAGCAGGCGCTGACCTTCCTGCAATGCAAATCGGTCCGTCATGCCCGAGACATAATCGGCCACGATCCGGGCAAGTTCGGTTTCATCCCGCGCCGCCTCGATATCCTTGCGCCATTCCTGCGGCAGAAGCGCCGGCTGCGACAGGAAAAGCGGAAACAGCCCGTTGACCACCTCTGTCACCTCGGCCCGCATCACCACCACCGAGGGCGCGCGATACATGCGCGTGAACAGGAACGACCGGATCGCCTTCAATTCCTGATAAAGCGGCTTGGAAAAACGGATGATCGTCGTGCCCATCATGCGGATGTCATCGACCGACTTCGGCTGCGAGGCCTCAAGCCGACCCTGCGCAACGGCGATCACATCCTCAATCATGCGACCAAAGACGCGCCGCAAGGCCTCATGCCGCCGCCGCATCTTTTCAAGCCCGGGATAAAGCCAGTCGACCTCGGCAAAGGCCGGGCCGGTGACGGGCAGTTCCATCAGGTCATCCTCGGTGAAAAGACCCGAGCGCAACCCGTCATGCAGATCATGGTGGCTATAGGCCACATCATCGGCAATGGCGGCCACCTGCGCCTCGGCGCTGGCATGGGTGTGCAACTCCAGATCCCAAAGCCCATTCACCTCGGCCAGCGCATAGGGCAAGGGGCCGGCATGTTTTTCATCAGCATTCGGCCCCGTAACCGGCCCGTTATGCTTGGCAATCCCCTCCAGGCTTTCCCATGTCAGGTTGAGCCCGTCGAAATCGGCGTAATGCCGCTCCAACCGTGTCACGATGCGAAGGGCCTGCGCATTGTGGTCAAACCCCCCGTAAGGCGCCATCAAGGCGGCAAGCGCATCTTCGCCAGTATGGCCAAAGGGGGTGTGGCCAAGATCATGGGCCAGCGCGATGCACTCGGCCAGATCGGTGTTCAGACCAAGGACCCCGGCAATCGTGCGCGCTACCTGCGCCACCTCGATCGAATGGGTCAGCCGCGTGCGATAATAATCCCCTTCATGTTCTACAAAGACCTGCGTCTTGTGCTTCAGCCGCCGGAAGGCCGAAGAATGAATGATCCGGTCCCGGTCGCGTTGATAGGGGCTGCGGAACGAGGACATCGTTTCGGGAAAAAGCCGCCCGCGCGAGGCGTCGGGTTGGCAGGCATAGGGGGCAAGGGTCATCATCTGCCGTTCTTGTTCAACTGCTGATCCCACCCTATATTCATGCCACAGGATTTGAACAGGGAAGAACCATGAACCTGCCGCCCCGGGTCACCGAACGCGCCTTTGCCCGCCTTGCCGAGATCGCCGAGATGACCGGCGAGGACAAGGCGCTGCGGGTGGGCGTGCTGGGCGGCGGCTGTTCGGGGTTTCAGTATGACATCCGGCTTGACGACCCGGCCGCGGATGATCTGGTGCTGGAACAGAACGGACAGAAGGTGCTTGTCGATCCGGTCTCGCTGCCATTCCTTGCCAATGCGGTGGTCGATTTCACCGAAGAACTGATCGGCGCCCGCTTTGTCATCGAAAACCCAAATGCCTCGTCCTCTTGTGGCTGCGGCACAAGTTTCTCGATCTAAGCCAAGGTTTCTGAACAGGATTCCGTGACCTTGGGGCAAATCGCCCTAGCTCTCCCCCAATCAGCAAGAAACGGGGGACCCAGCCATGACCACGATCCTCATTCTGGGGTCTGCCCCGAACGCGGTCGAATGTCGCGCCTGGGCGCGCATGCCCTTCAACACGATCGTGGCAATCAACAACGCCTACGCGCTGCGGCCGGACTGGACACATGCGATCCACCCTTGGGACTTTCCCAAAGACCGCATTGCCCAGCCGGGCCCTGGACAACGCCTTGTGACCGAAACCGAATTCGTTCCGGCACAGAACGCCTTTGGCGGTTTTGTCTATGCCGGTGGGACCATGGCCTTTACGGCAGGCTATTGGGCGCTGCATACTCTGAAACCGCGCTGCATCGCCTATTTCGGCTGCGACATGCACTATCCGCGCAGCGGACCCACGCATTTCTACGGCACCGGAACGCCAGATCCCTTGCGACCCGACATCACCCTGCGCTCGATCGAGGCGAAATCGGCCAGGCTCATGGCCCTGGCCGCACGGGCCGGTTGCCGGGTTGTGAACCTCTCGACCGGACCGTCGCGACTGGTCTTTCCACGCGCCCGACGCGATGAGCTTGGCCAGACCGCTGCATGGTGGTCAGACGGGCATACGATTGACCACGCCCTTGCCGCGCAGGCCTTGCGGCGGGAAGAGATGCTCAACTACCATGTGCCCTCGGGGCGCTACTGGCAGGAAGCCCACCGCTTTGATCCGGCACAGATTGACGCTCTTGATGCCATGTGGCGGGCCACGGTGATCGCCGAACCGGCGCCAAGGCTTGCCGGCGCCGCGCGGCGGGCCTAGAACGGTCGCGTCAATCTCGGGACGACCAAACGCGAAGGGCCGCGCCATGAAACTCGCCACCTTCAATATCAATGGCATCAAGGCCCGGATCGAGGCCCTTCCGACCTGGCTCGCGGCTCAGCAGCCCGACGTGGTCTGCCTGCAAGAGATCAAGTCGGTGGATGAGGCCTTCCCCCGCGATATCTTCGATGCGATGGGCTACCACGTCGAAACCCACGGGCAGAAAAGCTTCAACGGTGTAGCGATCCTGTCGAAACTGCCGCTCGAGGACGTCACCCGCGGCCTGCCCGGCGATGACAGCGACGAACAGGCCCGCTGGATCGAGGCGACCGTGATCGGCAAACGCGCCATCCGGGTCTGTGGGCTTTACCTGCCCAATGGCAACCCCGCGCCGGGGCCGAAATACGACTATAAACTCGCCTGGATGGCCCGGATGGAGGCCCGCGCCCGCGCGCTTCTGGCGCTGGAGGAACCGACGGTGTTCTGCGGCGACTATAACGTCATCCCGCAAGACATCGACGCCGCCAAGCTCGAGCTTTGGCAGACCGACGCCCTCGCCCTGCCCGGCTCACGCGCCGCCTTCCGCCGCCTACTGGCGCTTGGCCTGACCGACGCCTTCCGGGCCCGCAACCAAAGCCCCGGCCAATACAGCTTCTGGGACTATCAGGCCGGCGCATGGGAACTCAACAACGGCATCCGCATCGACCATCTCCTCCTCTCCCCCCAAGCCGCCGACCTTCTGCGCGATGCCCAGATCGACAAACAGGTCCGCGCGGGCGACAAGCCGTCCGATCACGTCCCCGTCTGGATCGACCTCGACGCCTGAGTTCATCTTGGCAAAAATACCCCCCGCGGAGCGGCCTTCATCAGCCATAAGAGCCTCCGGCTTGCATGAAATCAGGGATTTCATGCTTGGAGTATTTGAAGAAGGGCAAAATGCTTACACGCCCAGAGAGCGCAACACCTTTGGCAGTTCTTCTGGCAGATCCTCGGCAATCAGGCCGGGGCCAAAGGAGCGGGCACATTCGACATGCAGCCATGCCCCGGTGCAGGCGGCATCAAAGGGAGAGAATCCGCGGGCCAGAAGCCCGGTGATGAAGCCCGAAAGCACGTCGCCTGGTCCGGCGGTGGCAAGCCAGGGGGCAGCACGGTCATAGACAGCGGCGTTGATGGCGGCGCGGCCATCGGGGCCTGCGATCACGGTGTCGGGGCCTTTGTAAAGCACCACACAGCCCGCGCGGGCGGCGGCCTCGCGCGTGGCATCCACCTTGGAATAGGCGGGACCTTTGGTGGCTGGCGCGCTCAGCTTTTCCGCGATGTCGGGGAAAAGCCGGGCGAATTCGCCTGCGTGGGGGGTGAGGATGCAGCCTTCGTGCAGCGCGGCGAACAGGTCAGCCCGCTGCGACAGGATCGTCAGCGCATCGGCATCCAGCACCAGGCGCCTCCCATCCCCCCCGTGAGGAGGGGGTGGGGGTGGGGGGGCGAGAGTGACCGCAAGAAGGTCCCCCTGCCCCTCGCCCGTCCCCATCCCCGGCCCAAGGCACAGCGCATTGATCCGACGGTCCTGCAGAACCCCGGCCAACTCTTCAGCCCCCGCCACCTCGCGCAGCATGATGGCATCAAGTCGGGCAGCGTTCTCGGCCATAGCATCGGGCGGGCTGGCCATAGTCACCAGCCCCGCCCCGATCCGCAGGGCACCCCGCGCTGCGAGACGGGCTGCACCGGAGCAGCCATGGGTGTCAGAGACGATCAGGGCGTGGCCGTGGGTGAACTTTTGGGCGCTGCGTTTCTTTAGGCGAGAGATAACGGGATTTACCAAGCCCACGGCATCAATTTCGTCATCAAGCCCGATATCAACACATCGCAAAGGCCATGCTGGCTCGATGTAATCGCCGGAACAATGACCGAGTTTCAGTCGATGAAATGTCACGGTCAAATGAGCGAAATAGGGTGCAGCGCGGCCAATCTGTCGGCCACTGTCAGCGCAGAAGCCTGAAGCAATGTCGATTGCGACGATCTTTCATCGTTAGTTGGGGCTGGCCAACAGTGTCCGATCGAGCAAGCCATCAACCGTTTCAACAAGATCACTCGGCAAAGCGCGATTGAGGCCAATGCCGAACAAGGCGTCTATGATCAGGTCAAAGTCGCCATGGGGTGGAACGGGAACCACCTCCCCCATCCCCACCCACCGCTCATAATTCACCCGCGCGTCCGGCGGCATCCGCTCAGGGTCGCCGTAGAGGAACACCTCCACCTCCCAGCCCCAGTCCTTCAACAGCCGCGCCACGACGAAGCCGTCACCGCCGTTGTTGCCGGGGCCGCAGAGGACCACGGCGCGGTGGAAGGTGGCGCGCAGCTCCGGCCATTCCTCGAAAATCGCCTCGACCACGCCCTTTCCGGCGCGTTCCATCAGCTCCAGACCCGTCACTTTGCCGCTGGCAATCGCGGCCTCTTCGATGGCCCGCATCTGAGCGGCGGTGAGGAGTTCGTTCATTTCGCAAGCACCCCCTTCACAATCTGCCCGAATTTACGGCTCTATGCACAAATTTTGTGCAGATGCCCCAAAAAGCCGCTAGGGGCTGCCCTGCTTTCAGTGTCATCAATTGTCCATGCCCCTGTGAAGTGGTCAATGACCCACAAGGACACATGGGGGAGTCGGCCGATGAAAAAGGTTGAGGCGATCATCAAGCCCTTCAAGCTGGACGAGGTGAAGGAAGCCCTTCAGGAAGCCGGTATTCAGGGGCTGTCGGTCACCGAAGTCAAAGGTTTTGGTCGTCAGAAAGGCCATACCGAGCTTTATCGCGGGGCCGAATATGTCGTGGACTTCCTGCCCAAGGTGAAGATCGAGGTCGTCCTGACCGATGACATGGTCGACACCGCGATCGAGGCGATAATCAGTGCCGCCCGCACCGACAAGATCGGCGACGGCAAGATTTTCGTCACCCCGGTCGAACAAGCCATTCGCATCCGCACCGGCGAAACCGGGGACGATGCCGTTTAACCAAACACCCGAATTTTCGATGAAAATTCGAATTCCAACCGTCAACCGCAACCGAAAGGCCGCATGATGAGCGCAGTTCAGAAGGTTCTGAAACTGATCAAGGATGAAGAGGTCGAATATGTCGACGTTCGCTTCACCGATCCCAAAGGCAAACTTCAGCACGTCACGCTGATCGTCGACATCATCGACGAAGACTTCTTCGAAGAAGGCTTCATGTTCGATGGCTCGTCGATTGCGGGCTGGAAGTCGATCGACCAGTCGGATATGAAGCTGATGCCCGACGCTGCATCGGTCTATATCGACCCCTTCTATGCCGAAAAGACCCTGTGCATCCACTGCGACGTGGTCGAGCCGGACACCGGCGAGGCTTATGACCGCTGCCCGCGCCAGATTGCCAAGAAGGCCGAAGCCTATCTGAAATCCTCGGGCATTGGCGATGCCTTCTACTGCGGCCCCGAGGCCGAATTCTTCATCTTCGACGACGTGCGCTATTCGGTTTCGCCCCGCAAGGTGGCCTATGAGATCGACGCCGAAGCGGCCTCGTGGAACACCGATACCGTGTTCGAAGGCGGCAACTCGGGCCACCGTGCAGCCCACAAGGGCGGCTACTTCCCTGTAAACCCGATTGACGAAGCGCAAGACCTGCGCGGCGAGATGCTCTCGACCATGAAGCGCATGGGTATCAAGGTGGACAAGCACCACCACGAAGTTGCCACCTGCCAGCACGAACTGGGCATGGTGTTCGGTGGTCTGGTCGAACAGGCCGACAACATCCAGAAATACAAGTATGTGATCCACAACGTGGCCCATGCTTACGGCAAGACCGTGACCTTCATGCCCAAGCCCATGAAGGGCGACAACGGGTCGGGGATGCACGTCAACATGTCGATCTGGAAGGGCGGCAAGCCCTTGTTCGCGGGCGACAAATACGCCGATCTGTCGCAGGAAGCGCTGTGGTTCATCGGCGGCATCATCAAGCACGCCAAGGCCCTGAACGCCATCACCAACCCCGGCACCAACAGCTACAAGCGCCTGATCCCCGGTTTCGAAGCCCCGGTTCTCTTGGCCTATTCGGCACGCAACCGTTCGGGTGCGGTTCGTATTCCGTGGACGGAATCGCCGAAAGCCAAGCGCGTCGAGGCCCGTTTCCCCGATCCGTCAGCCAACCCCTATCTGGCCTTTGCCGCCCTTCTGATGGCTGGCCTTGACGGCATCAAGAACAAGATGGACCCGGGCCCGGCTTCGGACAAGGACCTTTACGATCTGCCCCCCGAAGAACTGGCCGAAATCCCGACCGTCTGCGGTTCCTTGCGCGAAGCGCTGGAGTCCTTGGCCAATGACATGGACTTCCTTCTGGCCGGTGGCGTCTTCTCGCGCGAGCAGCTGGAAGCCTACATGGCGCTGAAGTGGGAAGAGGTCTACGCCTATGAGCATACACCCCACCCGGTGGAGTATGCGATGTATTACTCCTGCTGATCGGATCTGATCGGCACAGCGGGCCGCCCATCCAGGCGGCCCGTTTTCGTTTCACTGCAACCTCAGCGCCTCTTGGGTGCCTTGCGCAACGCGCGCCCTAAAGTCGCGCCTTCTCAAGACCCGCGCGCTCTGCCGGCGACAGGCTGGCGATGTCGACCACATAGGTGTGGATCGCGAAAAGAACGGCACGGGTCTTGGGCAGACGAAGCAGGGTCTGCCGCTCGGCCCGCACGAATGAACCGCCGCGCCGGTCGATGCGCGGATCATCCTCGCGCCGAGGCTGATGCAGCGTCGGGTCGCGGTAGACCAGCGAATTCATCCGCCACAAGGGCTGTTCGGGGCGGATCGCATCGAAAAGCCGCTGCACCCGGCGGGCAATCTCTGTCTCGTAATCGGGCACCGGGCGATGGATGCCGATCAGTGGGCGGCCCAGCTTTTCGGCCAGCGACCAACTGGCCGGAAAGCACAGGATGGCGCCGGTCAGCACATGTTCATCTCCTGCCCCGTCGGGCCTTTCCATCAGGCAAAGGTCTTCCTGCACCAAAAGGCCCAGGGTCTTGAGAGAGGCAGAGCCATCCAGCTTGACCGTTACCTTATCCAGGCGGCACACCTCTTCAGCTCCGATCCGATAGCCGGGCGTTTTGGCCAATCGCCGAAGGATCACCTCGTAAAGCTCTTCGGCCGCGGGTCGCGCGCTTTCAAGCATCCCGTGCACCACCTCGGGCCGTTCGGTGATCAGCCGCCCGCGCTCGGCCATCTGGGCGGCAAAGGCATCATCCACCCTCAGCCAGTCGTCGCCCTCAACCGGCAAGACACCGGGCAACCGCGCGGCACGCGGGTCCATCCAGGGGGCGAAAGGCAGACGAGATTGCAGGATCGGGGCGGTCATGGCATCGCTTGCGACAAGGGGCGTCGCCCTTGGACTAGCCGGGGCCCGGGCGCAAGGCAAGTATACCGCAAGCCAGGAGACGCCTCATGACCGAGTTTCACCGCGACCGCCGCAAGATCGACCCGACCCGCGCCGACAGTCTGGGCGATGGCACCCCGAATGACAATGACCGGGTAGAGATCGGCCCAACGCAGCTCGCATTTCGCGAATGGGAGGCGGCGGGGCTGCACCTCCCCAACCTTGAACGGATGCGGGAATATCGCTGGAAACGGCTGGTGGAAGGGCTGATCGACCGCGAGTCTGGCGGCCTTCTGATGTTCGATCCCTTGAACATCCGCTATGCCACCGACACCACCAACATGCAGCTTTGGAACACCCACAACCCGTTCCGCGCCTGCCTTCTCTGCGCCGACGGCCATATGGTGATGTGGGAATACAAGAACTCGCCGTTTCTGGTGACCTTCAACCCGCTGGTCAAGGAACTGCGCTCGGGCGCGACCTTCTTTTACAACTCCACCGGTGACAAGGGCCGCGAGGCCGCCGCCGCCTTTGCCGCGCAAGTCGACGAGGTGATGCGCGCGCATGCCGGATCGAACCGCAGGCTGGCGGTGGACAAGATCATGGTCCACGGCTTGCGCGCGCTCGAGGCGATCGGGTTCACCGTGGAAGAAGGCGAAGAGGTCACCGAACGGGTGCGGGCCATCAAGGGGCCGGATGAAATCCTCGCCATGCGCTGCGCCCATCACGCCTGCGAGGCAGGCATTGCCGAGATGGAACGCGCCACGCGCGAGGGCGTGCCAAACGGTGGCATGAGCGAAGATGACATCTGGTCGGAACTTCACAAGGCCAATATCAAGCGCGGCGGCGAATGGATCGAAACCCGGCTGCTGGCCTCAGGCCCGAGGACGAACCCCTGGTTTCAGGAATGCGGCCCGCGCCTCGTGCAGAATAACGAGATCGTCGCCTTCGACACCGACCTGATCGGCGTTTATGGGTTTTGCATTGATATTTCAAGAACATGGTGGGTGGGCGACCAGCGCCCGACCAATGCCATGGTCTCGGCCTTCCACCACGGGCTTGACCACATCCGCGACCATCAGGCCCGGCTGAAACCCGGCGTGTCGATCAAGGAACTGGTCTTTGGCGGCCACCAGCTGGACGAGATCTATTGGAAACAGAAATACTCCTGCAAGATGCATGGCGTCGGCCTGTGCGATGAATGGCCCTATGTGAACTATCCCGACGGCTGGACGGAAGGCGCCTTTGATGCGGTGCTGGAACCCGGGATGGTGCTTTGCGTCGAAGCGCTGATCTCGCCCGAAGGTGGGGATTTCTCGATCAAGCTGGAAGATCAGGTGCTGATCACCGAAACCGGCTGCGAGAACCTGACGCGCTATCCGTTTGATGAACGGTTGATGGGTCACTGACCGCTCTTCGTCCGCCTTCGGCGGCTCATCGCGGGCAGATTCGAACGGCACCGCCGTCGTCGGGCATGGGGGGGGGCTGTCTGCCCCCCTCTTGGCTGCGCCAATTCACCCCCCGAGGATATTTGGCTCCACATTGAAGGCATTAGGCGTTTCTTAACCTTGAGCCAATAAGCTGAGACCGCGGTGCAGGGAGGGATCCCGATGACCGCCCACGTTGAAGGCGCCGCGCCTCCCCCTCTCAACCTTGAGGCCCGAGGCGCGGTTGCCCGCGTGCTATTGGTTGCCTTCAATGTGGCGGAAAATATCCTCAAGGGGGTGAGCCCGGCCGGGGCGAGGGGGGGGCAGAATGGCCCCCTTATGCGGCTGGCCCAGGGCACAGGCGCTTGCACGCCTCGCCCACCCGGTCTATGCGGAGCCCAACGCTTCCCTGCCCTGCCCGAGGTTCGCCATGATCCCCCGCTATTCCCGTCCTGATATGGTTGCCATCTGGGAGCCGCAGACCAAATTCCGTATCTGGTATGAAATCGAGGCCCATGCCTGTGACGCGCAAGCGGCCTTGGGTGTGATCCCCAAAGCCAATGCCGAGGCCGTCTGGAAGGCACGCGATGTGACCTTTGATGTCACCCGCATCGACGAGATCGAAGCGGTGACAAAGCATGACCTCATCGCCTTTCTAACCCATCTGGCCGAACATATCGGCAGCGAGGAAGCGCGGTTTGTGCATCAGGGCATGACCTCGTCCGATGTGCTGGACACCACACTGAACATCCAGCTGGTCCGCGCCTCTGATCTCCTGCTGAAAGGCATGGACCGCGTGCTAGACGCGCTCAAGGCCCGCGCCTATGAGCACAAGGACACCATCCGCATCGGCCGCAGCCATGGCATCCATGCCGAGCCCACCACCATGGGCCTGACCTTTGCCCGCTTCTATGCCGAAATGGACCGCGGCCGCCGCCGGCTTCTGGCGGCGCGCGACGAGATCCGCACTGGAGCGATATCGGGCGCGGTCGGCACCTTTGCCAATATCGATCCGGGCGTTGAGGCGCATGTCTGCGAAAAACTCGGCCTGATCCCCGAGCCGATTTCCACCCAAGTCATCCCGCGCGACCGCCATGCGATGTTCTTTGCGACGCTTGCGGTGATTGCGTCTTCCATCGAGAACATCGCCATTGAAATCCGCCACATGCAGCGCACCGAGGTGCTGGAGGCCGAAGAGTTCTTCTCGCCCGGCCAAAAGGGCTCGTCCGCCATGCCGCACAAGCGCAATCCGGTTCTGAGCGAGAACCTGACGGGTCTGGCGCGGCTGGTGCGGATGTCGGTGATCCCGGCCCTGGAAAATGTGGCGCTGTGGCATGAGCGCGACATCAGCCATTCCAGCGTCGAGCGCGGCATTGGTCCCGATACGACCATCACGTTGGATTTCGCGCTGCACCGCTTGGCCGGGCTGGTCGAAAAGCTGGTGATCTATCCCGAGAACTGCCTGAAGAACATGAACAAGTTCAAGGGTCTGGTGATGAGCCAGCGCGTTCTTCTGGCGCTGACCCAGGCCGGTGTCAGCCGCGAGGACAGCTATCGGCTGGTGCAAAGAAACGCCATGAAGGTCTGGGAACGAGGCGCCGATTTCAAGACCGAGCTTCTGGCCGATGCGGAAGTGACCGCCGCCCTTTCGCCCGCCGAGATCGAGGAGAAATTCGACCTTGGCTATCACACAAAGCATGTCGACACGATCTTTGCCCGCGTTTTCGGCAAATAGGGGCTTAGGGGAAGCAGGCGAAAGGAATCTGTCGCCCGAGCCGCCGTCTCGTGTTAGCCTTTCGGTCTTGGCTGCGGCGCGGTGTTGTGGCTTTCAGGCCGGAGGAGATTGCATGAAGACCCTGACGATCCTTGCTGTTCTCATTGCCTCGAATGTCGCGCTTGGGGGCGCTGCGCTTGCGGAGGGTGGCTGCCATGGCGAAACGATCAAGATGTCTTGTGCCGAAGGCACCACCTGGGACGACGACAGCGGCGCCTGTATGCCGAAACCTTCGGCGTGATGAGGTGACGGCAAGATCTTGTTAATCGAGACCTGCCAGACTGCCCCCAAGCGGTAAGTCGGCATGGGGGCCTTGATGACAGAAGATTAGATTGCGCCGCTTGGGCCGCAGGGTCGGGCCGCACGTGCTGTTGTCGCGCCTGTGGCAGTGTCGCGGGCTACAGCGCCGCGTGCCCTGGGTCCGCGCGAGAAGGCCGCGATCATCGTGCGCTTCTTGTTGTCGGAGGACACCGCCCTGCCCCTTTCACAGCTTCCAGATCACATGCAGGCCGCCTTGACCGAACAGATCGGACAGATGCGGCTTGTAGATCGGGCGACACTGGCGCAGGTGGTGGAAGAATTCCTGAATGAGCTGGAGCAGGTCGGCCTTGCCTTCCCTGGCGGCATCGAGGCGGCCTTGCGGGTGATGGATGGCCATATCTCGGCCAATGCGGCCAGCCGGTTGCGCCGCCTTGCCGGGGCGAGCGCCAAGGCCGATCCTTGGGACAGGCTGACATCGCTGCCGATTGAGCGGTTGATCCCCATCCTTGAAGAGGAAAGCGTCGAGGTGGCTGCCGTGATGCTGTCCAAGTTGCCGGTGGCGCGCTCGGCCGAATTGCTGGGTAAATTGCCGGGCGAAAAGGCGCGGCGTGTCGCCTATGCGGTTTCGCTGACCGGCAATGTCGATCCCGAGACGGTGCGGCGCATCGGCTCGTCGCTGGTCATGCAGCTTGATGCCCAGCCGCCGCGCGCCTTTGACAATGGCCCGGTGGAACGGGTCGGGGCCATTCTGAACGTTTCAGGCGCGCAGACCCGCAATGCCGTGCTGGCGGGATTGGAAACCGAAGATGCCGATTTTGCCGCCCAGGTGCGCAAGGCGACCTTCACCTTCGTTCACCTTCCCGCCCGGATTGTGGCACGCGACGTGCCAAAGATCATCCGCCTTGTCGATCAGCCGGTTCTGGTCACCGCCTTGACGACGGCCCAGGCCAATGGCGATCAGGCGGTAGCGGCCGAGTTTCTGCTGGCCAACATGTCGCAACGCATGGCGCAAGGTTTGCGCGAAGAGATGGCGACAATTGGCAAGGTCAAGGAAAAAGACGGGGAAGAGGCGATGACAGCCGTCATCACCGCCGTGCGCCAGCTTGAAGTGGCGGGTGAGCTTATCTTGATAAGTGACAAAGATTGAACGATTTTCAGCGCCGAACACCCTGCGGCATGCCGGGCAGCGCACAAAGCATCTCGTAAAGAAGATTGGCGCCGATCAGCGCGGTGTTGCCCGACGGATCATAGGGCGGCGAAACCTCTACCAGATCCCCGCCGACCAGGTTTAACCCGGCCGCCCCGCGCACGATCTCCAGCCCCTGCCAGATGGTCAGCCCGCCGGGCTCGACCGTGCCGGTGCCGGGGGCAAAGGCCGGGTCCAGACTGTCGATGTCATAGCTCAGATAGCAGGGCGCATCGCCGATCCTGGCGCGGATCTCGGCCATCAGCGGCGTCAGCGACTTGTGCCAGCACTCTTCGGCCTGAACCACCGTCCAGCCGTTCCTGCGGCCCCAGTCGAAGTCATCCGGGGAATAGCCGGTGCCGCGCAGGCCGATTTGGAACACCTTGTCGTTTTGCAGACAGCCATCCTCCCAGGCCCGGCGGAAGGGACAGCCATGGGCGACCTTTTCGCCGAACATGGTATCGTTGATGTCGGCATGGGCATCGACATGAATCAAGGCCACCGGCCCGTTGCGCTCTTTCATTGCCCGCAGGATCGGCCAGGTCAGCGTGTGATCGCCGCCCAGTGTCAGCGGGATTGCCCCGTGCGACAGCACCTCATCGTAATAGTCCGTAATGATATCAACGGTCTTTTTCAGATCAAAGGTGTTGATCGGCACATCGCCGATATCGGCCACCTGCAGATGATCAAAGGGCGCCGCCCCCGTGGCCATGTTATAGGGCCGCAGCATCCGGCTTTCATCGCGGATCTGGCGCGGCCCCAGCCGCGTGCCAGACCGATTCGAGGTGCCGTGATCCATCGGAATTCCGATGAAGGCCACATCCAGCCCCTGTGCCCCCACCTGCGCAGGCAGGCGCATCATCGTCGCCGGGCCGCCAAAGCGCGCCATCTCGTTGCCGCCCAAAGGTTGGTTAAAGCTGCTCATGGCTGTGTCTCCTGCCGTGCGATGATCCCGATGGTGCCGGCCAGAAGCTGCGCCGCCACCGAGGCCCCCTGCCCGTCGATGTCGCGTTCGGGCATGAATTCCACCATGTCAAAGGCCACGATCCGCGCCTTGGCCGCCACCCCGGCGATCAGCTCGAACACCTGCCAATAGCTCAGCCCACCCGCCGTGCGCCCGATCACCGCCGGCATGATGGCCGGATCCAGAGCGTCGACGTCCAGACAGATCACCACCCGCGCCCCTTCGGGGATCAGCGCCAGCGCCCGCATGATGCCGCTTTCGGCCAGCTCGCGCGCGGGCACGAACTGCACCCCCGCCGCCAAGGCCGCCTCATGGTCTCCGGGCCGGGCCGAACCAATGCCCCTTTGCCCAACCTGGATGATCCGCGCGACATGCTCCATCTCCGAGGCCCGCCGCATGGTCGAAGACAGGCCCCAGCGCTCTCCCCCCACCTCATCGCGCCAGTCGATATGGGCGTCGATCTGCAGGATGGTCAGCGGCCCCTGATCCTTCAGCGCCTGAAGCATGGGAATGGGAAGGGAATCATCACCGCCGATCAGAACGGGAACCGCACCGACGCCAAGGATCTTGGCCACGGCGGCGCGCAAGCGGTCACGGTTGGCCGCACCATCAGCCGCGTCGATCTCCAGATCCCCCGCATCCACCGCGCGAACCCCATCGGGCAGCACCGTGCCGCCAAGGTCAAAGTTCATATGGGCCAGATTGGCGGCATAGGCCGCCCCACCCGCCCGAATGGCCGCGGGCCCCCCGGCGCAGTAATGGCCAACAGAGGGATAGGGCGTGCAACCCGCCGCCCCCAGAACCACAACCTGCGCACCGGCAACCTCGGCAAGCGCGACTTGGGGCAGCCCCATGAAGGCCGCCACTTGGCCCGCTCCGAACATGGCTCCCAAAGTTGCACCACCTTGCGTCATGACAGGCCCTCCCGTTTTGCCCCGATCATGCCCGCCCTGCCCGCCACTGCAATCCCCTGAAAAGAAAAAGGCACCCCGAAGGGTGCCCATTCCCAAGCCAATATCCGAAAGATCAGGCAGCCGAGGAGATGAACTTCACCGCATCGCCAAAGGTCTGGATGGTCTCAGCCGCGTCATCGGGAATTTCGATGCCGAACTCTTCTTCGAAAGCCATGACCAGCTCGACGTTGTCGAGGCTGTCAGCGCCCAGATCGTCGATGAACGAGGCATTCTCGGTCACCTTCTCGGCGTCCACGCCAAGATGTTCCACCACGATCTTCTTCACGCGATCGGCGATGTCGCTCATGTCACTTCCTCTTTCACGGTTCGCGGGGGTCTACCCGGCTGTCAAAAAAATGATCCCGCCGGGTCTCCGCCGGGTTGGTCCCGCGCGCCTATAGCAAGGGCAGGCGCGCGGCGCAATCCTTTTACGCGGTTACAGCATATCCCCGCCGCCGTTGATATCAAGCGTCGCGCCGGTGACATAGGCGGCCTCAACCGAGGCCAGGAACAGAACCCCCGCCGCAATCTCCTCGGGCTTGCCGATGCGGCCCACCGGAACGCCCGCCAGAATCTTGCCCCTCTGCTCATCATTCAGCTTGTCGGTCATCGCGGTTTCCACCAGCCCCGGCGCCACGCAATTCACCGTGATGCCCCGGCTGGCCACTTCCTGCGCCAAAGACCGGCTCAAACCGGCAACGCCCGCCTTGGCGGCCGAATAATTCACCTGCCCCGGATTGCCCGCCTGCGCCACAACCGAGGTCACGTTGATGATCCTGCCCCAACGCGCCTTCATCATTGGGCGAATGGCGGCGCGACACAGCCGGAAGGTCGAGGTCAGGTTGACCTCGATCACCGCAAGCCAATCCTCATCCGACATCCGCATCGCCAGCGTGTCGCGGGTGATCCCGGCATTGTTCACCAGAATGTCCACCGACCCCATCGCCTCAACCGCCTGGCCGACCAGCGCATCGACCGCCGCCGCATCCGACAGATTGCAGGGCAGCACATGCGCCCGGCCCCCAAGTTCCGCCGCCAGCGCCTGCAAGGGCTCCACCCGCGTGCCCGAAAGTCCCACGGTGGCGCCCGCGCCATGCAGCGCGCGCGCCACCGCCGCCCCGATCCCGCCCGAGGCCCCCGTTACCAGTGCGCATTTTCCGCTCAAGTCAAGCATGGATCACTCCCGTTCCCACACAAAGCCCATCGGCCCCATTCATCTGTTCAAAAATATCCTCGGGGGGTCCGGGGGGCGAAGCGCCCCCGGGGGCTGGCCCCGACCGCTCCCTCAGCCTTTTGCAGCGGCGACATCCTCGGGAGTGCCGATGGCCTTGGTAGTCACCTCCCCCGAGGCAATCCGCTTGACCATTCCCGAAAGTGCCTTGCCCGCACCGATTTCCCAGAACTCGGTGACGCCGGCCCCTTCCATCCAGATGACCGATTCCCGCCAACGCACCGATCCGGTCACCTGCTCCACCAGAAGCGCGCGGATCCGATCGGGTTCCGTCACTGCCTCGGCGCGCACATTGACCACCACCGGCACGCGCGGCGCCTTGATCGAGACGGCCGCAAGGGCCTCGGCCATGACGGCCGCCGCAGGCTGCATCAGCGCGCAATGGAAGGGTGCAGACACCGGCAAGAGCATCGCGCGTTTTGCGCCGCGCGCCTTGGCGATCTCGACCGCGCGTTCGACGGCCCCCTTGTGACCCGAGACCACGACTTGCGCGGGGTCATTGTCATTGGCGGCCTGACAGACTTCGCCCTGCGCGGCCTCGGCGGCAACCTCGGTCGCTTCGTCAAAGCCCATGCCCAGAAGGACCGCCATCGCGCCGACGCCGACCGGCACCGCCTCTTGCATGGCGCTTCCGCGCACGCGCAAGAGCCGCGCGGTGTCCGAAAGGTCCAGTGCCCCGGCCGCACAAAGCGCGGAATACTCCCCAAGGCTGTGGCCCGCCACAAAGGCGGCCCGGTCCAGCCCCAGCCCCTCGGCCTCCAGCGCGCGCAGGGCCGCGATCGAGGTCGCCATCAACGCCGGCTGGGCGTTCTGGGTCAGGGTCAGCTCGGCAATATCGCCCTCCCAGATCAGCGACGACAGCTTTTCACCCAGCGCCGCATCCACCTCGTCGAACACCGCCCTGGCAGCCGGAAAGGCCTCGGCCAAGGCGCGGCCCATGCCGATGGTCTGGGCTCCCTGCCCCGGAAACACGAATGCACGGCTCATCGCCATCCTCCCTTGATCTGCCCTCCGATTACCCCGACCGACAGCCGCGCGCAATCATCCGCACAGCCGATGTGCGAAGAGAGGCGATGTCGGATCCGCCCTTGGCTGTTATCTATCAGCGCGATGCAACCGGAGCCTGCGCATGTCCCTTCACAACACCCCCACAAGCTTTGGCACCCTCGCGCGTGCCTTTCACTGGCTCACCGCGCTGGTGATCCTGACGGCCATTCCGCTTGGCCTCATCGCCAACGGGCTCTCGACCGGACCAGACAGCATCGCGCTCAAGACGCAATTGTTTTCGCTGCACAAGACCTTGGGCGTTGCCGCCTTCTTTCTGGGGGTCGCACGCATCGTTTGGGCCGTGATCCAGCCCCGCCCCGCGCCGCTTCATCCGGCGCGGCGGCTGGAAACGGCCGTCGCGGAAACGGTGCATTGGCTTTTGTATCTGTCCTTGGTCATCGTGCCCCTGTCGGGCTGGGTGCACCATGCCGCCCTTGACGGCTTTGCGCCCATCCTGTGGCCCCTTGGCCAGGGCCTGCCCTTCGCGCCGAAATCCGAGGCGGTGGCGGCATTTGCAGGCGGGGCGCATTGGCTTTTCACCAAAGTTCTGGCTGTGGCGATCCTGATGCATGTCGCAGGTGCCGTGAAACACCACGTGATTGACCGCGATGCCACTTTGCGGCGGATGATGCGCGGCGTGGCGGCCCCTGCCGCCGCTTCCGCCCATCGATTGCGGCTTTTGCCGCTGGCTCTGGCGCTTGGCCTCTACGGTGCCGGGGCCGCCCTTGCCGTCAGCCTGACGCCTGCCGCGCCGCAGGCGGATGCTGTCGCCTCCAGCGCCGCCCCCGAAGCCCCGGCATCGGCGGTCGGGGCCGAGACCGCCGGAAACTGGCGGGTTGAAAGCGGCACGCTTGGCTTCCAGGTGCAGCAGATGGGCGCGCCGGTCGAGGGTCGTTTCGCCAACTGGAGCGCCGAGATCACCTACGACGATACCGTGACATCGGGCCTTGCAGGGCGGGTTGTGGTGCTGATCGACATCGGATCGCTTGCTCTTGGCTCGGTCAGCGAACAGGCCAAGGGGCCAGAGTTTTTCGACCTGGCCAACCACCCGACCGCGCGCTTTGAGGCCGATCTGATCGCGGGGCCCTCGGGCCATGTCGCTCAGGGCGTGCTGGCCCTGCGCGGGATCGAGCAGCCGATCACCCTGCCCTTCACGCTGGAGATCGCAGGCGACAAGGCCAGCATGACCGGCCGCGTGACCCTTGATCGCCGGGACTTCGGCATCGGCGCGGGCTATGGCGACGAGGCGACGGTCGGCTTTGCCGTCGATGTCGCCGTGACGCTGAGCGCGGCCCGCAAATAGGGTCGGGCGTCTTGCCATAGCAAAAGGCCGCGAGGAAACCTCCTCGCGGCCTTTGTCCTTGCCGTGACGGCGACGGATTTATTCGGCTGCTTTCTGCGCCTCGATCGAGATCTGCAACGCAACCTCGTCCGAGACATAAGGCGCGAACTGGCCCAGATTGTAATCCGACCGGATCAGCGTCGTGGTGGCCGAAAAGCCCGCCCAAGGGGTCTTGGCCATCGGGTGTTCGCCGACCTGGTTTGTCACCGCATCCAGAACGACCGGCTTTGTCACGCCATTCAACGTCAGCTCGCCGGTGATCTTGGCGGTCTTTTCACCGGTCACTTCGATGGCGGTCGAGGTGAAAGTGACCATCTCGTCATCGGCGGCGTCAAAGAAGTCAGGCGACACGAAATGGTCAAAGCGCTCTTGCCAGCCGGTCAGCATCGACTTCACCGGGAAGGAGACCGTCACCGACGAGGCGGCCGGGTTGGCCTGATCGAACATGATCTCGCCATTGAAGCCCGAGAACATGCCGTAAGTGGTGGAAAAGCCCAGGTGGTTGTAGCTGAACACGATCTGGCTGTGGCTGGCGTCCAGCGTGTATTTCTCGGCTTCGGCAAGCGCCGGGGTGGCGGCCAAGGCGGTGATCAGGGCAAGCGGGGCAAAACGGGTCATGGGAACTCCTTGGGTGAACAGGCCGGATCAGCCCGGCAACCGCTCTCTTCTGCCTTGGCCGTCTGATCCGCTCAATTCGCAGCCGACAAACACGGACTGCGCGCGGGCGCACAGTCACAATCAGGTCAGCAAGACCGTCGAGCGCCCTCGGTTCGGCTGAGCATTTGTCCCATAACCCGGCGATTTCTGCACCCTAAGCACGGGCTTAGGCCATGGTGACTTGCGCCCACCGCGGCGGGCTTTTAGATGTCGCGGCAACATCCCTGTTTCAGGCTTTTCCCCGACATGTTCCGTTCCCTGCTCGCCCGCGTGGCGCGCGCTCGCGCGCGCCTGAACCGCCGCCCCAATATCTCGCCCTTGTCGCTCAAGGTGCTGTTTGCGCTCTTCCTCATACTCAGCGCCAATCAGACCTTCTGGGCGCGGCTGATGGAGGTTCAGGGCCATCAACCGCTTCTGGTTCTTGGCGGCGGCATCGTGGCCTTTGCCACGATCCTCTTCTGCCTCTCGGTGCTGACCCTGCCCTACATGGTGAGGCCGGTTCTGATCTTTGTCCTTGTGCTCGGCGCGGTTGCCTCGTGGTTTCTGGACCGGATGGGCGTCGTAATTGACCGTGACATGCTGCAAAACGCGGTGAACACCACGGGCAACGAGTCACGCCACCTGCTGACCCTGCCCTTTGCCGCGCATCTGATGGTTTTTGCCGTTCTGCCCTCGACGGTGGTCCTGTGGGTGCGGTTGCATCCCATGGCTTGGTGGCGGCAAATCCTGCATTACCCGGTCGCTCTGGCGCTGGCGCTGGCGATCTTTGCCGGGGGCATGATGACCGACTACAAGGGCCTGTCCTCCATGCTGCGCGAGCGGCGCGAGATTGCCGCCTCGGTTGTGCCGGCAACGCCCATCGTTTCGGCTGTGCGCTTTGCCAAGCTGAAATTCATCACCAGCACCATTGTGGCGGTCCCGATTGGGGAAGATGCGGTCAAGGGCCCGCACATCACCGCGGCGGGCAAACCGACGCTGACGCTGATTGTCGTGGGTGAAACTGCGCGGGCGGCGAACTGGAGCCTTGGCACCTATGACCGGCCTACCAACCCCGAATTGGCCAAGCGCGACATCGTCTATGTCGACAAGGTCAAATCCTGCGGCACCTCGACGGCGGTGTCGCTGCCCTGCATGTTTGCCCATTACGGCATGGAAAACCATTCGCAGACGGCGGCGCGATCCTATTACAACCTGCTGGACGTGCTGCAACAGACCGGCTTTGACGTGCGCTGGTATGACAACAACACCGGCAGTCTGGGTACGGCCATCCGACTGCCCGAAACCCGCTTCGGCCCAAAGGATGACCCCACGGCCTACGCAAGCGGTGAATGCACCGACGCCGTGTTCCTGCCCACGCTTGACAAGGCGTTGCGCGAAATCACAGGCGACACCGTGATCGTCTATCATCAGATCGGCAGCCATGGCCCGGCCTATTACCTGCGCTATCCGCCGGAATTTCGCCCCTTTCCCGACGATTGCCGCACCGCCGATTTCAGCGCCTGCACCCAGGAACAGATCATCAATGCCTATGACAACACCATCGCCTATACCGATTGGTTTCTGGCCAGCCTGATCGACCGCATGGGCGCGCAGGACCGGGTGCTGACCTCGATGCTTTATGTCTCGGACCATGGTGAATCCTTGGGCGAAGGCGGCATCTATCTGCATGCCGCCCCCTATTTCATGGCCCGCGACGTGCAGACGCAGGTGCCCGTGGTGCTGTGGACCGCGCCCGCCTATCGGCAGGCGATGGGGCTGGATCAGACCTGCATTGCCACCCGCGCGGCACAAGGCGAGGTGACACATGACGCGGTCTTTCATACAGTGCTTGGGCTTGCCGATGTAGAGACCAGCCTGCATCAGCCCGCACTGGATCTGACCGAGGGATGCCGTGACCGACCATACCAAACCGCCACGCAAGACGGGTCTGGCGCATTTCTTCGCCGCAGCAGGCTATTCGGCGGGGGGGCTGCGCAGGCTGTGGCAAGAGGCGGCCTTTCGTCAGGAACTGTTGGGGCTTTTGGCCATGCCTTTGGCCCTTGCGCTTTTCGGGGCCAGCCTGACCCATTTCATGATCTTTGCGGGCCTTGCGCTTTTGGTGGTGGCGCTTGAGGCGATCAACACCGCGATCGAGGTTCTGGTCGATCATTTGACCGAGGAATGGGCCGCCTTTGCACGGGATGCCAAGAACCTTGGATCGCTTGCCGTCCTTTGCGCGCTTCTTGCCCATGGGCTTTTGCTGGTGCATGTCATCCTGACCTGATCCCGGCAGGGCTTGCCCTTGCCGGTTAGGCTTGCAACGGGCCTTGGTTTCTGTATAAGGTCCCATCTTTCCGCAATTCCACCGAACCGGCGCAGCCTCTCGTGGACGGGCGGCGGAAAGAGATGCCCGTCCTATGAAGTGCGCCTGAGATAGAACTGGAGTGCACATGCCGCTTTACGAGCATGTTTTCATCTCGCGTCAGGACCTGTCCAACGCGCAAGCTGAAGGCCTTGTGGAACACTTCTCGACCGTTCTCGCAGACAATGGCGGCAAAGTCGTCGAAAGCGAGTACTGGGGCGTGAAGACCATGGCCTTCAAGATCAACAAGAACCGCAAGGGCCACTATGCCCTGCTCAAGTCCGACGCTCCGCCGGCCGCCGTTCTGGAAATGGAACGCCTGATGCGCCTGCATGACGACGTGATGCGCGTTCTGACCATCAAGGTTGACACCCATGCCGAAGGCCCCTCGGTCCAGATGCAAAAGCGTGACGACCGTGAGCGTGGCGACCGTGAAGGCGGCTTTGGCGAGCGTTCCGACCGTGGCGACCGTGGTGACCGCGGCTTTGCGCCGCGCGGTGACCGCCCCGAGCGCGCTCCGCGCCGTTGATCTGAGAAAAGGACCATAACCCATGGCGAACAAACCGTTTTTCCGCCGCCGCAAGGTTTGCCCCTTCTCGGGCGAAAATGCTCCGGCGATCGACTACAAGGACACCCGTCTGCTGCAGCGTTACATCTCCGAGCGCGGCAAGATCGTTCCGTCCCGCATCACTGCCGTTTCGGCCAAGAAGCAGCGTGAACTGGCGCAGGCCATCAAGCGCGCCCGCTTCCTCGCCCTTCTCCCCTATGCCGTGAAATAAGGAGCACATGACATGCAAGTGATCCTTCTTCAGCGTGTGGCCAAGCTTGGCCAGATGGGCGACGTGGTGAACGTCAAGGACGGCTACGGCCGCAATTACCTTTTGCCGCAGGGCAAGGCGTTGCGCGCGTCGGAAGCCAACATCAAATCCTTCGAGGCCAAGAAGGCCCAGCTTGAGGCCAACAACCTCGAGACCAAGAAGGAAGCCGAAGCCGTTGGCACCAAGCTGGACGGTCAGGTCTTCATCGTGATTCGCTCGGCCTCCGATGCCGGTGCGCTTTACGGTTCGGTCACCGCGCGCGATGCGGCGGATGCGGCCACCGCCAGTGGCTTCACCGTCAACCGCAACCAGGTGGTTCTGGACAAGCCGATCAAGGAACTGGGTCTGCACTCGGTCACCGTGACGCTGCACCCCGAAGTGGTGGTGAAGATCAAGATGAACGTGGCCCGTTCGGTGGAAGAAGCCGAACTGCAAGCCTCGGGCAAGTCGATCCAGGAACTCGCGGCCGAAGCCGAAGCCGCTGCCGATTTTGAAATCGCCGAACTGTTCGACGAGATGGGTGCGGCTGCGGGCGACGAAGAACTGTCGCGCTGATCGCGCCACTTTTGCAATGCCTTGGGCCGCGGGGGAAACCTCGCGGCCTTTGTCATGGCAGGGCCGATGGCGGGCATGAACGGCCCATGTCGCGGATGAAGCAGAAGGCACGGGCAAAGGCCCTAGGGTCAAACCATGATAAGCCAATCCTCTGCCCTGAAGGGCATCCTCGCCCTTGTTGCCGGCATCGCCATTTTCTCGGTTCAGGACCTGATCCTGAAACTGATTTCGGGGGATTACCCGCTGCATCAGGCGATGCTGTTGCGCAGCCTGACGGCGATCCCCTTCCTTTTGCTGATCACCCGCTATTTCGACGGCACGCTCAGAACGCTGATCAGCCCGACCTGGCCGGCCATGCTGATGCGGGGATTGCTGAATTTTCTTGCCTATACGCTGTACTACCTGGCGCTCGCCGCCCTGCCGATGGCCACCACGGTCGCGCTTTACTTCACAGCGCCGCTGATGATCGTGGTGATGTCGGTCGTCATCCTGGGCGAGCGGGTTTCGGCCCCACGCTGGATTGCGGTCGCCATGGGCTTTTCGGGCGTCATCCTGATGGTGCGGCCGGGCGGGGATCTTTTTGACTGGGCGGCCCTGCTGCCGATCCTATGTTCCATCGCCTATGCCGGGTCGATGATCATGGCCCGCATCATGGGCACGCGCGATACCGCGGCCGCCATGGCGTTCTGGGGCAATCTGGCCTTCCTCGCCTGTGCGGCGGGGCTGGCCTTGATCTTTGGCTGGGGCGGCAGCGGCGAAGGCGCGCATCCCTCGATGGGCTTCCTGACGCGGGGCTGGGTCTGGCCTTCGACTTGGGACCTGTTCCTGATGATGTCTTGCGGCTTCATCGCTGCCGTCGGACTGACCCTGCTGACCCAGGCTTACCGGGTGGCCCAGTCCTCGGTGGTGGCGCCTTTCGAGTTCACCTTCGCCTTCTGGGGCATCCTTTGGGGCTGGCTGTTCTGGGGCGACCTGCCCGACGCGCTGGGCTGGCTGGGGATCGCCGTCATCATCGCAGCCGGGGTCTATGTCCTGCGCAGCGAAGGGGTGGGCGATACCAAGACCCCCGCCTCAACCAAACCGCAGCCCTAACCCAAGGGGCCAAATCGCGCGGTCAGCGCCGCCGCATGGGGGGCCAGCGCCGGCTTGGCGGCCCAATCAGCCACCAGATCGGCCCATCGCAACGCGACAAAAGCCACCTGATCGCCGCGCACCAGCCCTGCATATTGCGCCACCTCGCGCCGATGCAGCGCAATGCGCGCCGGGTCCACCGGCTTGCCCGACCCGGCCCAAAGCGGCGGCTCGGCATGAAGATACACCAGAACCGCCCCCAGGGCCCGCTTCTCGGCCCGCGTGCGCAGGCCAAGCGCATGCTTGACCAGTTGCACCGCATCCAGCGCCTGAAACACCACCCGCCCCGCCACAAGATCATGCATCAACCGGATATGACGGGCCATGTTCTCGCCCCAGACCGGACGGTCATAGACCTCGGAAAAGCCACTGGCCTTGGCAGGGCGAAAGGGCTCATAGCGCTTCGATTCGATGCCGATCAACGTGGTGTCCGTGCTGATCGCCACGTCCAACCACGGGTGGCGCCCGCCCGACCAGGGAAACCGCATCTCGGCCTCAAGCTCTACCGCGCGCACCGGCCCCATCGGCACGCCGGGCAAAGGCGGCAGATCGGCGGGTTGGGAAAGGAAGCGGCCAAAGCCATTGGCCACCAGCGCGGCACTGTTTTCCGGACTGTCGAACTTGCCCGATTTCACCTCATTGCCCGGACTGCGGGCAAGCTGCTTCAAGATCAGGTCGGCCGGCAGATGGGGCAAGAACTCTGGCACGGTCATCCCGCCGCCTCCAGCTTTTCCTGCGCCGCCATCCACAGCGCCTCGGCCCGGTCAAGGCCCTCCATCACCTCGGCATATTTCCTGTTCCAGGTCTCAAGCTCGCCCTTGCGGGCATCTTCATAAAGCGCGGGATCGGCGAGTTTCGTGGCAAGCCGGTCGCGCATCTCGTTCAACTTCTCCAGCCGATCCTCGCATTTCCGAACTTCAGCTTTCAGCGCCAAGATCTCGTCACGGCTGGCTTTTTTCGGCTTCTCCACCGGTTTCGCAACCGGTTTTTCCGCCTCATCCCC
This sequence comes from Alphaproteobacteria bacterium, assembly GCA_016869835.1. Taxonomy (GTDB): domain Bacteria; phylum Pseudomonadota; class Alphaproteobacteria; order Rhodobacterales; family Rhodobacteraceae; genus Tabrizicola_A. The sequence goes on from VGDH01000028.1 coordinate 27,315, forward strand.
CGCCAGAAGCTGCCGCCGATAGGCCTCCAGATCCTCGGTATAGGGCGTCACTGCCCCCCCCTTTACCAGCCAAAGCCGGTCGGCCACCAGCGACAAGAGGTGCATGTCATGGCTGACAAGGATCACCGCGCCGGAATACTCGGTCAGCGCCTCCACCAAGGCCTCGCGGCTTTCAATGTCCAGATGGTTCGTCGGCTCGTCCAAAATCAGCAGATGCGGCGCGTCAATGGTCGCCAACAGGAGCGAGAACCGCGCCTTCTGCCCGCCCGACAGCCGACCCACCACGGTTTCCGCCTGATCGGCCATCAGGCCAAAGCCCGCCAACCGCGCCCGCAGCTTCGGCTGCCCTTCGCCGGGGCGCAGCCGCATGATATGCTGCAAGGGCGTTTCGTCGATGTGCAGCTCATCCACCTGATGCTGCGCGAAATAGCCGATCCGCAGCTTTGAAGATTTCACCATCTTGCCCTCGCAGGCCATCAGCTTGCCCGCCAAGAGCTTCGACAGCGTCGATTTGCCCTCGCCGTTGCGCCCCAGAAGCGCGATCCGGTCGTCCTGATCGATCCGCAAGGACAACTTGCGCAACACCGGCGGGCCGCCATAGCCCACCGCACCGCCTTCGATGTTGATGATCGGCGGCGACAATTCCTCGGGCTCGGGGAAGGTAAAGACCACCTTCTTGGCATCCTCGGGTGCCACGATCGGCGTCATCTTCTCCAGCATCTTGACGCGGCTTTGCGCCTGCACGGCCTTGGATGCCTTGGCCTTAAAGCGGTCGACAAAGACTTGCAGATGCGCCCGCCGCGCCTCCTGCTTCTTGGCCTCGGCCTGCAAGACCGCCCGACGCTCGGCCATCTGGCGGGCGAACTGGTCATAGCCGCCCTGCCAATAGGTCAGCTGACGGTTATCGAGATGCAAGATGCCCTGCACGGCGCGGTTCAAGAGCCCCCGGTCGTGGGAAATGATCAGCACCGTATGGGGGTATTTCGCCAGATAGCTTTCCAGCCAGAGGGCACCTTCCAGGTCAAGATAGTTGGTCGGCTCGTCCAGAAGAAGATAATCGGGCTGTGTAAACAGAACCCCCGCCAAGGCCACCCGCATCCGCCAGCCGCCCGAGAAATCCGAACAGGGGCGCATCTGCGCCTCGGCGTCAAACCCAAGCCCTTTGAGAATCGCCGAAGCCCGGCCCTCGGCCGACCAGGCATCAATATCGGCCAGCCGCGCCTGAATTTCGGCAATGCGATGCGGATCGGCCGCGACCTCCGCCTCGGCCATCAGCGCGCTGCGCTCGGTATCGGCCTGCAAGACCGTCTCCAGAAGCGAGGTGGATGAGGATGGCACCTCCTGCGCCACCCCGCCAATCCGCGCCCGCGACGGGATCGAGATCGCCCCCCCCTCAAGCGCCAACTCCCCCCGGATCAGACGGA
>VGDH01000029.1 GCA_016869835.1 Alphaproteobacteria bacterium
CCGCTATTGCTGCAATGCAACCTGAATCACGCCCGCTTCGGCAAGTTCTTGCTGATGCAGTTCATGTAGTTTTTCACATTTTACCGACGAAATCATGATATTGTGTCAGGATTTTGTCATGCCTCACGATCTGCCAAAGCCAGATGCGCCGCTGCAAGACGTGCCAGCGGCACTCGGAACGGGCTGCACGAGACGTAATCAAAGCCTTGGCCGCGACAGAAGGCGATTGATTCGGGGTTGCCGCCATGCTCGCCACAGATGCTCAGCGTCAGGTCCTTGCGGGTGGCGCGACCACGCTCTGCACCGATGTGCAACAGCTCTCCCACCCCGTCCACATCCAGCACATGGAAGGGATCCTCGGGAAACACGCCCTGCTGGACATAGGTGTTCATGAAACGGCCCGCATCGTCGCGCGACAGGCCATAGGTCATCTGCGTCAGGTCATTGGTGCCAAAAGACAGGAAGGTGGCGTGCTGGGCGATTTCGCCGGCCCGCAGCGCCGCACGTGGCGTTTCCACCATTACACCCAGCTTGTAGTCGAAGGGGGCGGCGGTGCGCACCCGGACGGCCGCGGCAACCGCGTCGATATGGGTTTTCACCAGCTCCACCTCGCGCCGGGCACTGACCAGCGGGATCATGATCTCGGGCACCACACGGGCACCGCGACGGCCGACTTCGACGGTGGCCTCGAAAATCGCCTGCGCCTGCATGGCGTAGATTTCCGGCAAGACCACGCCCAGCCGCACGCCGCGCATGCCCAGCATCGGGTTGAACTCGGCCAGCGCCTCGGCGCGGCGGGTTACATCCGACAGGGGTTTGTCCAATGCTTCGGCCAATTCGCGCAGCCCTTCGCGCGAATGGGGCAGAAATTCATGCAAGGGCGGGTCGAAAAGACGGATGCAGACCGGTAGGCCCGCCATGATTTCAAAAAGCTGCACGAAGTCGTCCCGCTGCATCGGCAAGAGCCGCGCCAGAGCGGCGGCGCGGTCATGGGGGGTGTCGGCAAAGATCATCTCGCGCATCACCACAAGACGGTCTTCGTCAAAGAACATGTGTTCGGTGCGGCACAGGCCGATGCCCTGCGCTTCGAACTGGCGCGCCATGGCTGCATCGGCGGGGGTGTCGGCATTGGCGCGGATGCCGATATCGCGCACCGCATCGGCCCAGCCCAGAAGTGTGCGGAAACTGTCGTCAAGCGCCGGGGCCAGCATCTCGGCCGCTCCGGCCAGCACCTCGCCTGTGGTGCCGTCCAGCGTGATGACATCGCCTTCGCGGAAAACCCGGCCATCGGCGGCAACCAGTTTCTTGTCCTTGCTGTCCAACCGCAGCCCCGATGCGCCCACCACACAGGGCAGCCCCAACCCGCGCGCGATCACAGCGGCATGGCTGGTGACGCCGCCGCGTTCGGTCAAGACGCCCACGGCCGAATGCATGCCCCGAATATCCTCGGGCGCGGTTTCGCGCCGGACAAGGATGCAGGGCTCACCGCGCGCCGCGCTGGCCTGGGCTGCGGGAGAGGAAAACGCCAGCCGCCCGACCGCGCCGCCGGGGCTTGCGGCAATCCCCTTGGCAAAGACATCGCGCGGCACGCGCGGATCGACCTGCGGGTGCAAAAGCTCTGACAGCGCCCGCGGTTCGACCCGCAACACCGCCTCGTCTTGCGAGATGATCCCATCTTCGGCCAGCGCCACCGCGATCTTCAGCCCGGCCCGGGCCGAGCGTTGCACCTTGACCGCGTCCAGCACCGACAGGTGCCCATCTTCGATCGTAAACTCGATCTGCATTTCCTCGCGCAGCCGTGCCCGGCAGGCCGCGCCGTGGCGGGCCAGTTCCGCAAAGATTTCCGGCGAAAGGTCTTCGAGCGAGGGGCCGCGCGGATCGCGCGTCAGATACATGGCTTCGGTCTTTTTCAGCGCATCGCGCCCCTGCGAATTGCCCAGATAACGCCCGGTGATCTGCGGCAGCCCCGTGACCGGATCGACAAACTGGATCACGCCCGAGCCCGAAAGCCCCTGGCCGATGCCTTGCGCCATCGCCTGCACCACAAGGCCAAGGGCCGCCTCGACCGGGGCGCCCTTGGCCTGACGCAAGAGCCGCGCCGAAGTGCCCTCCCAGGCCCGCGCCATCGAGCGCAGCACCTCGCCCAGTTGCTGGGCCGGGTCTTCGGGAAAGGCTTCGTCCATCTCGCGCTCATATTGGCGCAGGCTGTCGCGCAGCGCGTTCGGCCCCGGCTTGATGTCATCGAACATGTCGGGGTCCAGACGGGCCACATGAATGGCATAGGCTTGCACAAAGCGCAGATAAAGCGCGTCCGCCGCCTCGGCCCCATGGCGCTGCACCAGATCGGCGTGGCGTTCGGCGTTCATGCCCACGTTCAAGACCGTGCCCGGCCCACCCCAATCGGGGTTTCCGGGGCTTGGCCGCACCGAAACCAGCGGCGTGTCGCCGAAATGCGCCAGAATGGCGCGGGCATCCAGCGTGTGGCCCGCCGCAATTGCCCGCACCGTCTGGGCCGGAAGCGCCACGGTTTTCGGCACCGGCATGTCCAGCCGCACCAGTCGTTGCAGGCATTTTGCCCGCCAGCCGTGCGCCTGCGTGACGATCGCCGCCGTCGGCGTCACTTCGCTATAGTCGAGAGGCGGGGTCTTCTGCACTGCGGCACCTTTTGTTTGCGGCCGCAGGATACACTCGAACGCCTGTCACGCAAGTCTTTCAACCCCTTGGCAACGGGCGAAGTTTTCCCGTCTGCTCTGGTGCGTGTTCTTTGCCCGACAAGCCCGGTCCCAAAGCGGGTGCATTCGCGTCGCTTTTCGTGCAGCCTGCCATCGAAAACCGGCTAATCTGCCGGTTCATCATGCAAAAACAGGAGCCACCCATGAAACTGCCGCACGACCATATCGACGAGGGTGGCCTGCAAGAGTTTTCGGTCGTCTTCACTGACCGCAGCTTGAACCACATGTCGGCGCGGTTTCAGGGTGTGATGCGCGACATCTCGGCCATGCTGCGCGAGGTCTACAAGGGAAGTGCCGTGGCTATGGTGCCGGGGGGCGGCAGCTATGCGATGGAGGCCGTAGCGCGCCAGTTCGGGCAAGGCCGCGCGCTGATCCTTCGCAATGGCTGGTTTTCATACCGCTGGACCCAGATCTTCGAGGCGAGTGGCTTTGCCAAGGAAACCACCGTCGTCATGGCCCGCGCGGCGGGCAATGCGGCCCAGTCGCCCTATGCCCCGCCGCCCATCGAAAAGGTGGTCGCCAAGATCCATGAAACAAAGCCTGATGCGGTCTTTGCCCCCCATGTCGAAACATCGGCCGGGATCATCCTGCCCGATGACTATATCGCAGCCATGGCGGCGGCGGCGCATGAGGTGGGCGCGCTGATGGTGCTGGATTGCATCGCTTCGGGCTGCATCTGGGTGGATATGGCGGCGCTGGGCATTGATGTGGTGATTTCGGCCCCGCAAAAGGGCTGGTCGGCCAGCCCTTCGGCCGGGGTCGTCGTGATGAGCCCGCGCGCCGAGGCGCGGCTTGCTGAAACCACTTCGAACAGTTTTGCCATTGATCTCAAGAAGTGGCGCGCGATCATGGAGGCTTATGAAAAGGGCGGTCACGCCTACCATGCCACCATGCCGACCGATGCGCTTGTCGGCTTCCGTGAGGCCATGCTGGAAACCAAGGCCATGGGCTTTGCCAAGGCCAAGGCCGCGCAATGGGCGCTGGGCCGGGCGGTTCGGGCAATGCTGGCCGCCAAGGGGGTGGTCTCGGTCGCGGCCGAAGGCTTTCAGGCCCCGGGCGTGGTGGTCAGCTACACCACCGATCCCGACATCCAGAATGGATCGAAGTTCAAGGCGCTGGGCTATCAGATTGCCGCCGGTGTGCCCCTGCAGGTGGGCGAGGGGGCTGAATTCCGCACCTTCCGCCTTGGGCTCTTTGGCCTGGACAAGCTGAAGGATGTTGACTCCACTCTTGCCCGGCTGAAGACTGCGCTCGATCAGGTTTTGTAAGCGGGGTTTTCATGGGCAAGGATGTTGGAGAGGCGCTGCAGGACGCGGCCTTTACCCGGACCCGCCTACACGGCTCGACCATCGAGGCAAGCTATTCTGGCGCGCTCAGCTTTCTGCGCCGGAAATACACCAAGGACCTGACGGGGGTGGATGTCGCCATTACCGGCATCCCCTTTGATCTGTCGGTCAGTAACCGCCCCGGCACGCGCTTTGGACCCGAGGCGATCCGCCGCGCTTCGGCACAGCACAGCTGGGGCCCGATCTGGCCCTGGCGTTTTGATCCCTTCGATACGCTGGCGGCCATCGACTATGGCGATGTCGCCTTTGACTGGGGCGCACCGATGGACATTCCTGCGGCGATCGAGGGCCATATCGCCACGCTGATCGCGGGCGGCGCGGCCACGCTGAACCTTGGTGGCGATCATTTCACCACCTATCCGACGCTGCGCGCCTATGCGGCGAAATACGGGCCGATGGGGCTGGTGCAGTTCGACGCCCACCGCGATGTCGAAGAGGACGAGGGCGGCCGTATCGACCATGGCAGCATGTTCAACTATGCAGTGCGCGAAGGCATCATCGACCCCAAGCGCACCGTGCAGATCGGCGTCCGCACCTGTTTTTCGGGCGAGAAAAGCCATGGCATGACCATTCTTCACGCCGACCGTGTGCAAGCGATGACGGCCGAGGCTGTGGCCGATGTGGTGCACAATGTGCTGGGCGATGGACCGGCCTATCTGACCTTTGACATTGACTGTCTTGACCCCTCCACCGCGCCGGGGACCGGCACGCCAGTGCCGGGCGGGCTGACCAGCTTTCAGGCCCTGTCGATCTTGCGGGCGATGAAGGGCTTGGATTTCAAAGGCATGGATGTGGTCGAAGTGTCTCCGCCCTATGACCATGCCGAAATGACATCCAATGCGGCCGCGATGATCGCCGCCGAGATGCTCTGCCTTAAGGCCTGGGCCAAGGGCGCGCGCCCGGTCGAGATCGAGGCTTAGCGCACCCCGAGCCCCGCTTTCATCAGCGTCTTGCGCACCGGGCCAAGGGAATAAAGCGCGTTCAGCGCCCCGGCGCGCAAATCGCGCAGGAAGGGCTCGCCCAGCATCGAGGTGCGGTTCAAGAGATCCACCCCGGCAAGCCGCGCCTTCACTTCCAGATGGCGCTTGCGCTCATAGGCGGCCAGCATCTCGGGGCTGCCCAGATCGACGGGTCTGGCCACCGCCAGATCCAGAAGCGCCGACAGGTCGGCCAGGCTCATGTTCAGCCCCTGCGCGCCGATGGGGGGCATGACATGGGCCGCCTCGGCAATCAGCGCAACATGGGGCGCGGTCAGCCGCTCGGCCACCTGGGTGATGATCGGCCAAATGGTCAGCGCGCTGTCCAACCGCAGCGGACCAAGGATGCCACAAGAGCGTTCGTTGATCGCCGCCTCGAACGCGTCCACCGGCAGCGCGGCCAGCCGCGCCACCTCGGGCCCCGTATCCATCCAGACCACGGCAGAGGCCGGGCCACCGTTGCGGTCGGGCAGCGGCACCAATGTGAAAGGCCCGCCCGAGCGGTGAATCTCGGTCGAGACATTGTTATGCGGGATCGGGTGCGCCACGGCAAAGGCCAGAGCCTTCTGGCCATAGCGGGTGGTAGTCACGTCGATGCCCACCTCTTGGCGCACCGTCGAATTGCGCCCGTCTGCCGCCACGATCAACCGCGCCGAGATGCGCTTGCCATCCGACAAGGTGGCCAGCGCCTCAGCCTCGCGCGTTATGACACGCGCGGTGGCGGTGCCGGGCAGAAAGGTGACATTTGGCAACTGCCCCAGCCGGGCCACCATTTCGCGCCGCAAGAGCCAGTTCGGCAGATTCCACCCGAAAGGCTGGTCGGAAATCTCGGCGGCGTCGAAATCCTTGACGATGCGCGGCTCTGACACCGGGCCACCGGCATCAATGATCCGCATCACCTGCAGGGGGGCGGCATGGGGGGCCAGCCAGTCCCAAAGGCCCGCAGCATGCAAGACCGGGATCGAGGGGTGCAAAAAGGCGGTCGAACGGTGGTCGGCGCCGCTCGCCTCACGGTCGGTCACCGGCGGTTCGGGGTCGGTGCAGATCACCGAAAACCCGGCCGAACCAAAGGCCGCCGCCGCCGTCAGCCCGGCAACACCGCCGCCCGAGACAAGGATATCGGTCTTGATCCGGTCCATCTTGGCCCCCTTCCACTTGGCCCGAACTTAAGGCGAAGCGGCGCGAAAGCGAAGGGGCAAGGTGTCACGGGGGCGGCCTTAGGGCCAGGAAATCCAGATGAAAAGCGCAAACATCAGCGGCACCATGCACAGGGCCGTCAGCGTCAGCACCACCAACCCCCAGGTCTGGACCGCCAACACCAGCGCGGTCACGGCGATGACAAGAAGGTAGAAGATCACGTTCACATCGCGCGCAATGTCGCGGGCGATGGAGGAAATGACCGGAATGTGGAAGCCGGGGCGGGCCTGTGAAATGGACATCTGAGACTCCGTATTGTTCAGATCCCAAATGATGTGTCTGTTCCCTATCTTACAGGGCGCAAGATGACGCAGGGCGCAGTTTGGTATGCGTCATCTTGTCAGATGCGCCAGAAAGGCCGTCAAATCCTCGGCATGGTGGTGGATATGCTCGCCCGGCGCACGTTCAGGGGCGACATGAACGGTCTGCATCCCCATCTCATGAGGAACCTTCAGATTGCGCGGATCATCTTCGAACATGGCGGCGCGCGTCGGGTCCAGCCCGTCACGGGCAAAGACCGTCTCAAAGGCTGCGCGGTCGGGTTTGGGGTGGAAGTCTGCATGTTCCACCCCATAGATCGCGTCAAACAGCCCCGAAAGCCCGCGCGCCGCGAGCACCCTTTCGGCATAGGGCGCGCAGGCATTTGTATAGATGATGCGGCGGCCCGGCAGATTGGCGATGCGGTCGGCCAGGGCCGGGTCCGTCGGCAAAAGTGAAAAGTCGATGTCGTGAACTTCGTCCAGATAGGGGCCAGGATCGATGCCATGTTCGCACATCAGCCCGGCCAGCGTGGTGCCATGGGTATCCCAGTAATGCTGGCGCAGGCGGTTGGCCTCGTCTCGGCTGACTTGTAGCGCTTTCATCACCCAATCGGTCATCCGCACCTCGATCTGATCGAAGAGCCGATAGCGTGGCGGGTAAAGGGTATTGTCGAGGTCAAAGACCCAGGTGGTGACGTGGTGGAAGTGCTGCTTGACCATGGCGGCAGCATAAGACAGCAAGACGGGGCCTGCAATTGGCGGCCATTGCCTGACTTGAACCCTGCGCGAAAGCCGTTAGTCTCGCGCCGCGAAACTGGAGAATGGCCCGTGCAGAAAGACCCCTATACGCTCATCCTTGATGCCATCGAACGCGCCGATTTCAAACCTGGCGACCGTCTTGTGGAATCCGAACTGGCCGAGCGTCTCGGCGTGTCGCGCACCCCGGTGCGCGAGGCGCTGCAGCGGCTGGAGACCCAAGGGATGTTGGCGCGTGACGGGCGCAGCCTGATGGTGGCCTCGCTCGATCACAACCAATTGGCTGAGCTTTACACCGTGCGGACCGAGCTTGAGGGTCTGGCGGCGCGGCTGGCCGCGCGCCATGCGACCGATGAGGAAATCCGCGTCCTGCGCGGCATGGTCGAAGATGACCGTGCCCTTTTGGGCGGCGATCCCCGCGCGCTGTCGCGCGCCAACAAGCGGTTTCATCGGCTGATCCATCTGGCCAGCCATAACCGGTTTTTGGTGCAGCAACTGGATCTTGTGCATCGGTCGATGGCGCTGATGGCCCATACCTCATTTGCGGCTGAGGGGCGCGATGAGGTGGCGCTTGCCGAACATGACCAGATCGTCCGCGCGATCGAGGCGCATGACGGCGATGCAGCCTATCAGGCGTTGAGATCCCATATTTCCAAGGCCTTCGAGACCCGGCTGCGGGTGGATGCGGGCGAACTGAAGACGCGCTGACGGCACTACCGCCTAACCGCCAATGTCAAATTCGCCATGCGTGGTCTTGTCCCAGTAGAAGGGATGCACCAGCATTTCCCAGGCGGCCTTGTAGGCGGCCAGGGTGGCAAGGGGATAGTAAAGGATCATCGTCGGCACCCAAAGCGTGCTGAGCCGGTGCCGTGTGCGCCCCATCCCGACGATGCCAAAGGCAATCAACACGATTTCAATGGCGAAAAAGCCAAGGATCAGCGTCCAGAGCCAGACATCCGGCACGATCGCCTGAATCGGATGCGGCAGGCCCAGAGGCAAGGCCCAGAAGGTCCACAGCACCGGGGCCAAAAGCGCATGCAGCACCGATCCGCCAAATAAAAGCTGAAATCCGACAAACCGGCGCGGCCCCAGTTCGCGCCACAGCAGGGCCGGATCACGCATATGCGTCAGCCATGTCATCATGAACCCCTTGATCCAGCGCGAACGTTGCTTGACCCATGACCGCGGGCGGCAGGTGGCTTCTTCAAAGGTGGTGGTGTCGATCAGCTCGGTCCGAAAGCCGCGACGGGCGATGCGCATGCCAAGATCGGCATCTTCGGTGACATTATGCGCATCCCAGCGGCCCAGGGTGTCAAGCGCGGCACGGCGGAAGAAAAGCGTTGTCCCGCCCAGGGGAACCGCCAGACCCAACTGCTCGACCCCGGGAAGAAGGCGAAACCAGGCCGCATATTCGATGGTGAAACAGCGCGACAACCAGTTGATGCGGGGGTTGTAGAATTCCAGCCGGCCCTGCAGGCAGGCCAGATCAGGCCCACGGGCGTGAAAGCGCTGCACCACCTTGCGGATCTGGTCTGGTTCAGGCGCATCCTCGGCGTCATAGACCCCGACGATGCTGCCCCGACAGTGATCAAGCGCGAAGTTGAGCGCGCGCGGCTTGGTCTTGACCGTTCCGTCCGGCACCACGACGACCCGCATCCAACCGGGCAGATTTGCGCGGTCCAGCGCCTCGCGCGTCAGGAGATCTTCGGCCTCGACCACAAGGAGGACATCGAGAAGCTCTTGAGGATAGTCAAGCCTGCCCAAGCGTTTGATCAGCCGAGGCGCGATATTGCTTTCGCGGTAAAGCGCCACCATCACCGACACGATCGGCAGGCGGACGACCACAGGCGGCGGCGGTTCGGCGCGGTGGTGCAGCGCGCCGAAAAGCGCGGCAAGCTTCAGCCCGGTAAAGGCGATCCCGGCCAGAAGCGCCACGATGACCAGCGCCAAAAGTGCTGAGGCGGGCCAAAGAGCCCCGGCCAGAACCGCGACAAGGGCAAGGATCATGACCGGCAGGCGCATCGCCTCGGCCCGGTAGCTGCGGCAACTGTCGCAGGCAGCAACTCGGGTTTCGGCAAGCCGTGCCAGGCCCGCGCCCCGAACCCGGAGAAGCACCGATTCAATCACCACCATGAGAACCGGGCCGAACACCGCTTCAAGCCGGGGGCAGTGGCGATGAAACTCCTCGGGGTGCGCCGTGGCCACCAGAGTGCCCCCGCCAATCACCTGGCAGGGCAAGAGATGCAGCGACTGACAATCCACAGCGCCAAAGGCGTCGATCAGGCGCGGGTCGATTTTGGGGCTGTGGTCTGAGTACAGCCCCACCCCCCAGATTTCGGCCAGAACGGCAAGAAGCCGCTCTTCACGGATCAGGCCGCGGGCCAGAAGAAGATCGGCCAGACGCCCGCCCTGGGACCGGTGCAGTCGTAGCACCTCAACCATGTCATGCGGATGGACCAGCCCATGATGCAGCAGTTTCCGGGCCAATGCATTGGCGCCGCGCACCGGCGCGGCGGGTTCGATTGCAGACCGCAGATGTGCAGTGACCGCCGACATTGTCCCTCCTGCTGTTCACGCAGAATGGGCGCGGCTGGTTAATGCTAGGTTAAGCCGCGCAAGCGGCACGCCTCGGCGGTCACGCCATGGGGTCAAGCGGCGCGACGGGCTTTCATCGCCTCGGCAAAGCGTTCGAACAGGTAGAAACTGTCCTGCGGGCCGGGGCTGGCCTCGGGGTGATGCTGCACCGAATAGATCGGCTTGCCCTTCACCGCGATGCCGCAATTGGTCCCGTCAAACAAGGACACATGCGTCTCGATCACCCCGTCAGGCAGGGTGGCGCTGTCAACCGTAAAGCCATGGTTCATCGAGGTGATTTCCACCTTGCCGGTGGTCACATCCTTGACCGGGTGGTTGGCGCCGTGGTGACCGTGGCTCATCTTGCGGGTCTTGGCGCCAAGCGCCAGCGCCAGCATCTGGTGGCCAAGGCAAATGCCGAACAAGGGCAGATCGGCCTTCAAGACCCCCTGGATCATCGGCACGGCATATTCACCTGTTGCCGCCGGGTCGCCGGGGCCATTGGACAGAAACACGCCTTCGGGCTTGTGGGCCAGAACCTCTTCTGCCGTCGCGGTCGCGGGCAGCACGACAACCTCGCAGCCGACAGAGGCCAAGCAGCGCAGGATGTTGCGCTTGGCGCCGTAATCCACGGCGACCACCTTGTACCCGGGGCCTTCGCGGCGGCTGTACCCCTCGGGCCAGGCCCAACGCATCTCGTCCCAGACATAGGATTGGCGGCAAGAAACATCCTTGGCCAGATCCAGCCCGATAAGGCCCTTCCAGGCCCGTGCCTTGGCCACCAGCGCTTCAAGATCAAAGAACCCATCGGGGCTGTGGGCCAGCGCCACATGGGGCGCACCCTGCTGGCGGATCGCCCGGGTCAGGCGGCGCGTGTCGATCCCGCCCACCCCGATACGGCCCTTCTCGGCCAGCCAACCTTCCAGATCATCAGTCGCCCGCCAGTTCGACGGCTCGGTCGGGTCCCATTTCACCACCATGCCCGCCGCGACCGGATCGGCGGTTTCATCATCTTCGGCGGTGGTGCCGGTATTGCCGATATGGGGGAAGGTGAAGGTCACGACCTGGCCCGCATAGGACGGATCGGTCATGATTTCCTGATAGCCGGTCATGGCGGTGTTGAACACCAGTTCCGCAACCGTCTCGCCCGTAGCCCCAAAGCCTTGGCCGTAAAACACCGTACCATCGGCCAGAGCGATGCAGGCCGTTGGTTTTGCTGGAGTTTTGGGCGGGGTGGGCATTGCGGCGACTCCCTTCGGGCAAATTTGCCGGAACCTAAGGGCCAAGCGGGCCGGGGTCAAGGCTTTGCGGTAAAAGGAATATTATTGTTTATCAATAGGTTGTCGAAAACAGCGGCGGTTGCGTCGCGCGGCACATCGCGGTAATGTGCCCGCGTTTGAAAATCCATGGGGATAGGACTGATGTCTTTGCGCGACCAGCTGCAAACCGCCTTGAAAGAGGCGATGAAGGCCAAGGAAGCCGATCGCTTGTCGACGCTGCGGCTGATCAACGCCGCCATCAAGGACCGCGACATCGCCAACCGGGGCGAGGGCGGCGAGGGTGTGATCGCCGAGGGCGAAATTCTGGCCGTTTTAGGCCGCATGGTCAAACAACGTCAGGAATCGGCGCGCGCCTATGAAGAGGGCGGGCGGCTGGAACTGGCGGAAAAGGAACAGGCCGAAATCAAGATCATCGAAGAGTTCCTGCCGCGCCAGTTGGACGGGGCCGAGGTCGAGGCCGCCATTGCCGCCGCGATTGCCGAGGTGGGGGCAACATCCATCCGAGACATGGGCAAGGTGATGGGGGTCTTGAAGGCCAAATACACCGGCCAGATGGACTTTGGCGCGGTGGGGCCGAAGATCAAGGATCGGCTCGGCTAACGCGCACGCGATTCTTCGACGAAAGATCTAGCCTTCTTCGCGTCACCGCAATGGCCGCAGCACTTCGGTAATCTCGGCTGCCAGCCGCCGCCGTTCTACTTCGGTCAGAAAGGCACCCAGCTCCACTTCACGGCCTTCGCCCTTCATGGTCAGGTATTGCGGCACCGGGCCTGCACTGGCGTGTAGCGTCAGGCGCACCCAATGGGGGTTCGCTTGCCAGTCTTGCCGTTTGCCGCGCGGCCCGTGGCGGACCAACGTCACCTGATCGGGCGTGATTTCCATTTCCTCGACGATCTCGGCATCGCGAAAGCTTTTCTCCAAGGCCCACCAGATCGCGGTCAAAGCGGCGAGGAGAAACGGCAACAGCCCCCAAAGGACCGGCGTTCCGATCAAGCCCAGAAGCGGCACCACGATGCAGATCGATGTGCCGCCCAGAAACCACACCATCCCCCGGCGCGGCAGCGACCGGTAGGGCCAAAGGTGCAGGCGGCGGTTGTCGCCTTCGGGGGGAAGCCATTCATAGGGCATTGCAAGTCTCTCGGTCGGTGCAGATAGCCCGTCCTACCCAAAGGAAAAGGCCCTGGGGTTTCCCTCAGGGCCTTTGCGTTTCCGTAGGGCGGGGTTCACCCCGCCATGCGCTTAGTGCGCGTGAGACTTGTCCCAGTCTTCCCGCTTCGGCAGTTGCTCGAACGTATGTTCGGGCGGCGGGCAGGGCAGGGTCCATTCCAGCGTGTCAGCGTGTTCGTTCCAATAGTTGTTCTCGATCACCTTGCGGCCCCACAGAAGCGTGTAGAACACGATGCCGATGAAGAAGATGAAAGAGGCGAAGGAGATGAACGCACCAACCGACGAGAACCAGTTCCAGTAGGCAAAGGCCTCGGGATAGTCGATATAGCGGCGCGGCATGCCCTGACGGCCCAGGAAGTGCTGCGGGAAGAACGTCAGGTTCGAGCCGATGAACATGGCCCAGAAGTGCAGCTTGCCCGCCCATTCCGGATACTGACGGCCCGACATCTTGCCGATCCAGTAGTAGATCCCGGCAAAGATCCCGAAGACAGCGCCCAGGCTCATCACATAGTGGAAGTGAGCCACGACATAGTAGGTGTCGTGATAGACGCGGTCCACCGGTGCCTGGCTCAACACAATGCCGGTGACGCCACCGACGGTGAAGAGGAACAGGAAGCCGAAGGCCCAGAGCATCGGGGTTTCAAAGGTGATGGAGCCGCCCCACATGGTGGCAATCCACGAGAACACCTTGATGCCGGTCGGCACCGCGATGACCATGGTGGCCAGCATGAAGTAGGACTGTTGGGTCAGCGACATGCCGGCGGTGTACATGTGGTGCGCCCAGACGACAAAGCCCAGAACACCGATCGCAACCATCGCATACACCATCGGCAGATAGCCGAAGATCGGCTTGCGCGAGAAGGTGGCGATGACCTGGCTGATGATGCCGAAGGCCGGGATCACGATGATATACACTTCCGGGTGGCCAAAGAACCACAGGATGTGCTGATACAGCACCGGGTCACCACCGCCCGAAGGCGTGAAGAAGGTGGTGCCAAAGTTGCGGTCGGTCAGCAGCATTGTGATGGCGCCCGCCAGAACCGGCAGAGCCAAAAGGATCAGCCAAGACGTCACGAAGATCGACCAAGCGAACAGCGGCACCTTGTGCATGGTCATGCCGGGGGCACGCATGTTCAAGAAGGTGGTGATCATGTTGATCGCGCCAAGGATCGACGAGGCGCCCGACAGGTGTACGGCGAAAATGGCCAAGTCCATCGCATAGCCGCCCTCGGCTGTCGTGGTGAGCGGCGGGTAAAGCACCCAACCCACGCCCGATCCTGGCCCTAGGCCAGAGGTCAGGTCACCGTTGCCGCCCGGTGCCAGCATCGAGGCCACACCCAACGACACGCCGGCAACAAACATCCAGTAACTCAGGTTGTTCATCCGCGGGAAGGCCATGTCCGGCGCACCGATCTGCAGCGGCATGAAATAGTTGCCAAAACCGCCGAACAGAGCCGGGATCACCACGAAGAACATCATCAGCACGCCGTGATAGGTAATCATCACGTTCCAAAGATGGCCGTTCGGGGTGCAGGTATCGGCCGTGGCGATGAAACGCGCGCCTTCCTGACACATGTACTGCACGCCGGGGTGCATCAGCTCCATTCGCATGTAGAGCGTAAAGATGACCGAAATCAGCCCGACGAGACCCCCGGTAAAGAGATACAGAATCCCGATGTCCTTGTGGTTCGTCGACATGAACCAACGGGTAAAGAACCCTTTGTGTTCATGGTCATGGCCATGAATGGCTGCGTCTGCCATTGGCGTCTCCCATTTTGTGTTCCCTTGGGCGCCCGGGCCGTGCCCCTGCGCCTCATTGAGGTCAGTCTTTAAGCCTTGCGCCGGGGATGGGCAATCAAAGAGTTTGATCAAGATCAAGAAATGATGTCGCACGCCCCCGGTTCGCTACCGGTGCCGAAACACAAGAAAGGGCGGCCGGTCGGCCGCCCTATCAGCGCATGTTGCTTCGTCATCCGGCAGGTGCGGTCCTTGCGGCCGCGGCGCGAGCTTACTTGATGGTGGCCAGATAGGCCGCCATATCCTCGGCGCCCGAGGCGAGCTTGAACGACATCTTCGACTTGGCGGCTGAGTCGCCCGTCTGCTCTTTCAGCCAGGCGGCCGGATCGGTGATATAGGCGGCAAGCGAGGCCTCGTCCCAGACTGCACCGGTTGCGCCGACCGCCAAAATCGATTCGCCGTATTTGAAGTCAGCAACCGAGGCGATCGGGCGGCCGATCACACCACCCAGGTTCGGGCCGGTCTTACCTCCCTTGACCACTTCGGTGCCGTCTGAGGCCACGATGGCATGGCAAGCCTTGCATTTCTTGAAGTCGGTTTCGCCGGCAGCCGGGTCCGCAGCCAGCGCCGGGCCTGCCAGCATCAGGGCGCCAAAGGCCGTCGCGAGAGTGAATTTGGTCATGCTATCCTCGTAAGGGTTGGGTATCAGGTCGCGTCCCTGTGCCAACACATGGATTTTGGCCCTCTGTTATGCAATAGCAAGCAGCGTCGCAGGGTTGCGCGGTGCCTGTTCCAAGGTCCCTTGGCGTCAGCCGGGCGGCAGTGCATGCACGCGTCAGACCGGACAGGTCGAGGCCATTGCACTGTCAAAGGTTGCCATCAGCGCTGCGTCCAGATCGGCCATCGTCACCGGCAGGCCCAGATCGACAAGGCTGGTCACCCCATGATCTTTGATGCCGCAGGGGACGATTCCGGAAAAGTGCGACAGGTCCGGTTCGACGTTGATCGAGATGCCGTGAAAGCTGACCCATTTGCGCAGCTTGATGCCGATGGCGGCGATCTTGTCTTCGCGCACCGAACCATCCGGATTGGGGGCCTTGTCTGGGCGCTGCACCCAAACGCCGACGCGGCCGGGCCGGATCTCGCCCTTGACGTTGAACTCGGCCAGCGCGGCAATAATCCAGTTTTCCAGATGCCGCACAAAACAGCGCACGTCCTTTTCGCGCTTGCCGACGTCAAGCATGGTGTAAAGCACCCGCTGGCCCGGCCCGTGATAGGTGTATTGCCCGCCACGACCGACCGGAAACACCGGAAATCGGTCAGGATCGACCAGATCGGCGGGCTTTGCGCTGGTGCCTGCGGTGTAAAGCGGGGGATGTTCTAAAAGCCAGATCGCTTCGGGCGCGGTGCCCGCATTTATGGCCGCGACCCGCGCCTCCATCGCGGCCAGCGTCTCGGCAAAAGGCGAAAGCCCAGGCAGGGTTTTCCATTCGACCTTGTGCATCACCTTCTCCGCATCCGTTTGGCCGACAGATGCCGCGCGTGGCCGACGAATGCAACGCAACCTGTACCAAAGATGTGCAGAATCCCCCTTTTCTTCCCCGAACCTTGCCGCTAAACACCATGCACCCGAGGCCAGATCAGTGCGGATGTGGCGGAATTGGTAGACGCGCAGCGTTGAGGTCGCTGTTCCTTAACCGGAGTGAAAGTTCGAGTCTTTTCATCCGCACCAATCGGCCTCGGTCATTCGCGCCAAACAGGCAATCCCTGCAAGCGCGTAAATATTCTCTGACAATTAAACAAGAAATTGCGTCTTAACCGTAGGTTAGACTGTAGCGCCCCATGATGTCTGGCCCGCAGGCTGCCTGCGGGTGGCTTGAGGCGCGCGATGGCAACCTATTTTGGCGGATCCAGTAATGACTCGCTTACCGGCAGCACCAGCGCCGATGACATCTATGGCTATAGCGGCAACGATACGATCAACGCGGGAGGCGGGGCTGACACCATCTATGGCGGCGATGGGGCCGACAGCATAAACCCCGGCGCGGGCGATGATATCGTCTATGCCGAGGGGGGCTATGACACCGTTCTGGCGTCCACCGGTTTCGATACCGTCTATGGCGGGGATGGCAATGACAGCCTGATCGGTGGCTCTGACGCCTATGACGATCTCTATGGCGGCGCGGGGGATGACACCGTTACCGGTGGCATATTGGATGCAGACTGGGTCTTTGGCGGGAGCGGCAATGATCTGGTAAGTGCAGGCGACGGCAGCAATGAGCTTGCCTTCGGCGGAGCTGGTCGCGACACCGTCTATGGTGGCAACGGCAATGAACTTTCTGCCGGTGGAAGTGGCGACGATAGCGTCTTTGGCGACGCGGGAAATGACACGGTCCATGGAGACGACGGGCGGATTTCCGTCTACGGCGGGACCGGAAACGACATCGTCAGCGGGGGGGGCGGGCTACGACACGCTGGACGGCGGCGACAACAACGACAGCCTGCGCGGGGATGCCGGCAACGATACGATCTTCGGGGGCGCAGGCAACGACACGATAAACTCGGGTCTCGGCAACGACAGCGTGCTTGCCGGCACCGGGGACGACGTTGTCATTGTCTCGGACGACCACGGTATCGACACGATCGACGGCGGCACCGGCAATGACCAGCTGGTTTTCGCAACCCCGACCAGCACGCAGGGCGTGACGGTCGTGCAGTCCGGCAGTGGGTCGGGCAGCTACGATTTCAACGGGACCAGCGGCTTCGGCACCTTTACCGGGATCGAGCAGCTGTCGGGAACGTCCCAAGCCGATACCTACGACGCCTCTGGCACGACGTCGGGCACCACGGTCTATGTCCTGTCCGGGAACGATACCCTGACCGGGGGATCGGGCGCGGACCGTCTGTACGGCGACGCGGGTGATGATCACCTTCTTGGCGGGTCGGGCGAGGATTCGCTGGAAGGCGGCACGGGCAACGATAGCCTCGACGGCGGCGCGGGCAATGACACGCTGACGGGCGGCGACGGAAACGACACGCTGATTGGCGGTGCGGGAAACGACAGCCTGTCGGGTGGCACGGGCAACGACCATTTCTGGGTCAACGACACCCAGGGCAACGACACGATCACCGGCGGCGAGGACGGCAACGACTGGGACCAGCTGGGCCTGAACGGCGGCACGCCCGGGGTCGGCGTCACCGTCACCTTCACCGGCAACGAGGCCGGGACCTATGTCTACAACGGCGGCGGCGGCGGATCGGGCAGCTTCTCGCAGGTCGAGGGGATGTGGGGCACAGAGGCGGGCGACAGCATCAACGCCTCGGCCTCGACCGTGTCGCAGGAGATTGCCGGGGGCGGTGGCAACGACACGATCACCGGCGGCAGCGGCAGCGACTGGCTTTATGGCGGCGCGGGTGCCGACACGATCTCGGCCGGGGCGGGGAACGACAGCGTCCTCGGCGGCGACGGCAACGACTCCCTCTCGGGCGGTACGGGCAACGACACGCTGGACGGCGGTACCGGCAACGACAGCTTGAGGGGCGATGCAGGCGATGACAGCCTGACGGGCGGGCAGGGCAGCGACACGCTGATCGGCGGGGGGGAATGACCAGATCTTTGGCGGCACCGAGACCGATCTGGTGCAATTCGCCAATGGCTGGGGCAGCGATACGGCCCAGGGCGGCGAAAGTGCCGGGGATTTCGACCATCTGGACCTGTTCACCGTTACCTCGAACCTGACGGTTAACTTCACCGGGTCCGAGGCCGGGACGGTGACCTCGGGCGCCAACAGCGTGGCCTTTTCGGAATTCGAACGCTTCACGCTGGGCAGCGGGTCTGACCTTCTGAACGGCTCGGCCGCCAGCGCCGCCATGCAGGTCGAGGCGGCGGGCGGCAATGACACGCTGATCGGCGGCGCGGGCGAGGATTCGCTTTATGGCGGGGCTGGCAATGACAGCCTGACCGGCGGGGCGGGCAATGACCGGCTGTTTGGCGATGCGGGCAACGACACGCTGGCGGGCGGCATCGGCAACGACAGCTTTTTTGGCGGCGATGGCGATGACTTGCTGACTGGCGGGTCCGGCGATGATGTGATGACCGGTGGTGCCGGGCGCGACAGCTTTTTGCTGTTCGAGGCGGGCGGCGGTGATCGGATTCTGGATTTCCAGATGACCCTGATCGGGTTTGAAACCACCGACCGGCTGGATGTCTCGGACCTTCAAAACCCCGACGCCAGCCCGATCAAGGCCTGGGATGTCGTGATCAGCACCGGCCCCTCGGGCGAGACGGTCCTGACCTTTCCCGAAGGCGAAACCCTGCGGCTAGACGGGGTTGATCCGGCCATCGTCGCGGCACCGGGCATGCTGCACGCCATGGGTGCGCCCTCTCTGGTGGCGGGCAGCCGGTTGCAGACCCCCCGTTTCCCGCGGCCGATAGAAGCACTGGAGGCGGGCGACATGGTCAGCCTCGCCGACGGGGGTGCAGCACCGATCTTGTGGGCTGGGGCCCGCCCGGTCGACGCAGACGAGCTGGCGCAACGTGCGGCCCTGCGGCCGGTGCGGATCCGGGCGGGCAGCCATGGCGCCTTGCGTGACACGCTGTTTTCACCGCAGCACGCGCTGCGGGTGACACGCGGGACCGAGGTCGCGCTGATCCGTGCCGGTCATCTCGCCCGTCTTGGGTGGGGCGCGCGCATCGCACAGGGCGCGCGCGATCTGACCTACCACCATCTTCTCTTGCCACGCCACAGCATCATCCTGGTCGACGGGGTCACCGCGGAAAGCCTTTCCCCCGGCCGCATGTCGCTTGCGGCCTTTCCGCCAGAGATGCGCGCGGAACTCGCTGACGTGCTCCGGCGCCATTGCCCGCCGGGGCCTGGACAAACCCTTGCCGAGGCTTATGGCCCGCGCTGCCTGCCTCTCTTGGGGTTTGCCGCTGCCAAGGCCTTTCATCAGCGCGCCTCTGCGCCGGGATTTCTTCCTGAGCTTGCGCCTTACCCGGGGGCTGAGAGCGAGTCAGGGAATCACGCTGCCGCCGACCGCCGCGCCGCAGCCCTTTGACCAAAAAGTCAAATCGCATCTGCAGGCCATTTTCCCGCACAGCCATTCTTCCCATGCCGTTCTGCGCGGCAAATGCGGCGCAAAATGCCCGATTGGCCTGCAATCGGCGTGCATGCTGAAAGGCAACAATAAGTGAATTGCAAACGACCTTTGCATTGGCTTAAGTCGCAGGACGACAAGTGCAGGATAGCTGCCGGACAGACGGGGAGATTGACTGGGATGACCAGCCAGAACGACGCTTTCGTCGCTTTTGAACATGTTCAAAAAAGCTACGACGGGGTTTCCCTTGTCGTCAAAGACTTGAACCTGCACATCGGCAAGGGTGAATTCCTGACGATGCTCGGCCCCTCGGGCAGTGGCAAGACTACCTGCCTGATGATGCTTGCGGGTTTTGAAACCGCCACCCATGGCGAAATCCGGCTGGATGGTACGCCGATCAATCAGGTGCCGCCGCATAAGCGCGGCATTGGCATGGTGTTCCAGAATTACGCGCTGTTTCCCCACATGACCGTCGGCGAAAATCTGTCCTTTCCGCTGGAAGTCCGCGGCATGGGCAAGGATGAGCGCGAGACCAAGATCAAGCGCGCGCTTGACATGGTGCAGATGGGAGCCTTTGCCAACCGTCGCCCATCGCAGCTTTCAGGCGGCCAACAGCAGCGCATCGCCTTGGCCCGCGCCTTGGTGTTTGACCCCAAGCTGGTCCTGATGGACGAGCCGCTTGGCGCACTTGACAAGCAGCTGCGCGAACACATGCAGTTCGAGATCAAGCACCTGCACGAAAACCTTGGTATTACGGTGGTCTATGTGACCCATGACCAGGGCGAGGCGCTGACCATGTCCGACCGCGTGGCGGTGTTCAACGATGGCCGTATCCAGCAACTGGCTCCGCCTGCCGATCTTTATGAACGCCCTGAGAACAGCTTCGTCGCCCAGTTCATCGGCGAGAACAACAAGCTGATGGGCACCATTGAAGAGTTGAAGGGTGACAAAGCGCTCGTGCGTCTGACCGCGGGTGAACTTATTGACGCCACCGCCGTCAACGCCAAGGAAAAGGGCGGCAAGACGCTGGTGTCGATCCGTCCCGAACGGGTGGAATTCAAGCCCGAGATGATGCCACAAGGCGCCCATATGATCGACGCTGAAGTGCTTGAAATCATTTACATGGGCGACATCCTGCGCGTCGTTCTGCGCGTGGCGGGTTCGGACGACTTCGTCATGAAGATGCGAAATACGCTGGGGCAGACTCGCCTCAGCCCGGGACAGAAGATCAAGGTGGGCTGGCATCCGCAAGATGCCCGTGCGCTTGATCCGATGTAAGGCCAACTGGCCGCCACCCGTTCTGCAGAGGGGCGGTAAACAATCTGCAATCCAACTGGGAGCTAACAATGAAAAAACTTCTTGTTCTGACGACCGCGCTGACCAGCTTTGCTTTCGCGGCAAATGCTGATGTCACCGTGATGTCCTGGGGCGGCGCCTATGGCGAAGCCCAGACCGAAGCCCATGTGAAGCCGTGGGCTGCGGCGACCGGCAATGGCGCTGTCATGGTTGACAGCGACAACCCCGCACCGGCAATCAAGGCCATGGTCGAAGCTGGCAACGTAACCGTTGACGTCGCTTCGGTCGAATATGCCGACGCGATCCGCCTGTGCGACGAAGGCGTGCTGGAACCGATCGACGCGGCCTCTTTGCCCGCTGGCAATGACGGCGTGACCGCAACCGAAGACTTCCTGGAAGGCGCGATCACCGAATGCGGCGTGTCGACCGACATCTGGTCGAACGTCTATGGCTTTGACAGCACCAAGTTCGCGGCTGATGCAGCCCCGAAAACCGCCGCCGACTTCTTCGATCTGGAAAAGTTCCCCGGCAAGCGTGGCCTGAAGAAGGGCGCCAAAGCCGTTCTGGAATTCGCTTTGATGGGCGACGGCGTTCCGGCTTCGGAAGTCTACAATGTGCTGGCAACCCCCGAAGGCGTGGACCGCGCCTTTGCGAAACTGGACACCATCAAGTCGGAAGTCGTCTGGTGGGAAGCTGGCGCTCAGCCGCCGCAGTTGTTGGCTGACGGCGAAGTCGTCATGACCACTGCCTATAACGGCCGCCTGTTCGCCGCCGCGATCAACGAAGGCAAGCCCTTCCAGATCATCTGGGATGGTCAGATCTACGAAAACGAAATGTATGTCGTGCCGAAGGGTGCGCCGAACAAAGATCTGGCGATGGACTTCATCCGTTACGCCACCTCGACCGATGGTCTGCGCGCACAGGCTCAGCACATCTCCTACGGTCCGGCCCGTAAGTCGTCGATGGCGACCGAACTGATGTTCAAGGACGGCAAGACTGTGATGGCGCCCCACCTGCCGACCGCGCCAGAGAACCTGACCAACGCGCTTTTGACTTCGGCTGACTTCTGGGTCGACAAGGACGCCGAACTGAACGAGCGCTTCCAGGCTTGGCTGTCGCAGTAATCGCAATCTGGCAGGGGGCGCATCGCGTCCCTTGTCACTGCAAGACAAGACCGGGCGCGGAGGCAACTTCGCGCCCGACCCCCAAGTCAAGAGGGTAGGGCCATGGCCGACGCTTCCACCGAACTGCTGACAACCGCCGATGGCCGCGCGCTGAAAGAGGCGCTTGCCGTCGCCCAGTCGCGTGCCCGGCGTCGCGCGTTCTTTCTGGTGCTGCCGCTGCTCCTCTTTGTGCTGCTGACTTTCCTGATCCCGATCGGCTATATGCTCAAACGGTCTGTCGAGCATGACGGTTTTTCCAAATCATCCCCAACCCTGACGGCCTGGTTCGACGCCAATCCAGATTTTGACCATATGAACCCGCCGGAAGAGGCCTTTGCTGCCTTGGTCAAGGATCTTGCGGAAATGCAGGCGACCAAGAACACCGGCATGGCTGGCACGCGGATCAACTATACCGTGCCGGGGTCGATCAGCCTGTTCAAGAAAGGCGCCCGTGAAGCTGGCGATATGCAGCCGCCTTTCAAAGAGGCGATGTTGGCGCTTGATCCGGCGTGGGGCGCGCCAAAGCTTTGGTATGCGATGGAGGCCGCGTCGTCGGAGTTTACGACGGAATTCTACAAGGTCGGCACCGACCGCAAGCTGACGGATGAGGGCTGGCAGGCCGGTGACGACAAGGAACGCATCTATCTTTACCTTTTCTTCAAGACTTTACTCGTTTCGGCCGTCATCACAGTGATCTGTCTCTTGCTGGCCTTCCCGGTGGCGCATCTTCTGGCCGTCTTGCCCATGTCGAAGTCGTCGCTCTTGATGATCCTTGTGCTGCTGCCCTTCTGGACCTCCCTTTTGGTGCGCACGACAAGCTGGATTGCCTTGTTGCAGGAACAGGGGATCGTGAATGACCTACTGGTCTGGATCGGGCTGCTTGGCGACGAAAACCGCCTGTCGATGATGTACAACATGACCGGCACAATCGTGGCGATGACCCATGTGCTTTTGCCCTTCATGATCCTGCCTTTGTATTCGGTCATGCGGGTCATTCCGCCCAGCTATGCCCGCGCTGCGCGGTCTTTGGGCGCCACAAGCTGGACCACCTTCCGCCGGGTCTATCTGCCGCAAACCCTGCCGGGCATCGCTGCGGGGTCGCTGTTGGTGTTCATTCTGGCTGTCGGCTATTACATCACCCCCGCCCTTGTCGGCGGCGCCGATGGGCAGCTGATCTCGAACCTCATCAGCTTCCACATGACCAAATCCAACTGGTCGCTGGCCGCCGCTCTGGCTGCCATGCTCTTGGCCGCCATTCTGGTGTTGTACTGGCTTTACGACCGGCTGATCGGCATTGATCGCCTGAAACTCGGCTGAGGAGAGATATCATGGCCCTTCCCACCTATGCCGACCCGCTAGAGCGCATCTGGCATTACACCTATTTGGTTATCTGCACGCTGATCTTCATCTTCCTGATCGCGCCGATCCTTGTGGTGATCCCTCTGTCGTTCAACGCCGAGCCCTATTTCACCTTTACCGAAAAGATGCTGACCTTCGATCCTGAAGGCTATTCCTTACGCTGGTATGATGCGCTGTTGACCGTTGGTCACCCCGCCCCTGATGCGCCACGCGACGGGGCTTGGTGGTCCGAGGCCTGGGAGCGTTCAACCTGGGTTCAGGCGGCAAAAAACTCGTTCTGGGTCGGGCTATGGGCGACCATTCTGGCCACCGTGCTTGGCACCATCGCCGCGCTGGGCCTTTCCCGCCCGGAAATGCCTTATCGCCGCCTCATCATGGCAATCTTGATCTCGCCGATGATCGTGCCGATCATCATCATCGCGGTCGGCATGTCGTTTTTCTATGCGCAGGCCTGTGTGGATCCGAATTCAGCCCTTGGTGCCGTGCCGTCGCTGTTCCTCTCGGAAAAGGGCTGTCTGGTGAATTCGCACTTGGGCGTCATCGTCGCCCATGCTGTCCTTGGAATCCCCTTTGTCATCATCACCGTGACCGCGACGCTGTCGGGATTTGACCAGTCCTTGATCCGCGCCGCCCATTCGCTGGGGGCCAACCCGCGCACCACGTTTTTCAAGGTGGTGATGCCGCTGATCCTACCCGGCATCATCTCGGGCGCCTTGTTCGCCTTTGTCACCTCGTTTGACGAGGTGGTGGCGGTGCTCTTCATCGCAGGCCCCGATCAGCAGACCATCCCGCGCCAGATGTTCAACGGCATCCGCGAAGCCATCAGCCCCGCGATCCTGGCCGTGGCGACGATACTGGTGATCATCTCGGTGCTTCTCTTGACCACTGTCGAGCTTTTGCGCCGCCGCTCCGAACGGCTGCGGGGCGTCACACCGCGCTAAGGAAACGGGCATCATGGCAAATACCTATGACAGCGGTCGGCTGAACCTGCCCTTCGTCGGCATCTCGACCTTTGGCAAGCACCCTTACGTCGAGGATTGGTCAAGGATTTCCGCCGATGTGGCGATCCTTGGCGCGCCTTTCGACTTTGGTACCCAGTTCCGCGCCGGGGCCCGGTTCGGCCCGCGTGCGGTGCGCGAGGCCTCCACGCTGTTCAGCTTCGGCCATGCCGGGGCCTATGACCATGAAGATGATTGCACCTATCTGCCGCAGTCGGTGCGCATCGTCGACATTGGCGATGCCGATATCGTCCACACCGACACTGCCAAAAGCCACGCCAATATCCGCGCCGGGGTTGAAGCGATCCTGAAGGCGGGTGCTTTGCCGGTGGTGATCGGCGGCGACCATTCGGTGAATATCCCCTGCATCGAGGCCTTTGCGGGGCAGGGCGACATTCACATCCTGCAAATCGACGCCCATCTCGATTTCGTTGACGAACGCCACGGTGTCAGGGTCGGCCATGGCAGCCCGATGCGCCGCGCGGCGGAAAAGGACTATGTCAAGGGCATCACCGCCGTCGGCATCCGCAATGTCTCCTCCACCGCCAAGGACGGCTATGACGCGGCGCGCAAGATGGGCGACGATATCCTTTCCGTGCGCCAGTTCCGCGCCATGGGCGCCGAAGGCGTGGCCAAGCGCATCCCTGCCGGCGCGCGGGTCTATGTCACCATCGACATCGACGGCTTCTGCCCTTCGATCGCGCCTGGAACCGGCACGCCCAGCCACGGCGGCTTTCTCTATTACGAGGTGCTGGAACTGTTGCAGCACGTCGCCCGCAGCCACGAGGTCGTCGGCATGGACTTGGTCGAGGTCGCCCCGGATTATGACCCCAGCCAGTCAACCCAGATCCTCGCCGCCCAGGTGTTGTTGAACTTCCTAGGCTTCATCTTCCACGCCAGAGGCTTTCGGTAGGCCCGTGCCTCAGCCCCTCCCCGTAAGGGGCTAGGCGGGGGTGACGTGCGCGCCTTCAGGGCAGGATGTGCAGCCAACCCCAGGTGGTCAAGATCGACAGGGCGGTGGCGACCAGAACCGCGCTGGCCGAGACGCGTTTGTCCACGCCATACATATGGGCAAAGACATAGGCATTGACCCCCGGCGCCATCGCCGCCGTCAGCGTCACCGACCGCAACGCATCGACCCCCAGCCCAAAGCCAAAGCGCGCAAGGCTGTAGGAAATCATCGGATGCAGGACAAGGCTGGCAAAGACCACCATCGCAATCGCCCCCTTGTCCCCCTCGGGCCGATAGCGCCACAGAACGCCGCCCAGTCCGAAAAGGGCGGCAGGCAGGCCAGCCCTCGCCACCATATCCACCGCCGCCAAAAAGAACGCCGGCTTCTCGACGCCTGAGAGATTCACCACAAAGCCGCAGGCGATCCCGATCAGCAAAGGCTGGGTCAGAACCCCGCGCAAGACCTGTCGCGCCACAGCCGCCACCGTCTGCCCGCTGGCCTCGCGCGAGCGGGCCCATTCCATCGCGATGATCCCGACCGAATAGATCAGCGGCGCGTGAATCGAGATGATGGCAAAGTTGCCGGCCAGCGCCTCGGCTCCATAGGCACGCTCGGTGATCGGCACGCCCAGAAGCAGAGAATTTGAAAAGGTGCAGGCAAAGGCAATGGCCACACTGTCGGTCAGCGGCCGGCGAAAGATCAGCCGCGCCCCGGCAAAGCCAAAGGCAAATCCGGAAAACGCCCCGATGTAGAAGGACAGCATCAATCCCGGCTGAAAGGCCGCCGCCAAGTCCAGCCCCGCCACGCCCTTGAACAAAAGCACGGGTAGCACAAAGCTTTGGGCAAAGCGCATGATCCCGTCGACCGCCTCTTGTGAAATCCAGCGTATCGCGGCTGCCAGCCAGCCAAAGCCGATGACCAGAAACACCGGCAGGATGACGTGAAGAAGCGCACTCATGGCAGGTTGTCGAAACCGATCACCATGCCGTCAAAGGCGGGCCGGATGTGGGGCGGCAGTTCCGCCGTCAGCGTGGCATAATCCATGTCGAGATGCATGTTGGTGATCACCGCCTGCGCCGGTCGGGCCCGGCCGATCCACTCCAGCGCCAAGGCCAGATGCGCATGCGTCGGATGCGGCTTGCGGCGCAGCGCATCCACCACCCAGCATTCAAGCCCTTCAAGATGCACCCAGGCCACCTCGGGGATATCCACCACATCGGGCAGATAGGCGAGGTTGCCAATCCGGAACCCCAAGGCCGCCATCGACCCGTGATCCACCTCGAACGGCTGAAAGCCGATCGTGCCCCCCGCGCCGCTGATCTCAAAGGCACCGTCAATGGTGCGCAGGTCAAGGATCGGCGGATAGGGGCTGCCTGCAGGCTGCACGAAGGCATAGGCAAAGCGCGACAAAAGCGCCTCTTGCGTCGGGCCATCGGCCCAGACCGGCAGGCGGTTTCTCAAGTTGAACACGATCTGACGCAGATCGTCGATGCCATGGACATGATCGGCATGCGAGTGCGTGTAAACCACCGCATCCAGCGTGCCGACCCCCGCATCCAGAAGCTGGTCGCGCATGTCGGGCGAGGTGTCGATTAACACGCGCGTCACCCCATCGCCGCTCAGCCGCTCGACCAGCATCGAACAGCGGCGGCGGCGGTTCTTCGGGTTCAAGGGGTCGCAGTCGCCCCAATCTCCGCCCAGACGCGGCACCCCGCCCGAGGATCCACAGCCCAGAATGGTAAAGCGCAAGGACGCCACGTCACGCCGCCTTTGCAGGCGCGGCGGCCTTCTGGAACAGGCGCTCGAAGTTGGCGGTCGTGGCGGCGGCAAATTCTGCCTCGCTGACCCCGAAGATCTGCGCGCCGGTCCTTGCCGTAAAGGCGGTATAGGCCGGCTCATTGCGCCGCCCTCGATGCGGCACCGGTGCCAGATAGGGGCTGTCGGTCTCAACCAGAATCCGGCTCAAGGGCGCGCGGGCAAAGATCTCGCGCAGTTCACTTGACTTCGGAAAGGTCGCAATCCCCGACATCGACAGGTAGAACCCCATCTCCAGCGCCGCCTCGGCCAGCCGCGCACCGGAGGAAAAGCAATGCATCACGCAGCCATAGGGCCGCTGCGCCATGCCCTCGGCAAGGATGCGTTCCATATCCTCATCCGCCGCCCGGGCATGGATGATCAGCGGCAGCCCGGTCTCCTGTGCTGCCTCGATATGCACCCGCAACGACCGCTTCTGCGCTTCGGCGCTGGCGGGGGTGTAGTGATAATCAAGCCCCGTCTCGCCAATCCCCACCATCTTGGGGTGCCGGGCAAATCCGACCAGATCGGCAAGCGACAGCTCGGGACATTCGCCCACGCTCATCGGATGCAGACCCATGGCATAAAAGACGCCCGCATTGGCCTCGGCTATCGCACGCACCTTCGGCTCATTGTCCGGCCTGGTGCAGATCGTCACCACCCGGCGCACACCCGCCGCCCGCGCTCTCGCCAGGATCTCCGCCAGATCTGCATCAAAATCAGCAAAATCCAGATGGCAGTGGCTGTCGACAAGTTCAGGAGGCGTCACATCTCTTCTCCAGGGCCTTCTGCCTTCAATGTGGCCCAAATATCCCACGGGGGTCCGGGGGCGTGAAAACCCCGGGGGCTCCGCAGCAGACCGGGTTCAGGCTGAACGAGACAGGGCCGCCGCCGCCTCGTCGATCTGCAAAAGCATATCCATGAGAAGTGCGGCAGGGTCAAGGTTCACCGCCTTGCCGCGCCGGGCGCGCAGGCCGAGGGTCTGGGCAAGGCTCGCCCATTCCCGCGCGGCCCAGGGCGAGGGGACCAGCCGCGCGATCAGCGCCGCCTCTCCCAATGCCGCTTCGGGCGGGCATTGGCCGCGGATGCCTGCCCGCGCCAATCGGGCCAGAAACAGATCCAGCAGCGTGACGATCAGATCGAACTGCGCCTCGGCCCCGCGCCCGGCCCCTGCCTCGGCAAAGGCCAGCGCCTGCACCCGGTCCAGCCGGGGCAGGGTCGCCAGCAGCTTCACAAGCCGGGAATACAGCGCCAGCCCCTGAAGATTGGTCATCCGGAACGCCTCGCCCACCGAACCGCCCGCCAGTTCTGCCAGTGCGACGCGGTCCTCGGGCGCCACCACGCCCCCTGCCATGGTCAAGGCATCCGACAAATCCCCGGCCGAAAGCGGGGCGAGCCGCAGCTCGCGGCAACGCGACCGGATCGTCGGCAAAAGCCGCGCCGGTTGATGGCTGATAAGAAACATCGTCACCGCTTTGGGCGGCTCTTCCAAGAGCTTCAAAAGCGCATTCGCCGCCGCCGGGTTCATCTCGTCCACCGCGTCGATGATGGCCACCCGTCGCCCGCCATCGGCGGCCGAAAGGGTGAAAAAGCTTTTCA
>VGDH01000030.1 GCA_016869835.1 Alphaproteobacteria bacterium
TGATCATCCTATAGCCGTAGCGGCCGAACTGCCGCGTCAGCTCGATGATGTCCTCGGTCAGCCGTTCTTCATCTGGCAGGCCGCAGGGCACCTTGCGTTGCGTAGAACGATGCTGCCCGAGTGTGCGACAGACCCGGCGCTCAGATACGCCAAGGGTGTGCCGCACATGGACAATGCACTGACGGCGGCGGGAAGGGCTCAGAAGTTTCGCTCGCGCGGACCTGCGGTTCCCCGGGCAGCCTCGGTCAGGATCATCTTGTCTAGCGTCAGATCCGATACCGCACGCCTGAGGCGCTGGTTCTCGGTCTCAAGCACCTTCAGTCGCTTCAACTGATCGCGGTTCATGCCGCCATACTCTTTGCGCCATCGATAGTAGGTCTGCACTGTCACGCCGATCTGACGAACCGCCTCCTGAACCGACTTGCCCTGACCCTGCAGCACCTCAACCTGCCGAAGCTTCAAAACAATGTCTTCCGGCTTATCTCGCTTTCCAGCCATCTTCTGGTCCTCCAAAAAGTGGGATCATCATATCCCAGTTGGTGGACCACTTCAGTGGGGGCACTCCAGTGAAAGCCGTAGTTGACCACGGCCAAAAGCGGCAGAAGCCCGATCACGCACAGCAAAAGGACCGCAGGCAGGACGAGGATCAGTGCCCACTTGCTTTGGTCCTGCATCAGCGGCCCCTGTGCTGCCGCCGGAATGGCGTTGCAGCGCGGTCAGGCGGCACG
This sequence comes from Alphaproteobacteria bacterium, assembly GCA_016869835.1. GTDB lineage: Bacteria > Pseudomonadota > Alphaproteobacteria > Rhodobacterales > Rhodobacteraceae > Tabrizicola_A. The sequence goes on from VGDH01000030.1 coordinate 729, forward strand.
GTCAAGTGCCTCAAGAAGCTCTGCCTTTGTCAGGACCACCGGGTTGCCCCTGGTTGATGAGGCACCAAGTGCAGCCTCGGCGGTTTGCTCCCGCCATGTCGGATCAAAGCCCATTGTCCCAAGGCCGGGCAGCCCCGCCGCCTTGGCCCACTGGGCCAGCGTTTCCGGGGCAGTTTCGGCGCTGCCGCCTAGACAACCGGCAATGAGTGCAAAAACCCGATCAAGCCGCTTTTCCGCATCGTTGCCCGCCATGGCCGCGCTGCGATTGGCCCGCAAGATCGGCCCCAGAAGCGCCCCGCAGACCGCACCATGTGGGGCCGGGCACAGACCGCCGATCACGCCTGCAAGCCCATGCACCGCGCCAAGGCCCGCATTGGCCAGCGCCATGCCGCCCGTCAGGCTGACCCAGGCCAGCGCATCGCGGGCGGTCTTGTCCTCAGATTGTTGCAGCCTTTGCAGCGCGGCCAGTCCCGTGCCGATGGCCGGGGAAGTCAGGGCATCTGTATAGGGTGTCGCCTTGCAGGAGACGAAAGGCTCGATCACCTGTGTCACCGCATCCAGACCCGATGCGAGTGTGACAGGCCAAGGCGTGCCGTCGGTCAAGGCCGGGTCCACGATCGCCAGCAGCGCCAGCATCCGGTCATCGCGCAGACTGACCTTGCGGCCATGTTCAGGCAGGCCGATGACCGCGTTCTTGGTGGCCTCGGACCCTGTGCCGGCAGTGGTGGGCATCGCGATGAAGGGCAGGGGGGCTTCGGTCAGGGGTAAGCCGCGGCCGACCACCTCGAGATGGTCCATCGGCCCGCCCTTCGCGGGGATCAGCCCGGCCAAAGCCTTGGCCAGATCCATCACCGATCCGCCACCAAGGCCCAGAACCCATTCGGGGCGATGGGCGCGGGCGCGCGACAGCGCGTCTTCCAGCATCGGAAGGGTAGGCTCGCCGCCACAGGCCAACGTGGCAATGCCGGATTGACCCACCCCCAGATCGGCCAGCAACCCCTGCACCCGTAACGGCTTCGCGCCATGCACGATCAGGCCGCGCGCGCCAAAGCTGCGGATCAGGTCCGGGGCCTTGGCCGCCTCTCCGCGCCCAAAGAGGATGCGCGCGGGGCTGGTAATGGCAAAGGGTGTCATACCGACATTGTCGCGGCGACCGCCCGTCCCCAACGGGCGTATTTCGCCGCGCGTAGACCGGGGTCGATGGCAGGCGAAAAGCGCCGCTCCAGTGCCCAAGAGGTTTGGAACGCCTCAGGCGAGGCGCAAAGACCGGCCTGAAGGCCCGCCAGATAGGCCGCACCCAGTGCGGTTATCTCGGTCACCACCGGGCGGTCCACCGGCGCGCCCAGAATGTCTGAAAGGAACTGCATCGCCCAGTCTGATGCGGTCATGCCCCCATCCACCCGCAAGATCCCTTCAGCCGAGGTGCCCCAATCGGCCCGCATCGCCTCCAAGAGATCGCGCGTCTGGTAGCCAACGCTCTCCAGCGCCGCCTTGGCCAGTTCAGCCGGGCCGGAGTTGCGGGTCAGCCCGTAAACCGCGCCCCGGCAATCGGGCCGCCAATAGGGCGCGCCAAGGCCGGTGAAGGCCGGAACCAGAATGACGTCCTGCGAAGGATCGGCCGCATCGGCCAAGGGTTGGGTTTCTTTGGCCTCGCGAATGATCTTCAGCCCGTCGCGCAGCCATTGCACCACCGCGCCCGCAATGAAGATCGACCCTTCCAGCGCATAGGTGGTCTGGCCGTTCAGGCGGTAGGCAATGGTCGTTAGCAGCCGGTTCTTCGACGGCACAATCTGATGGCCGGTGTTCAAAAGCGCAAAACAGCCCGTGCCATAGGTGGATTTCATCATGCCGGGGCGGAAACAGGCTTGGCCCACGGTGGCCGCCTGCTGATCGCCTGCGACGCCCAGGATCGGGATTTCCACGCCAAAAAGATCGGCCCGCGTCACGCCATAATCCGCCGCGCAATCGCGCACCTCAGGCAACAGCGACATGGGAATGTCCAACAATCCGCAAATCTCGGCGTCCCACTCGTTGCTGGCAATGTTGTAGATCATGGTGCGCGCGGCATTGGTCGCATCGGTGGCATGTATGCGCCCGCCGGTGAGTTTCCAGATCAGGAAACAATCCACTGTGCCAAAAGCCAACTCGCCCCGCTTGGCCCGGTCCCGCGCGCCCGGCACGTGGTCCAGCATCCATTTGATCTTGGTGGCCGAGAAATAGGGGTCAAGTAAAAGGCCGGTGCGCGCGGTGATCATCGGCTCATGGCCCGCCGCTTTCAGCGCGTCGCAGGTGTCGGCGGTGCGGCGGTCTTGCCAGACGATGGCGCGGTGAATGGGCTCACCCGTGGCCCGGTCCCAGATCAGGGTGGTTTCGCGCTGGTTGGTGATGCCGATCGCTGCAATGTCGCGCGCGCTGATCCCGGCCTTTTCGATGGCCGCCCGCGCTGTGCCTGCGACCGTTGACCACAGATCCGATGGGTCGTGTTCGACCCAGCCTGAGGCCGGGTAATGCTGGGTAAATTCTTCTTGCGCGACGGCCCGCACCTTCAGGCCCGCGTCAAACAGGATCGCGCGCGACGAGGTGGTGCCCTGATCGATGGCAAGGATATGGGTCATGGAAGAGTTCGTCCCTCTTTGCGATGTCCTCCGCTGGGACATTTATAGAGTTTCTGTTTTTCAATGGCTTAAATTTTCAATTTTAGCCATTCATTTCCACTTCGCGCAGTGAACAGGCCCCGTCCCCCACCAGTCTGGCACGCCAGGTCGCGCCAGGAAGGGGGAAAGTAAAAGGGGCGGCACCCATTGGATGCCGCCCCCATTGTCGCTTAGTTCTGCCAGGACTTGATCAGCTCGTCATAGGAAACGGTTTCGCCCATGGGCTTTTCGTTTTCCAGTTTCGCCACCGGTGCGCCGGGGGCATCAAGCCAGACCTGCAGGTCCTGCTCTTCGTTCATGACCGGGCCAAGCTCGCCCTGCGCGCCGGATTTCTCCAGACGGATCAGGACCTTTTCCTGCTCGGCGCAAAGGGCGTCGAGCGCCTCTTGCGGGGTCTTGGCGCCCGACATCGCGTCGCCAATGTTCTGCCACCAAAGCTGCGCGAGCTTCGGATAGTCAGGAACGTTGGTGCCGGTCGGAGACCACTGAACGCGGGCGGGCGAGCGATAGAATTCGATCAGACCGCCAAGTTTCGGCGCGCGTTCGGTGAAGGACGCGTGCTGGATCGTCGATTCGCGGATGAAGGTCAGGCCGACATGGGCCTTTTTCACATCCACGGTCTTCGAGGTGACGAACTGGGCATAGAGCCAGGCCGCCTGAGCGCGGTCGACCGGGGTCGACTTCATCAGGGTCCAGGAACCCGCGTCCTGATAGCCGATCTTCTGGCCATCCTGCCAGTACACACCATGCGGCGAGGGGGCCATGCGCCACTTGGGCGTGCCGTCCTCGTTCATAACTGGGGTGCCCGGCTCGACCGAGGCCGCGGTGAAGGCGGTGTACCAGAACATCTGCTGTGCAATCGCACCCTGAGCAGGAACCGGGCCGGCTTCGCCAAAGGTCATGCCAGCCGCTTCCGGCGGCGAGTACTTCTGCAGCCACTCGATCGCCTTGGTCACGGCGTAGACGGCTGCCGCATCGTTCGTGGAACCACCGCGAGCGACGCAAGAGCCAACAGGCTGCGACTTTTCGTTGACGCGGATACCCCATTCGTCAACCGGCAGGCCGTTCGGTTCGCCCACGTCGCCCATGCCGGCCATCGACATCCACGCGTCGGTGTAGCGCCAGCCCAAGGACGGGTCTTTCTTGCCGTAGTCCATGTTGCCATAGACGCCTGTGGCAGGCCCGCCCATATAAGACATGTCGCGTCCGGTGAAGAACTCGGCGATGTCCTCATAGGCCGACCAGTTGACCGGAACGCCAAGGTCATAGCCATACTTGGCCTTGAAGTCGTCCTTGGTTTTCTGATCCGAGAACCAGTCGTAGCGGAACCAGTAGAGGTTCGCGAACTGCTGGTCGGGCAGTTGGTAAAGCTTGCCATCCGGCCCGGTGGTAAAGGAGGTGCCGATGAAGTCGGCGATGTCCAGACCGGGGTTCGTGACGGCTGCACCTTCGCCGGCCATCCAGTCGGTCAGGTTGCGGGCCAGCTGATAGCGCCAGTGGGTGCCGATCAGGTCACTATCGTTTATATAGGCGTCATAGATGTTCTCGCCCGACTGCATCTGCGTTTGCAGCTTTTCGACAACATCGCCTTCGCCGATCAGGTCATGGGTGACCTTGATGCCGGTGATGGCCTCAAACGCCGGGGCCAAGACCTTGGATTCATATTCATGCGTGCCGATGGTCTCGGACACGACCTTGATTTCCATGCCGGCATAGGGTTTGGCGGCATCGATGAACCACTGGAGTTCGGCTTCCTGGCCCGCGCGGTCCAGCGTGGACAAATCGCCGATTTCCGCATCGAGGAACGCCTTTGCCGCGTCCATGTCGGCCCAGGCGGGGACCGATCCCATGGCCATCAGTGCCAGCGCTATCGCTATTGTAGTTTTACGCAATCTCATTATGTACCTCCCGGAATGTTGAGACTTTCGTAGATTCCGCATTCAAGCCGGGGGGCGAGGGTCGCACTTCCGCCCCCCGGCGTCTTCGACCAGCCTCAGACCCAACGGAAAACCGCTGCGGCATAAAGCAGGCTTAGGATCAGTGGCCAGGTGAGTGGCGCACCGAAGAAAAAGAGCCAGACCAGATTGATGAAGGCCGAGCCCAATAAGGTGATGAAAAGCCGATCGCCCCGCGTGGTTTCGATCCGCAGGATGCCGCGGCGCGGGGTTTCGGGATAGCGGATCGCCAACAAGGTAAAGGTAATCAGCAGGCAGGCGATGATGAAGAAGAACAGTGCGACCGGAAAGGTCCAAGCCATCCAGCCGCCGGGGATCATCGGGTCAAACCACAGCATCGCACCGTCTTCGCGGGGGACGGACCAGATCAGGAAGCCAAGTATGGCCGCCATGGCAGCGGAAAGGCTGGCGTAGATGCCGGTCCAGCGTGAAGCGGTCATCACACCCTCCCCAGGGCAAAGCCCTTGGCTATGTAGTTGCGGACAAAGTAGATCACCAGGGCGCCGGGGATGATGGTCAGCACGCCTGCTGCCGCCAGAACCCCCCAATCCATACCCGAGGCGCTGACGGTGCGGGTCATGGTCGAGGCGATGGATTTGGCATTGACCGATGTAAGGGTGCGCGACAGCAGCAATTCCACCCATGAGAACATGAAGCAGAAGAACGCGGCCACGCCGATGCCGCTGGCAATCAGCGGCATGAAGATACGGGTGAAAAACCGGCCAAAGGAATAGCCGTCGATATAGGCGGTTTCGTCGATTTCCTTGGGCACGCCGCGCATGAAGCCTTCAAGGATCCACACGGCCAGCGGCACGTTGAACAGGCAATGGGCCAGTGCGACGGCGATGTGGGTGTCGAACAGCCCGACCGAGGAATAAAGCTGGAAGAACGGCAGGGCGAAAACGGCGGGCGGGGCCATCCTGTTTGTCAAAAGCCAGAAGAACAGATGTTTGTCGCCCATGAAGCTGTAGCGCGAAAAGGCATAGGCGGCGGGCAGGGCCACGGTGATCGAGATGACCGTATTCATCACCACATAGATCAGCGAGTTGACGTAGCCCATGTACCAGGACGGATCGGTCAGGATGGTAAGGTAATTCCCGAAGGTCAGGTCTGTGGGAAACAGCGTGAAGGCCGAGGTGATCTCGGTGTTGGTCTTGAGGCTCATGTTGACCAGCCAGTAGATAGGCACCAAGAGGAACAAAAGGTAAAACGTCATCACCAAGGCGGAACCGCGCAGAGGCATCTTACTTGCCCTCCTCTTTGTCCAGATTGGTCATTACGGTGTAAAACACCCACGACACCAGTAGGATCACCAGGAAATACATGATTGAGAACGCCGCCGCGGGCCCAAGATCGAATTGACCCACCGCCATCTTCACAAGGTCAATTGACAGGAAGGTGGTCGAGTTGCCAGGGCCGCCGCCCGTGACGACGAAAGGCTCGGTGTAGATCATGAAACTGTCCATGAACCGCAAGAGAACCGCTATCAGCAGCACGCCCGCCATCTTGGGCAGTTCGATGAAGCGAAAGACACTCCACCGGCTGGCCTGGTCAATCCGGGCGGCCTGATAATAGGCCTGCGGGATGGATTGCAGCCCGGCATAGCACAAGAGGGCGACAAGCGAGGTCCAGTGCCAGACATCCATGACGATGATAGTGATCCAGGCATCCAAGGGGTCGTTGGTGTAGTTGTAATCGATGCCCATCGCGGCCAGCCCGTGGCCAAGAAGGCCAATGTCCACCCGGCCGAAGATCTGCCAGATCGTGCCGACGACGTTGAAGGGGATCAGAAGCGGCAAGGCCATCAGCACAAGGCAGAAGCTGGCCCAGAAGCCCTTTTTCGGCATGTTGAGCGCGATGAAGATGCCCAGAGGCACCTCGATCGCCAGAATGATGGCAGAAAACAGCACCTGACGGCCAAGCGCATCATGCATGCGGTCCGAGGTGATCATCTCTTCAAACCAGCCAAGGCCGTTCCAGAAGAACTCATTCTCGCCAAAGGTGTCGTTCATCGAATAGTTGACGACCGTCATCAGCGGAATCACGGCCGAAAAGGCCACGATCACCAGGACGGGCAGAACAAGGAACCAGGCTTTGTTGTTCTGGGTCTTTTCCATCAGGCGGCAACTCCCCCGACAACTTGGCCCGACACGCGCCAGTCATCGGCGTAGACATTAATCTTGCCCGGCGCAAAGGCGACGCGGGTCATGTCGGGGCTGATCCCCATTCCTTCGGGGGCGATGATGTTGAAGGCCTGGCCAAAGAGGTCAGCCCGGATGATGCGGTGGCGGCCCACATCCTCGACCTGGCGGATGGTCACCGGCAGGCCCGCGCCATCGGTCAGGCTGCAATATTCGGGGCGGATGCCGATCTGGGTGCGACCCTTGATTGGCCCATAACCCGCCCCCAAGGCAATCTCGGCCCCTTGCAGATGGGCAGTGGTTCCCGAAACGGTGGCATCCAGCAGGTTCATGCCCGGCGAGCCGATGAAATAGCCGACAAAGGTGTGGTCCGGGGTTTCGAACAATTCCTCGGGCGTGCCCATCTGCACGACGCGGCCGTCATACATGACCACCACCTTGTCGGCGAAGGTCAGAGCCTCGGTCTGGTCATGGGTGACGTAAATCATCGTGTGACCGAACTCGCGGTGCAGCTGTTTCAGCTGGGTCCGCAGCTCCCATTTCATATGGGGGTCGATCACGGTCAGGGGTTCGTCGAAGAGGATGGCATTCACATCCTCGCGCACCATGCCGCGGCCAAGGCTGATCTTTTGCTTGGCATCCGCCGTTAACCCGCGCGCCTTGCGGTTCAGCACGCTTTCCATGCCGATCATCTGGGCGATCTGGTTGACCCGGGTCGCGATATAACCAGCATCCATGCCCCTGTTCCGCAACGGAAAAGACAGGTTTTCGCGCACCGTCATCGTTTCGTAGACCACAGGAAACTGAAACACCTGCGCGATGTTGCGCGCGGCGGTTTCCTGATCGGTCACGTCGAGTTCGCCAAACAACACACGCCCATGGCTGGGCCGCACAAGGCCCGAGATGATGTTCAAAAGCGTGGTCTTGCCGCAGCCCGATGACCCCAGCAGAGCATAGGCCCCGCCGTCCTGCCAGACGTGATCCATTTCCTTCAGCGCATAGTCCGACTCGGCAGTCGGGTTGGCCGCGTAGGAATGGGCGAGTTTTGAAAGCGTGATCTGTGCCATCGGTCAGGCCGCCAATGCATAGGACGCGGGCGCCACAAGCGCGCCGTCAGTGTCGAAAAGATAGATATGGGCCGGGTTCAGATAGACATTGACCGCCGTGCCGGGGACCAGATCTTGAACCCCATGCACAAGGCCGACCCATTTCTCGGCCCCGTGCCGCAGATGCAAAAAGGACTCCGACCCCGTGATTTCGGTCACGGCCACCGTGCAGGGCAACTCAACCGCATCGCCGGAATGTTTGTTCAGCGTCACATGATTGGCGCGGAAGCCGGCCACATAGCGGCCATCGGGCAAGGCGCAATGGGCTCCTTCGGCAGGGGCCATGGCCAGCCCGCCAAAATCCAGCCGAGGACCGGTCTTGACGACCGGCACAAAATTCATCGGCGGATCGGAAAACACCCGCGCTGTGGTGGCATCGGCGGGAAGGCGGTAAACTGATGGCGTCGGGCCGAACTGGGTGACGCGGCCTTCCCACAGAGTGGCGGTGTTGCCGCCCAGAAGCAGAGCCTCTTCGGGTTCAGTGGTGGCATAGACAAAGATTGCGCCTGACGCTTCGAAGATGCGCGGGATTTCCACTCGCAATTCCTCGCGCAGTTTATAGTCGAGGTTGGCCAAGGGTTCGTCAAGCAAAACCAGCCCCGCCCCTTTGACCAAGGCCCGCGCCAAGGCGCAGCGCTGCTGTTGGCCGCCCGAAAGTTCCAGCGGTTTGCGGTCCAGCATCGGGGTCAGCTTCAGCATATCGGCGGTTTCGCGCACGGCGCGATCAATTTCGGCCTTGGTCTTGCCCAACAGGCGCAAAGGCGAGGCGATGTTGTCATAAACGCTCATCGCCGGGTAGTTGATGAACTGCTGGTAGACCATGGCCACCTTGCGGTCCTGCACGCGCTGCCCGGTCACATCGGTGCCGTTCCAGAAGATGCGGCCTGCGCTGGGGACATCCAGTCCGGCCATCAGACGCATGAGCGAGGTCTTGCCCGACAGAGTCGGCCCCAAAAGCACGTTCATCGAGCCCCGCTCCAGCGTCAGGTCGGTCGGGCGAATATGTGCACGCCCCTGAACTGACCGTGAGACTGATTTCAGTTCAAGCGCCATCCGGTTCCCCTATTCGGCAGCGGGGCTAAGCGCCCCGTCTTTTGCAGCTGCGATCATGAACGCATCCAGCGCGGCAATCTGGTCCACTGTCATCCGCAGCCCAAGCTTTGTGCGCCGCCAGACCACATCCGCCGCCGCACGGGCAAACTCATGGGTCACCAGCCATCGCACCTCGGCTTCGGTCAGGGTCGCGCCAAAGTCGCGGCCCAGATCGGCGGCAGCATTCGCGTTGCCCAGCACGGTTGCAGCCTCTGATCCATAGGCGCGCACCAGACGTCCGGCCCAGTAATCCGACAGGAACGGGAACTGTGCCTTCAAGTCGTCGGTCAATCGGGCCACGCCATCATGGGGGAAATCCCCGCCAGGCAAGGGCACGCGCGCAGTCCAGCGACCCGAGGCGTTTGGAAAGAACGGTGCCAGCTTTTCCAGCGCCGATTCCGCGAGGCGGCGATAGGTGGTGATCTTGCCGCCGAAGACATTCAGCAAAGGCGCGCCATTTTCATCCAGCGACAAGACATAATCCCGCGTCGCTGCCGTCGCCGACTTTGCCCCGTCATTGTAAAGTGGCCGAACCCCGGAATAGGTCCAGACCACATCGTCCACGGTTACCGGCTTTGCGAAATATTGGCTGGCAAAATGCAGCAGGTAGTCGCGTTCCTCATTCGTGCAGGCGGCGTCCTTGGGCGCGCCCTGGTGGTCCTTGTCGGTGGTGGCGGTCAGGGTGAAATCCTGCTCATAGGGAATGGCAAAGATGATCCGCCCATCGGTGCCTTGAAAGAAATAGCAGCGGTCGTGGTCATAAAGCTTGCGCGTCACGATATGGCTGCCACGCACCAGCCGCACCCCTTCGGACGAGTTGATCCGCGCGACATTGCGGATCACATCCTCAACCCAGGGCCCGCCCGCATTGACCAGGGCTCGGGCGCGATAGCTGTGCCGCCCCTCTGGCCCGTCGGTTTCGATCTGCCACAGCCCATCCAGCCGACTGGCCGAGACCACGCGCTTGCGCGTAAGGATCTGCGCACCTCGTTCAGCCGCATCGCGGGCGTTCAGCGAGACAAGCTTGCTGTCCTCGATCCAGCAGTCGGAATATTCATAGGCATGGCGGAACCGCGTTTGCAGCGCCTTGCCCGCCGGATCGCGCGTCAGGTCCAGCGTCCGCGTCGCTGGCAGGATCTTTCGACCGCCCAGAGTGTCATAAAGAAACAACCCGACCCGGATCAGCCAAGACGGCCGCCGCCCCTTCATCCATGGCATCAGCCGCGCCATCAGCCGTCCCGTCGGCGTATCGCCCTCAAAGCGCATGTCCGGGTGATAGGGCAGCACGAAACGCATCGGCCACGAGATATGCGGCATTGCCACCAAAAGCGTCTCGCGCTCTTCCAAAGCCTCGCGCACCAGACGGAATTCGAAATACTCCAGATAGCGCAGCCCGCCATGGAAAAGCTTGGTCGAGGCCGATGATGTGGCCTGCGCGAGGTCGCCCTGTTCGGCCAGAATAACCGAGAGACCCCGGCCCGTGGCATCGCGGGCAATGCCGCAGCCATTGATGCCGCCTCCGATAATGAAGAGATCGGCCACATCGGGCCTCGTCTTCGTGGTCACGCTGGTATCCTCCCCCGGGGGAAGAAGATGGGGCGAATCGCGCGCAAACGTCAATCATGTTTTTTCGTTTGTGATCGAAGAGAGAAAAAGCGAACATTTGCGAGTAGATGACGTTGGGTAAACCGCTGATTCAAAACCACTTCTACGGGAAACGCCTGTTTTCGCGCGCAAGCGCGCTGCGTCGCGGCGTCAGTGTTCGTGCATCTGCGGCAGAGATTCCGTCTTGATCGGCAGGGGGGATTTGACGAAACTCGGCGGTCAGCAGCGAAGCTAAAGGAACATTTCGTGGCGCTCAGCTTTCGTCAAAGCGAGATACTGGAAATCGCCCGTACCGAAGGGCGCGTGGTGGTCGAAGACCTGGCGCAACGCTTTGATGTCACGCTGCAAACCATTCGCCGCGATCTGACCGAGCTGGCTGATCTTGGCCACCTTGACCGTGTGCATGGGGGGGCCGTGCCGAAAACCGGCGTGGCCAATCTGGGCTATGAACAGCGCCGCCGGATGAACGAGGATGCCAAGGCTGCAATTGCTCAGGCCTGTGCAGCCGCTATCCCGGAAAACTGTTCGCTCATCATGAACCTGGGCACCACAACCGAGGCCGTCGCGCGCGAGCTTGTCGGCCATCGCAATATCACCGTGGTCACCAACAACATGAATGTGGCCAATATACTTGCGGCGAATTCAAGCTGCGAGATCATGGTGGCCGGTGGCGCGCTGCGCCGGTCCGATGGCGGGCTCGTGGGGGAATTGACCACCCAGTTCTTCGAACAGTTCAAGGTCGATTACGCCGTGATCGGCGCATCGGCGCTGGACCGGGACGGCGATCTTCTGGATTTTGATCTGGCGGAAGTTCGGGTGTCCAAGGCGATCATCCGGCAGGCGCGCAAGGTGTTTGTGGTCTGTGACCATTCCAAGCTGGACCGTTCTGCCCCGGCGCGGCTGGCCTCTTTGGCCGAGATTACCACTGTCTTTACCGATCAGCCGCTGCCGCGCGATCTGGCGCTGAAATGCAGCGAATGGGGCACCGAGGTGGTGGTCGCGCCCAGTCCGGACTGACCGGCGCCAAGGTGTGCGGCGCTTGGGGATTTCCCCGCCGAAATCGTCGTTTGATCCCCCCGCCACCCCATGTTAGCCCCTTGTCCGATTGATTCCACGGGGCGGCTGCGCGTGTACAAGCTGGAAGAAGAGACCGAGGCCGACTGGTGGGAGGTCGAGGCACTTTATGACCTGTGCTTTGCACCGGGCCGCACGGCGCTGTCGTCTTACCGGCTGCGCGATGGGGTACCGACGGTGGCCGCACTCTGTCTGGTCTTGCGCGACGATGACGGCACTTTGGCCGCCGCGATCCGCTATTGGCCGGTCGAGGTTGGGGATGAAGATGTGCTTCTTCTGGGTCCCGTCGCCGTTCACCCCACCCGGCAGGGCGAAGGTCTGGGCGGGCTTCTCATCAACGAAAGTCTTGCCGAAGCGCGGCGTCTGGGCTGGGAAAGGGTGCTTCTGGTCGGCGATGCGCCCTATTACAGCCGCTTTGGCTTTGAGAAACTCGAGGGTGTCGTGATGCCGCCGCCCACCAACCCCGACCGGGTGCTTGGGCTTGCCTTGAAACATGGCGCCTGGGACGGGATCAAGGGGCCGGTGACCAAGGCAACCGGCGTCTGAACACCCAGGCCTTGCGCCGATCTTGCAAGGCGGTCAGGCCACGACCACATTGTGCGCATGACCGCAAACCTGCCTGCCCTTCCCAGCCCCGACCTTAACCGCGATATCGCTGTGCTGGCGCGTGACGCGAAACGGGCCAATGGCCCGCTGATGGCGCTGGTCAACAAGCTGGGGGGCAGTATGGAACAGCAGTTGGCCCTTCTTCCGCCCAGCCTTCGGGTCGAGGTGGAGCGGGTGACGGCCGGCGCGCTGATGGCCGCCCATGGCTTGGCCGGTCTTGGGGGCGAGGCGGGCGGGCGTGGCACCATGGCCGCCGTTCTCGCCACCGGGGCGGCGGGCGGGGCGGGGGGACTTGTCACCTCGGTTGCAGAACTCCCGGTGACGATCACTATCATCTTGCGCGCCATCCGGGCCGAGGCGGTCAAGGCTGGCTTTGACCCGGATGAGCCGGGCACGCGTGCCGCCTGTCTTGAGGTCTTTGCCGCCGGAAGTCCGCTGGCGGGCGATGACGGTGTGAATACCTCGTTCCTGTCGGCGCGGTTGACGCTGACCGGCCCGGCGCTTCAAGGTCTGATCGCCATGGTCGCTCCGCGTCTGGCCGCCGCGCTGGGCCAGAAGCTTGCAGCGCAAGCGGTTCCCGTTCTAGGGGCGGTCAGCGGCGCGGCGATCAATGCCGCCTTCCTGCGTTACTACCGCGAAGTGGCGCGCATCCGGTTTGCGCTCATGCGGCTTGCCGTGCAGCATGGGGCCGCCACCGTCGCCGCCCGCTTTGCCGAAGCCACCGCCGCGCCGCGCCTGACGACAAACCGCGCGCGCTAGCAGACCCCGCGCCCGCGCGCGGCCATCTCGCGCAGGACGGCGAGCATGGATTGCACCACCAGATGCGAGATCAGCGGCGCATAGCCCAGAAAGATCAGCCAGTTCCCATAGCTGGCGCTACCGATCAGCACCTCGTTGGTCAAGAGCATGCCCAGATGATAGATCACCATCAACTGGCTCAGCACCCGTCGTGCATAAGGCCGGTCGATGTCGGGCCAGCTGTGGCGGGCCAGAAGAGCGCGCCCATCGACAAGGTCCAACAGGAAAAGCGCAGCCATGATCAGGAAATAGGCAGACAGGAAGCGTTGGCACCAGCTTGGATCGCCGTTCAGCATCAGAAAGGCCAACAGACCCGGACCAAAGATCAGCGTCGCGAGAATGGTCACCCGACGACCCAGCCGCGAATGAGCGGTCAGGATCAGCATCTCGGCCTTGATCGCCAGCCTAAGTGCCACGGTCACCAGAAAGGCGATCAGAAATGCCTCGATCTCGCTTTCCAGCGCCACGCGCAGGATCGGCCACAGCGCTGTCAAGACCAGCCCCGGCATCAGGATTTCGGGGGCCACAACAGGAAACCGGCCAAGCGTCTGCACAAGACGGTTCACCGATTGCGAAACGGGTTCACTCATTGCCATACCCCCACGGTCAATCACCAAGGTCAGGCTGCCCCCCAAACACGACACCGCGGCGGCAGGAATATGGCCAGCCTTGGGCCGGTCTGGCGAATTGGTAAACAGATCGTTTCCAACCTCGCGGGATGATTGGTTCAGGCCCCGGGCTTGTCCTCGTCGATGCTATAGCGATCAATCACCCGAGCTTGTGCCATAAAGAAGGCGAACATCGCCACCGGCGTGCCAAAGGTTTCAAGGTTGACCCAGGCTTCGGTCGACATCAACCGCCAGACCGCCTCATTCGCAGCGGCCAGCACGAAGAGGAACAGGGTCAGGCGGCGGGTCAGGATCATCCAGCCTTCGGGCTTCAAGGGCAGGGCTTGGTCCATGACCAGCGACAGATAGGATTGCCCGCGCCACAGCCCAAAGCCCAGGATGGTGCCAAAGGCCACATAGACCAGCGTCGGCTTCATCTTGATGAACCGCTCATCCTTGAGCCAGATCGAGATGCCGCCCATCACCACCACCAGCACCAGCGTCAAAAGCTGCATCCGCGACAGCGTGCCGGTCAGCGCCCAGAAGATGGCCGAGGTAATGGCGATCATCACGATCAGGGCCGCCGTCATCACCAGAAAGCCGGAATACTCGGTTCCGGCGATCGTATAGGTCTGATCCTTCATCATGGTGAAGCCCACGAAAAACAGGATCACCGGCCCCAGTTCCAGCGCCGTCTTGACCAGCGGATTGATCTTTTTGGCCTCAGCCATGGTTTGGCGTCCCTTGTTTGCGTGATGCCTTTTTGCGTGGTGTCCTGCGCCCGTCTGCCGGGGGCCTCATCTGTCCAGCCCCACAAGGGCCGAGGCGAATTCGGCGGGGTCAAACGGGGCAAGGTCGTCGATCTGTTCGCCCACGCCAATCGCATGAATCGGCAGGCCGAATTTGTCGGCCAGCGACACCAGAACCCCGCCCTTGGCAGTGCCGTCAAGCTTGGTCATCACCAGACCCGAGACATCGGCGATCTTGCGGAAGATCTCGACCTGCGCGACAGCATTTTGCCCTGTCGTGGCGTCCAGAACCAGAATTGTGTTATGCGGCGCGGTGGCGTCGACCTTGCGGATGACGCGGACGATCTTGGCCAGTTCCTCCATCAAATCGGCGCGGTTTTGCAACCGGCCTGCGGTGTCGATCATCAAAAGGTCGGCGCCGTCGGCCTGTGCCTTTGTCAGCGCGTCAAAGGCAAGGCTCGCCGGGTCGGACCCTTCCGGCGCGGTCAGGACGGGAACACCTGCGCGGGTCCCCCAGACCTGCAATTGTTCGACAGCGGCGGCGCGGAAGGTGTCGCCTGCGGCAATCACCACCTTCTTTCCGGCGGCGCGAAACTGCGAGGCCAGTTTGCCGATGGTCGTCGTCTTGCCCGAGCCATTGACACCTACAACCAGCACCACCTGAGGCTTTTGCGGATAAAGCGGCAGGGGGCGGGCGCTGGGCTCCATGATGCGGGCGACCTCATTGGCTAGGGCCTGCCGCAACTCGGTCACGCCGATCTTCTTGCCAAAGCGGCCTTCGGCTATATTGGCGGTGACGCGGGTGGCGGTGTCCACGCCCATATCGGCCTGAATGAGCAGATCCTCAAGGCTTTCCAGCATCGCATCATCCAGCACACGCCGCGGCTCTTCCGACTTGCCAAAGAGGCGCCCCAGAAGGCCAGGCTTTGCCGGTTCAGACGGGGGTGTCGGGGTGGGAGCGGGCGGCGTTGGGATGGCGCGCGCCGCAGGGGCCTCGGAGACCGGCGCGGCGGCAGGGGCGGCCGTGGTCGGTGGCAGGGCTGGGGTTTCGGTCGGTGCAGTTGGGGCAACCTCTGGCGTAACATCGGGCGCAATCTGGGATGCCTCATCGGCGGCAGGCGCGGGCGCTTCAGCCACCAAAGCCTCCAGCCCCTCGCCGATCTTGTCCGAGGATCGGAACATCCGTTCCTTGAGTTTCTTGAAGAAGGACATGGGCGCGCCTTTGGCTGTTTGACATCACCTAGTCAATTTGCGCCTGAAGGAAAAGGGTCTCGGCAGCAAACCGCCCGCTTGGCCCATGGCGTTTTCCTGGCTCCTGCGGCAATATCCCGGCTGTTCGCCTGTTATGACCGTGTTAGCTTTGCCCCATGCGTGATTTGACCCAACGCCCTTTGCCCATGATGCTTTTCGCGCTGGCTTCGGCCAGCCCGCTGGCACTGTTCGTGCTTGGCATCTGGGCGGGCGGGATCTGGGCCTTTGCCGGGCTTCTTTACATGACCGCGCTGACGGCGGTTCTTGACCAGATGAAGGGCCTTTTCATGGGTGACGCGCCGGAAGGGGCCGAGTTTTCGGCCGCCGATGCGCTGCTTGTCGCGCTGGCGCTGGGCCATCTTGTGGCGCTGCCGATGGTCATCTGGGCCGTGGCGGGCGACAGCGGCCTGACAGGCTGGCAACGCGCGGGGCTGATTCTGGGGGCGGGGCTGTGGTTCGGGCAGGTGTCGAACCCCATGGCGCATGAGCTGATCCCCCGGGGCGACCGATGGCTTTATGGCCTTGGGGTAGCGGTCTATACGAGCCTTCTCTTCAACCATCATTCCAGCGCCCACCGCCTTGTGCATCACCGTCATGACGCAAGTGCCGATGATCCGAATTCGGCGCGGTCGGGCGAGGGGTTCTACCGGTTTTTCCTGCGGGCCTGGGGTGGGAGTTTTGCCAAGGGCTGGGCCGAGGAAAACGCCCTGCGCGCCCGGTCGGCCAAGGGGCGCGCTGTGCATCCCTTTGCGGTCTATCTTGGTGGCGCGGCGCCGGCCTTGGCGGCCGCCCTTCTGATTGCCGGGGTCTGGGGCCTTTTGGTCTGGGCCGTTCTGGCGCTGCATGCCCAAATGCAGCTGATGCTGTCCGATTACGTCCAGCACTATGGGCTTACCCGCGCGCGCCGGGACGATGGGCGGCTGGAACCCGTGGCCGCACGTCATAGCTGGAATTCGCCGCACTGGTTTTCGTCCGGCATGATGCTGAACGCCCCGCGCCATTCCGACCACCACGCCCACCCCGCACGGCCCTATCCCGCCCTGCGTCTGCCGCCCGCCGACGAGGCGCCGCATCTGCCCTGGCCCTTGCCGGTGGCCTGCACGCTGGCGCTGATCCCGCCGCTGTGGAAACGCGCGATCCGCCCGCATGTGGCCAAGTGGAGGACCGCATGAAAGCGGCTGTCGTTCTGGTCTTGCTTGGCGTTCTTGCCACCCTTGCACTGGGCGAAACGGCCATCCCCGGCGGCCCGCCCCTGGATGCCCGGGCCTTCGATGCGCTGACGCTCGGCAAGCGGATGGACACCTTCGACCCTTTCACGCTTTACGGCATCGAAGAGTTCCTGCTTGGCCAGCGGGCGCTCTGGAAAGACGCCTCGGGCTGCAAATCGGCCACCTGGGAACAGGTCGGCAATCAGATCTGCTTTTACTATGAAGACGCCCCTGAAGCACCGGATTGCTGGATCTACAATATCCACGAGGGAGAGCTTTGGGGCTGGTATGAAGGCCGGACCGATGGTCCGGTTGTCCGCATTGTGCCAGGAGACAGCCCGATGAACTGCAGCTTCCTGGGTGCATGACCCTCTGGCAACCGTCTGATAGATAACGTTTCTAGAACAGGCTACCCTGCTCGGGGCCGCCCTCGGCCTTTCCCTTGCCGCGCGGGGTGCGTGGGCCAAGCGCAAGCTTGCCATCGGCAAACTCGATCTCAAGGCTGATCCCCCGCTCGGCCCCGGTCTTGTTGGTCACGACCTGACCATCGGCACGCACCACGGCAAAGCCGCGCTTGAGCGTCTCGCGATAGCCCAACGTCAGCCGAGTGCGGTCGATCTGTTCAAGCCGCTTGCCCAGATCGGCCAGCTTGCGCCCCGGTGCCGCCTGCAACCGCGCCTCCAGCGCGGCCAACCGGTCCCGGTCGCGCGGAATGTCCCGCGCGGCCCCCGACAAAAGCCGCGCCAAGGCCGGGTCCAAGCGCGAGGCCCATTTGTCCAACCCCGTCGCCTTGCGCTCGACGGCAAGGGCGGTGCGGTCGCCCAGGCGGCGGGCGCGGCTGTCCAGATCGGTCGCTTTGGTGGCGATCACGGTGGTCAAGGTCTCAACCCGCAGCCGCGCCGCCCGTTCAAACGCGGCCCGCTTGCGCGCCGCCGCCATCCCAAGCGCGCCGCCAAGACGGCCCGCCCAAAGATCGAGCCGCTGCGCGGGCTGCGCCAAGAGCGCTTCAAGCCGGGGCAGGGCGCGGGCCAGATCGCGCAGCCGCTGGCCACGCACCATCGCACCCTGCGCCACCGCCCGGCTTTGCCGTGCGCCCAAGGCATCCAACGTCGCGACCAGCTCCAGCCGCACCGGAACCGCCAGTTCCGCTGCCGCCGTCGGTGTCGGCGCGCGTAGGTCTGCGGCATGGTCGATCAGCGTCGTATCCGTTTCATGACCCACAGCGGAAATCAGCGGAATGCGGCTTGCCGCCGCCGCCCGCACCACGATTTCCTCGTTAAAGCCCCACAGGTCCTCTAGGGACCCACCCCCCCGCGCCACGATCAGCACATCTGGCCGTGGGATCGGGCCCCCCGGCTCAATCGCGTTGAAACCGCGAATGGCCGCTGCCACCTCGCCCGCGCAGGCCTGACCCTGCACGGCGACCGGCCAGATCAACACATGGCGCGGAAAACGGTCACGCAGGCGGTGCAGGATGTCGCGGATCACCGCGCCCGAGGGCGAGGTTACAACCCCGATCACGCTGGGCAAATAGGGGATCGGCTTCTTGCGTCCTGCGTCAAACAGCCCTTCGGCCCCCAAGGCCACCTTGCGCTTTTCCAGCATGGCCATCAAGGCACCTGCCCCCGCAGGCACCACATCATCGACGATCAACTGATACTTCGACTGGCCGGGAAAGGTGGTCATCTTGCCCGTGGCAATGACCTCCATCCCCTCTTCGGGGCGGGTCTGCATCCGGGCCACCTGACCCTTCCACGAAATCGCGGCAATGACGCTGCGATCATCCTTCAGGTCGAAATACAAATGACCCGAGGCCGGACGGCTGACGCGCCCAACCTCGCCGCGCACCCGCAAAAGGCCAAACTCGCCCTCGATCACCCGTTTGACCGCGCCGGACAGTTCCGACACGGTGTATTCGGGCTGATTGCCCGCAGGTGCGGCGTCTTCGAACATGTCCATCGGCGCTTGCCTCCCTTTGGGGGGAACCTTATGACGCGGGCGTGGCAAAGGCAAAGGGGCGTAAGTGATGAATATCCTGATCCTTGGCAGCGGCGGGCGCGAACATGCGCTGGCTTGGGCGGTCAAGCAAAACCCCAAATGCGACCGGCTGATCGTGGCGCCCGGCAATGCCGGGATCGCGCAGCTGGCAGAGGTGGCCGATATCAATATCCTTGACGGCGCCTCGGTCGTGATCTTCTGCGAGGAAAACGCCATTGATTTCGTCATCATCGGACCCGAGGCGCCCTTGGCGGCAGGGGTTGCAGATGCCACCCGGGCGGCTGGCCTCTTGACCTTTGGCCCAAGCGCTGCTGCTGCCCGGCTTGAAGCCTCCAAGGGCTTTACCAAGGAAATCTGTGACGCCTGCGGGGCGCCCACCGCCGCCTATGCCAGTTTCACCGAAGCTGCGCCGGCAAAGGCCTATGTTACCGCCCAAGGCGCGCCCATCGTGGTCAAGGCTGACGGGCTGGCGGCCGGCAAGGGCGTGATTGTCGCCTTGACCGAGGCCGAGGCACTGGCGGCGATCGACGACATGTTCGGCGGCGAATTCGGGGCCGCCGGGGCCGAGGTGGTGATCGAGGAATTCATGACGGGCGAGGAAGCCAGCTTCTTCATCCTCACCGATGGGGTGAGCGCTCTGCCGATTGGCACAGCCCAAGACCACAAGCGGGTGGGCGACGGGGATACGGGCCCGAACACCGGCGGCATGGGGGCTTATTCCCCCGCGCCTGTGCTGACCGACGAAATCTCCGCGCGCGCGATGGAAGAGATCGTCCTGCCGACGATCCGTGAAATGGCGCGGCGCGGGACACCTTATCAAGGGGTGCTTTATGCAGGGCTGATGATCAAGGACGGCCAGGGGCGGCTGGTGGAATACAACGCTCGCTTTGGCGACCCCGAAACCCAGGTGCTGATGATGAGGCTTGGCGCGCAGGCGCTGGATCTGATGCTGGCCTGCGCCGAAGGGCGGCTGGATCAGGCACAGGTCAACTGGGCGAACGATCATGCAATCACCGTGGTCATGGCCGCGAAGGGCTATCCAGGAGCCTACAGCAAAGGCAGCGAAATCCGCGGCCTGGATCGCTTGCCCGCAGACAGCCGCCATATGGTGTTCCATGCGGGGACGATCGAGAAAGACGGGGCCATTCTGGCAAGTGGTGGACGCGTCCTGAACATCACCGCCCGCGGCGACACCCTGTCGGACGCCCGCAACCGCGCCTATGCGATGATCGACCACATCCGCTGGCCCGACGGCTTTTGCCGCTCCGACATCGGCTGGCGGGCGTTGTAAGCTTATGGCGCCCCGGATCGTGCCGATCCAAGGCGCGATTTGGTCCCGCATGTGATGACAGTTGGTCCGGATTGGGGCCTTGCGTGCGCAGGCTGTGCGGCTTAATGAGGCGCCGATTTTGCTGGCTGCGGGAGAGGTCCATGGCCCTGTTGGTGATGAAATTCGGTGGCACCTCGGTGGCGGATCTCGACCGCATTGCCAATGCCGCCCAGAAGGTGCAGCGCGAGGTGGAGCGCGGCTATGACGTGATCGTCATTGTCAGTGCCATGTCGGGCAAGACCAATGAGCTGGTCGGCTGGGTGGAAAAGACCTCGCCCCTTTATGACGCCCGCGAATATGATGCCGTGGTCGCCAGTGGCGAAAATGTCACCGCCGGTCTGATGGCATTGCGTTTGCAAGAGATGGGCATTCCGGCGCGCAGCTGGCAGGGTTGGCAGGTGCCGATCAACACGACCTCCGCCCATGGTTCAGCGCGGTTCGTCTCGATCCCGGCTGATAACATCAATGCCAAGTTTGCCGAAGGCTTCAAGGTGGCCGTGGTTGCAGGTTTTCAGGGCCTGTCGGCAGAGGGCCGCATCACCACGCTGGGCCGCGGCGGGTCCGACACCACCGCCGTCGCCTTTGCCGCTGCCTTCGGCGCCGAGCGTTGTGACATCTATACCGACGTTGATGGCGTCTATACTACCGACCCGCGCATCTGCGGCAAGGCCCGAAAGCTCGACAAGATCGCCTTTGAAGAGATGCTGGAACTGGCCTCACTTGGTGCCAAGGTCTTGCAGACCCGCTCGGTCGAGCTTGCCATGCGCTACAAGGTGCGGCTGCGGGTCCTGTCCTCGTTCGAGGACACCGATGAAACTTCTGGAACTCTGGTCTGCGACGAGGACGAAATCATGGAATCGAAGGTTGTTTCTGGCGTCGCCTATAGCCGCGACGAGGCAAAGATGACGCTGGTCAAGGTAGAGGACCGGCCCGGCATTGCTGCCGCGATCTTTGGGCCCTTGGCCGAAGCTGGCGTGAATGTGGACATGATCGTCCAGAACATCTCGGAACTTGATGATCCGGCCGACAAGCGCGCCTATACCGACATGACCTTCTCGCTGCCCACCAATCAGGTGGAGCGGGCCCGCAAAGCCATTGAAGAGGCCAAGGTTGCGGGCAAGTTCAGCTATGCCTCGCTGGTGACCGATACCGATGTCGCCAAGATTTCGGTTGTGGGCATCGGCATGCGGTCGCAGGTCGGCGTTGCGGCCAAGATGTTTGCAGCCCTTGCCGCCGAGAATGTGAACATCAAGGTCATCACCACCTCGGAGATCAAGATCTCGGTCCTGATCGACCGCAAGTATATGGAACTGGCCGTGCAGGCGCTGCACGACACCTTCGAGCTTGAAAAGGCCTGATGTGGCGGCCTGTTCGGCGGTCAAGTGAGAGACAGTCAAACCCCGGTCGCCGCGAGGAGGCCGGGGTTTTCCTTGACCACCATGCCAGTCGATCATTTCACGCCGATCAGATCGACCCCGCCTCGACCATGTAATTCGAGGCCGAACACATCGCCGCATCGTCCGAGGCCAGAAACAGCACCATCCGCGCGACATAGACCGGGTCGATCAGGTCGGGCAGGCACTGGCGCTTGCGGTGTGCCTCCAACGCCTCGGGCGTGGCCCAAAGCGTCTTTTGCCGTTCGGTCATGATCCAGCCCGGCACCACAGCGTTTGCGCGGATGCGGTGGCGGCCCAGATCGCGCGCCATGGTGCGCGTCAGGCCATGAACGGCGGCCTTGGCGGTGGCATAGGCGGGAAAGCCGCCGCCTGCCTCCCACCAGGAATTTGAACCCATGTTGATGATCGAGCCACCGCCTGCGGCAATCATGTCAGGTGCCACGGCCTGAATTGCAAAGAACATATGGCGCAGGTTGGTGGCCTGACGTTCGTCCCAGTAATCGGGCGTGACCTCTTGCCAGGAATGGCGGTCATCGCGGGCGGCGTTGTTCACCAGCACATCGGCCGGGCCGATGGCTGCCTTCAACTGGCCAAGCGCGGCCTGCATCGCTGGAATGTCGCGCAGGTCACAAAGCGCATGGGCCACACCGGGCACTTCGGCGCAAAGCGCAGCGCTTGCCTCTGCGTCGCGGTCAATAAAACCCACGCGCGCACCCTGCGCAGCAAAGGCTCGCACGATCTCGGCCCCGATCCCCTGCGCCCCACCGGTCACAAAGACCGTCTTGCCGTTCAAGCTGGGGTAGATTGCGAAATTCTGGGTCATCGTGGCCTCACGTCCTTTTGGATCCGCCCTATCTTGCGCGTGCGCTTGGCAAGGGCAAGGCCAGCCGCGGCGCTTGCACTGCCGCGATTTTCAGCAAATGGCGAAAACTTGCGCGAAATGTGCCGATGGCCTGTCTATCCTCTCCAAAAGCTACTCCCCTTCGGCGCACATTGCGCCTATAGCTGAGGCAAGGAGCCCGTGATCCATGCCAGACCGCAGTGAAAGTGACAGCCGCAAGCTCTTGCGGCGCTTGCGCGATGTGCTTGCCACCCCCGCCAAGGGGCAAGAGCGGCTTGACCGCATCACCCATCTGATTGCCGACAGCATGAAGACCGAGGTCTGCTCGATCTATCTGTTCCGCGATGCCGAAACGCTTGAGCTTTGCGCCACCGAAGGTTTGCGCCCCGAGGCTGTGCACCAGACCCGCATGAAGCTGGGCGAGGGGCTTGTGGGGCGCGTCGCCCGCACCGGCCAGCCGGTGAACACCGCCGATGCGCCCTCGGAAAAGGGCTTCCGCTTCATGCCAGAGACCGGGGAAGAGATATACTCCTCTTTCCTTGGTGTGCCCATTCAGCGGGTTGGCGAAAAGCTTGGCGTTCTTGTCGTGCAGTCCAAGACCGCGCGGCAGTATTCCGACGAAGAGATCGACGCTCTGGATGTCGTCGCCATGGTGCTGGCCGAGATGACCGAGCTCGGCGCCTTTGCGGGTGATGGCGTGCAGGCCTTGCACAAGCAACCGGTCATGTTCCGGGGCAGCACGGGCCAGGAAGGCACTGCCATGGGCCGCGTCTGGTTGCATGAACCGCGCGTGGTCGTGACCAATCCGGTGGCCGACGATCCGCTGACCGAAATCGAGCGGATCCGCGAGGCTGTGGGTGTCTTGCGCGTCTCGGTCGATGATCTTCTGGCGGCCGAGAGCCTGGACAAGGATCAGAAACAGGTTCTTGAGGCCTATCGCATGTTCGCCCATTCGCGCGGCTGGCTGCGGCGGATGGAAGAGGACATCCAGCGCGGCCTTTCGGCTGAGGCGGCGGTGGAAAAGGAACAATCCACGGCGCGGGCGCGGCTGGAACAGGTGGAAGATGCCTATTTGCGGGAACGGCTGCATGATCTGGATGATCTGTCGAACCGGCTTTTGCGCATCCTGACGGGCCAAGGCAAAGAGACGGGCGCACAGATGCCGGATAATCCCGTTCTGGTGGCCCGCAACATCGGCCCTGCCGAGCTTTTGGACTATGGCCGCAAGCTGAAGGGCGTGGTGCTGGAGGAAGGCTCGGTCGGCAGCCATGCGGCGATCGTCGCCCGGGCGTTGGCCATTCCCATGGTGATTCACGCCCGCAACGTGACCTCCGAGGCGTTGAATGGCGATGCCATTCTGGTCGATGGGGATCAGGGGATCGTCCACCTGCGCTCCGAAGATACGGTCAGCCGATCCTTCCGTGACAAGATCGCCATGCAGGCCGAGGCGCAAAAGCGCTATGCCAGCTTCCGCGACTTGCCGGCCACAACGCGTGACGGGGTGACGGTGGCTTTGTACATGAATGCGGGGCTGATGGCCGATCTGCCCAGCCTGGAAGGTTCCGGCGCCGAAGGGGTGGGGCTATTCCGCACCGAGCTTCAATTCCTGATCCGCAACAAGATGCCCCAGCGCGGAGAGCTGGCCAGCCTTTACGCCCGGGTGATGGATGCCGCCAAGGGCCGGCCCGTGGCTTTCCGCACGCTGGATATCGGGTCGGACAAGGTGCTGCCCTATATGAAGCCGCAGGACGAACCGAACCCGGCGATGGGCTGGCGCGCGATCCGCGTCGGGCTGGACAAGCCCGGCGTCCTTCGCATGCAGGTGCAGGCGCTGATCCGCGCGTCCAATGGCCGCCCCCTGACCATCATGTTCCCCTTCATTACCGAACATACCGAGTTTCAGGACGCGCGGTCTCATGTCCTGCGCGAAATCCATCGGGAACGATCCTTGGGCCACATGGTGCCCGAAAAGCTCGAGATCGGCGCGATGCTGGAAACCCCCAGCCTCGCCTTCGCCCCGCAGGCGTTTTTCGATCAGGCCGATTTCATCTCGATCGGCGGCAATGACCTGAAACAGTTCTTCTTTGCCGCCGACCGCGAGAATGACCGGGTGCGCAAGCGCTATGACACGCTGAACCTGTCCTTCCTGTCCTTTCTGGAACAGGTCGTGCAGCGCTGCGCTGCGTCGAACACGCGGCTTTCGTTCTGTGGCGAAGACGCGGGCAGGCCGGTCGAGGCGCTGGCCTTCGCCGCGATGGGCCTGCGCGGGCTGTCGATGCGCCCGGCTTCGGTCGGCCCGGTCAAGGCGCTCTTGCGCCGGGTGAAACTGGCCGAAGCCCGGGCGGTGATCGAAGAGGCCCGCGCGGCAGGCGAGATGTCGGCGCGGTCAAGGCTGATGGAGTGGCTTGCGGGCCTGCCGCAGACGAAGGGGCCGCTTCTGCCGCCGTGAGGTGGCAGGTCCCGGCGATTTCTGTCGGATCAGTCTTTTGCGGTGCTGAAAGTCTGGCGTTCGGCCAAGGCGCGCTTGACGGCAGCAACCCGCGACCGGGGCACAGGCAAGGTCATCCCATTGTGCAGCATCAGCCGCGGTCCGCCTTGCGGTGGTTTTTCAAGGCCCGTGACATGACCGATGTTAACCCACCAAGAACGGTGAATCTGCATGCCATTCAGGCCACCCAGATCGTCAGAGGCGTCGCTCATCCGCATTAGGACCAGCCGATTGCCCAAGGGGGTAAAGACCTTGACGTAATGGTCCTGTGCCTGCACCGCGATGATATCGCGGCCAAGGTCAGGCGGCAGCCGTGCGAAGAGCCCTGTTGCCGCCCCAGGCGCCGCTGCGCGTCGGGCGCGCTCTGCCTCTGGCATGACAAGCTGCACTAGAACGCTGATCCCGATGGTCGTCGGTGCGACATAGGGCAAAAGCCCAAAAACACCCGAAGGCGGCAGGTCCAGCCCCGCAATCCACATGCCCAAGCCTACGAGCCCGGTCACGGGCAGGATACCCAAGGCGCCCGCCATGGCACCAATGCCTGCGCGTGGCCAGTGGGGTGGGCAAATCGCTTCGATCAGCCGGTTCAGCGCCCAGATCATCAACGCGCCCGGAATGCCGACAAAGCCCCAATAGGCGATCCGGGCAGGCAAGGCCAGTTTGTCCAGCGTGTAGAAGGGGCCTGCGAGGGCCACCAGCAGCAATACGGCCAGAATCACTGCCCAAAGCCGCCGGTCGCGCATCGCGCCTGCCATTTCGCGAAGCGCCAAATGTCCGGCCTGCAGCTTGGCGCGAATTTCTGGCTGCTTCACGAAACCGCCCTTCAGCCTTGAATGCCTGTCCCTTAGGCCAAGGTAACCACCAACTGCCCGGCGAGACAATATGCGACAGATGACGGAACAGGCCGTCGAGGCCCATGACATCAGCAAGCGCTTTGGCGCGGTGACGGCGGTCGACGGGCTGTCCCTGACCCTTGAACCCGGCACCGCGCTTGGGCTTCTGGGGCCGAACGGTGCCGGCAAGTCAACCGCGCTTGCCATGCTGACAGGTCTGCGGGCGCCCGATACGGGCGCGGTGCGGATCTTCGGGCATCGGCCCACCAGTGCCAAGGCCCGCGCCCGGATGGGCGTCACGCCGCAGGCGGCCGGGTTTCCCGGCCAGCTCACCCCGCGCGAACTTTTGCACTATGCGCAGGCCCGACGAGGAGGCCGCGCGCCCTTTGACGATGTTGTCACCGCCTTCGGGCTTGGCCCTCTGCTGGACCGTCGCCTTGCGGGCTTTTCGGGGGGCGAGGTGCGCCGGTTGGCGCTGGCGCTAGCCTTTCTGGGCCGTCCCGGTCTGGTTTTTCTCGATGAGCCGACCGCAGGGCTGGACATCGCCGCGCAAGAGGCCTTTGCCCTGACCGCCCGCGCCTTTGTCAATGATGGCGGCGCGCTGATTATGACGTCACATTACTGGGCCGAAATCGAGGCCATCTGCGACCGCATCACCATGATTGACAAGGGCCGCAAGGTGCTGGAAGGCAGTCTTGCCGACATACGCGCCCGGATGCAGGCCCGGCTTTTCCGGTTCACCCTGCCCGAAGGTAAGGCGCCGCCCGACTGGCTGCCCGCGCGGCAGCAGGGCAGCCACTGGGCCGCCGAAACCACGGATAGCGACAGCATGCTGCGCCGCATGGTCGGCGAAGGGCTTGGCTTTCACGATCTGACGGTCGAGCCACTTGGCCTGTCTGACATCATAGCCCGCATGTCCCGAAAGGACGTCCCATGATACTTCACCAACTTTCTGCCGAACTTGCCTTGGTGCTGCGCGTGCTGTTGCGTCAACCGGGGTTCTGGGTGCCGACGGTGCTGTTTCCTGCCATGCTTTACAGTTTTTTCGGTGCGGGTCTGGCAGGACAAGGACCGGCGGCGGCCTATGCGATGGCCGCCTTTGCCGTCTATGCCGTGCTGGGGGTCGGGTTTTATCAGTTTGGCGTGACGGTCGCGCAGGACAGGGCTGACCCTTTCATCCGCTGGCAGCGCCTGTTGCCCGGCTCGGCCCTTGCGCCTTGGGCGGCGCGGGTCTTGGCCGCCATCGGCTTTTCGGCCGTCGCCTTGCTGTTGGTGCTGGCCCTGGGCAAGGCGCTGGGCGGGGTGGTGCTGGCCGACGCCCAAGCCTGGGTGCGGCTCATCATCGTGACCCACTGTGCGGCGCTGCCCGCGACCTTGCTGGGCATCGCGTTGGGGTCGCTAGTTTCGGCACGGGCGGCGGTGCCGCTGGCCAATCTGGTGTTTCTGCCGCTTGCCTATCTTGGCGGTTTATGGATGCCCCCGCAGCTCTTGCCCGATGCTGTGGCCGCGCTTTCGGTCTGGACGCCGACCCGGGCCATGGCGGAACTGGCCTAGGCTGCGCTTGATGGCCGCGCACTCCCTTTGCGCTATCTGGGCGTCTTGGCCTTCTGGACGGTTCTTGCCGCTGGGATAAGCGCCACAGCCCTTGCGCGCCAGAACCGCGCCGAGTTCGGTTAGGCGGGAGTGTCGCCCCCTGCAAAGCAGCGGATGCTCCCCCGTTGACCTTTCCCCCGCCCCGGCGTATCCACGCCC